>NZ_JAMOKH010000040.1:0-56989 GCF_023656585.1 Bacteroides sp. B1-V-101 | reverse complement strand
TTATACCCAATTGCATCGCAGTTAAGAGAACCGCCGTATGCCGAACGGCACGTACGGTGGTGTGAGAGGTCGGAAAACGAAAGTAGGAGGAAAACTTCTACTTCGTTTTCCTCCTACTCGATTTCTGTCATTTAGGCTGGATAGTGGCTAATCCGCATTCTTTATCTTTCTGTTTTCCATGTGCCGATAGTTCTTGTCGCACTATCAAAGTTTACCCCCACTTTTATTATTTTCCAGTCTCCTACCTGATAGGGAATGGCATACTCCTTACTATTAATCTGCGCCAATGCTTCTTCTGGTGTACCGTCCACTTTAAATTCAAAGACATAAAGGGTATCTTGTAATTTTACGATGGCGTCAGCCCTTCCGATAGCTGTATCTACTTCCACATCTATATATTGTCCCATCAGCCTGAAAAATAGATAAAAGATGGTTTGGTAATGTTTCTCTTCCTTATTATTTAACTTATTAGGGATAGAAGCGAAGAAGGACTTCAGTCTTTCCAAACATTCATCCAAATTTCCGGCACGTAAGTCTTTAATAAATGATACTATATAAAATGTATTCTCTCGTGCGGGTAAATGCACATAAGCAGGCATAAGAGATTCGAGAAATCCTTTCCTGACCTCCTTGTTGGGGTAAGCTAGTGTATAGAGCTGAAAACTCGGGTCATATCCTTTAATAGTGAGATAGCCGCTTTGATAAAGTACTGGAAGAGGGTCGGTAATTCTATTAGTGGGAGCATCAAATTGTTCTGCTGTTGCAGTAGTGTCATCCAACTCACGGATATCAAAGTTACTTTCTTGCAGGAGATCTATCAAAAAAGTGGGAGTACCGGTAGAAAACCAAAAATTGGAATACTTCTTTTGTGCGAAAGCATTGAACAGGCTGAATGGATTATAAATATCCTCGCTATTTTCACTAAAATGATATCCGTCATATTGTTGTTTCAGATGAGTACAAGCTTCTTCATATGTTTCGTTATTGGCTTGAGCCATCTGTTCAATATCGATTTGCAGTGTGTGTACCTCTTGTTCGGTAATGCCGCATATAGCGCTATATTCATCCCACATACTGATATTTTGCAAGTTGTTCAGTTCGCTAAAGATACTCATTTGACTGAATTTGCTGATACCTGTGATAAAAAGAAAACGGATATATTGGCCTTGCGCTTTCAAAGGGCTGAAGAAATCGCGCATAATATCACGAATTTCCATTTGCAATTCTGTATTGTTATTACTGTCCAGCATGGGAGCATCATATTCATCTACAAGTATCACAACCGGCTTGCCGGTCTGTGTATATGCGCGTTGTATAATCCCCTTTAAGCGAAGGCTGAAAGTCGTTTCTCCTTCTTCGCGTCCATATAATTTCTCCCATTGCAGTAACTGGTAATTAATGACGGCTGCTAACGCTTCGGCAGTCATATATTTACTCACACTGAAATCAATATGTAGCACCGGATAAACCGCCCATTCTTTTTCCAGAGTTTCCATTGCCAATCCGTCGAACAAGTCTTTCTTTCCGGAAAAATAAGCTTCGAGTGTAGACACTAGCAGACTTTTCCCGAATCGTCGGGGACGGCTTAAAAAATAAACCTTATTTGTGTTTGTCAAACGGTAAATTAACTCCGTTTTATCAACATACACATAACCATTATTTCGCAAATCTTCGAAATTCTGTATTCCTATCGGGTATCGTCTGAATCTCTCGTCCATCTAAATTACATTTTTATATGAAACATAGACAAAGATAGAACTAAATAGGGGAAAATCAAAGATCAAAAAGTATATTGTTGTTTTCTTCCATTTTTATTTTCGTATTTCTTTTCACATAACATATTCTTGGTATCTTCCCATATTAGGATACGTTCTTTTAGCTCCTCACCTGTTTTATTTCTATTTGTGTATATATCGGTCTTATGGTGAAAAAAGGATCTTCTTTAAAAAAAGAATATTTAAGCAGTCAGGAAGACGCTAATGCCAACATCATATAAATATAGAATGAAAAAGCTTCGGCATTTGTAACTATGATATTTACTCTTTTTATGAATTGGATGGTTTTGTGATTAAATTGAAGCTGTCTTGATCTTAAACTGGTTATTTGGTAACTTTATTGAAATTTGATGATTCATTATGCTATTGTTATCATGTTTGTTATTGTCGATAAACTAGAGAAAAATAGCCTCCCGATGCCTCTTTTATTACTTTTTTGCCGGTGATAAATAAGTTCCTCGGTGAGGAAAGAGTCGTTGGTTTAAAAGGAACATCCCGTTGGTTTTAAACCAACGAAGGTTTTGTTGGTAAGAAAAGATGCATATTTCACGTACCTTTATGTAATATTAGTCTATGTTTCTGCATATTATTACACTTATTTATGCGAATTATTTGCTGGTTCACTATTTTTTGATCAACTGAATTTCTAATATAATCTTAAAAATCGAACATTGCTGTCTCTTTTTCAAATTTGGTATCAGATGAAATAAGACAATTATTGAAAATTAATTGAAAAAGAATAAATCTTTAAACTTTTATTCCTTACTTTGTTATTTATACAGATATATATCAAACTTAAACTGGAAAGATTATGAAAATAAGGCAGATTTGTATGCTGGTGCTGTTATGTCTGGGAGTGATTCCGGCAGTGCAGGCACAAACTTACGACAAATTATGGAAACAAGTGGAGCAGGCAGAAAAGAAGAGCCTGCCTGAGACTGTGATAAAACTGACTGGCGAGATTTATCAGAAAGGGGAGAAAGAAAAGAACTCTCCACAAATGCTGAAAGCGTATATGTGGCGGATGAGATACCGGGATATGCTGACCCCAGATAGCCTGTATACGAACCTGAATGGTTTGGAACTGTGGGCAAAGCAAACTGACCAACCCATGGACCGAGCTGTATTACATTCGCTGATAGCCGAGATTTATTCAATGTATGCTTTTAACAATCAATGGCAACTCCGGCAACGGACAGAGATTGTAGGTGAAGCTCCTTCGGCAGATATGAGGGAGTGGACAGCAAACATGTTTGTAGAGAAAGTGAGAACAAACGTAAGGGAAGCAATGGCGGATTCCGTACTATTGCTTAACACATCTTCACGTACTTATATTCCTTTTGTTGAGTTGGGCGAAACAAGTGAATACTATCATCATGATATGTATCATCTGCTGGCTACCCGCAGTATTGTAGCTTTGCAGCAGGTAGCGGGATTGGATCGTGCCACTCCGGTGGAAGATATTTCGGAAGATTCGTCTGCTGAAAAAGAATCTTCGGTGAAACAGGATATTATAGCAATTTATGGAAATATGATTGCTGCTTATAAAGCATCCGGTTTGAAAGAAGGCTATGTGTTGACAGCGCTCAGCTATTTAGAGTGGAGACGGGATTCAGATAGAAACATCCGGTCTTTCGAACTGAAGAAAGGATTGTCGGGATTAACAGAAGATACCTACGTTACTGCACTGAATGAACTGAAAAGCAGATTTAAATCAGAGAGTATTTGTGCTGAAGTTTATTTGGCCCAGGCTCGCTATGCGATTGAAAAAGAACAGCAAACGTCAGCTTTGCAGCTTTGTGATGAGGCCATCCGTTTATACCCCGGTTATCGTAGAATTAATGCTCTGAAGAATTTGCGCGAAGACATCCTGTCACCGTTTCTGAATGTAACTGCGGCTGCAACAGCTTTCCCTGGTGAGGAAATCGAAATAAGAGCTTCGCACAAGAATCTGGATGGATTTACACTTCGTCTTTATCAGGCAAAGAAGTTGATAAAGGAACAGCACTTTGCAGTTCTTCGTCCCGAAGACTACCGGACGCAGGATACGGTATTTACCTTTAAAGCGCCGGAAGTCGGACAATATGTAATGCGTATCGTTCCGGATATTCGTGCCAAGAGAGACAGTGAAAGCAAATTCAATGTGACACGTTTCAAAGTATTGACCTGCCGTTTGCCGGGAAATCAATATGAGGTAGTGACGCTGGACGGGCAAACGGGACACCCTATACCGAACGCGAAAATAACTCTTTATACGAATGACGAAAAAGTATTGCAGGAATATACAACCGGGGCAGATGGCAAAGTTGTCTTCCCCTGGAAATCCGAATACAGATATTTGAAAGCTGCTAAAGGTATCGATACCGGTATGCCGTTTCAAAGCATTTACGGTGGAAGTTATGGATATTACGGAGATGAAAACAAGGTCTCCGAAGGAATGACTTTGTTGACGGACCGTTCTTTGTACCGTCCCGGTCAGACCGTATATGTGAAAGGAATTGCCTATGTACAGAAATCTGATACGGCAGATGTACTTCCGAACAAGAACTATACTGTTGTTTTGATGGATGCAAATAATCAGGAAGTTGGACAGAAAGCGGTTCGTACCAATGAATTCGGCTCGTTTACCGTCGATTTTGCATTGCCATTCGCTTGTCTGAATGGGATGTTTTCGTTGAAAGCCGGCGAGGGAAGAACGAATATTCGCGTGGAGGACTATAAACGTCCGACGTTTGATATTACTTTCGACAAGCAGCAGGGCAGTTATCAATTGGGCGATAAGGTAGAGGTGAAAGGTAAGATACAGTCTTATAGCGGTGTGTTGCTGCAAGACCTTCCGGTAAAATATACAGTGAAGCGTTCTGTTGTCGATCTTTGGAGACTGGCGGAAAGTACGCAGATTGCTTCCGGTGAGGTAATTGCCAATGAGGACGGGGAATTTACGATTCCGGTTTTTTTGGAAGAAAATAACGCCTATAAGAATAATACCAGAATCTATTACCGCTACTCGATAGAGGCTACTGCAACCAATGTAGCAGGTGAAACACAGTCGTCTACAGATGTGATAGCAGCAGGTAACCGTTCACTGATTCTACAAACAGAATTAAAAGAGAAGACCTGTAAGAATCAACCGTTTAACACAGTATTCAAGGTACAAAATCTGAATGGGCAGCCTGTTGAAGTGAAGGGCACATTCTCCCTCTATCAGGCGAAAGATGCGGACTTCAAGCAACTGGACGAGAATCCGGCTGCAACAGGTACATTTACTTCCAACGAAGAAATGACGATTGAGTGGGGAAACCTTCCTTCCGGACCGTATGTGTTGAAAGCAGTCGTAAAAGATGGACAGGGCAAAGAAGTGACGGCTGAGGCCAACACCATTCTTTTCTCCCGCGAAGATAACCGTCCGCCGGTAGAAACGACCGTTTGGTTCTATGAGGCAAATACGGAATTTGATGCAACGCATCCGGCCGTGTTCTGCTTCGGAACTTCGAAAAAAGATGCTTATGTGATGATGAATGTATTTTCCGGTAATAAGTTGCTGGAAAGCAAGACTATGAATCTGTCCGACACAATTGTACATTTTAAATATCCATATCAGGAAAGCTATGGTGACGGAGTACTGGTAAGTTTCTGTATGGTAAGAGACGGACAAGTCTATCAGGAACAGGCAAGGCTGAAAAAGCGTCTGCCGGACAAGACATTGACCATGAAATGGGAAGTATTCCGTGATAAGCTGCGTCCCGGACAGAAAGAAGAATGGAAACTGACTATTAAGACACCGCAGGGACAGGCTGCCGAGGCAGAAATGCTAGCAACTATGTACGATGCTTCGCTGGATAAGATATGGAATAGAAAACAGAATTTTAGTATTTACTATAATCAGATCATCCCTTATTCCAATTGGATGAGCGGATATTTCGGTAATAACTCCTTCAACTACTGGTGGAATCATAAATACCTTAAAGTGCCGGCAATGGAATTTGACCATTTTGTGACGCAGGGAACGATGTCGATGGACCAGGCGTTGAATGGAATGGTGCCGGGAGTGATGGTCAGAGGATATGGTGTGCAAAAGCAGGCCTCAATGACGGGCAGTATGATGATACGGGGCGTTTCGAGAAGTAAGGCGGAAGCAAAATATGTACCTGGTTTGGCTGGAAGTGTTGCTGAGGATGCAGTATTTGAATCAGAGCTGGTATCAGTAGAGGCAGGCAAGCCGGACGGCGCATCCGAGGAAGAAACCCTTCCCGAAGCTCCCGCCGACCTGCGTACGAACCTTGCGGAAACAGCCTTCTTCTACCCGCAACTTCGTACCAATGAACAAGGCGAAGTTTCCTTCTCCTTCACTATGCCCGAAAGCCTGACCCGCTGGAACTTCCGCGGTTACTCTCATACCAAAGGTATGTTGATGGGCACACTGGACGGTGAAGCCACTACAAGCAAAGAATTTATGCTGACTCCTAATCTGCCTCGTTTCGTACGTGTCGGAGATAAGACATCTGTTGCCGCCTCCATTTCCAACATGACCGGAAAGCCGCAGGTCGGTACGGTGAGCATGATTCTCTTTGATCCGATGACGGAAAAGGTAATCAGCACACAGAAACAGAAGTTTACCGTAGAGGCCGGAAAGACAATCGGCGTCAGCTTCATGTTTACCGTGAGTGATAAATACGAGATACTGGGATGCCGGATGATAGCCGACAGCGGTACCTTCAGTGATGGCGAACAGCAGTTACTTCCGGTGCTCAGCAATAAAGAGCATCTGGTAGAAACGCTTCCGATGCCTGTCCGTGGAGAAGAAACACGTACTTTCTCTCTCGACAGCCTGTTCAATCATCACAGTAAGACGGCAACCGACCGTAAGCTAACCATTGAATTTACCGGAAATCCTGCCTGGTATGCTATTCAGGCATTGCCTTCATTGAGCCTTCCGGAAAATAATAATGCCATTTCGTGGGCTACCGCTTACTACGCAAATACACTGGCTTCCTACATCATGAACAGCCAGCCACGTATTAAAGCTGTATTCGATAGCTGGAAGCTACAGGGTGGAACAAAGGAAACCTTCCTGAGCAACCTGCAAAAGAACCAGGAAGTGAAGAATATCCTGTTATCCGAATCTCCGTGGGTACTCGAAGCGCAAACGGAAGAACAGCAGAAAGAACGTATCGCCACTCTGTTCGATCTGAACAATATCCGTAGCAACAACATTGCCGCATTGACAAGATTGCAGGAATTGCAGAATTCAAGCGGAGCATGGTCGTGGTATAAAGGTATGACCGGCAGCCGTTACGTCACTACCTACATTGCCGAATTGAATGCCCGTCTGGCTATGATGACGGGTGAACAACCAAGCGGCACGGCGCTTGCCTTGCAGAAGAATGCCTTTACCTATCTCCATCAGGAAGCTCTGAAGGAATATAGAGAAATTCTCAAAGCACAGAAAGACGGTGTGAAGTTTACAGGTGTTTCCGGAAGTATCCTGCAATATCTGTATCTGATCGCTCTGTCCGGCGAACAAGTTCCGGTTTCCAATAAAGCCGCCTATACTTATTATCTGTCCAAGATAGGCGAAATGCTTCCGACCGCTTCGATGGATACGAAAGCGATTGCCGCTATCATTCTGGATAAGGCCGGACGGAAGAAAGAAGCTCAGGAGTTCATCGCTTCACTGAAAGAACATCTGACGAAGACGGACGAACAGGGAATGTTCTTCGCCTTCAATGAAAATCCCTATTCCTGGGGCGGAATGAAAATGCAGGCTCATGTAGACGTAATGGAAGCACTGGAACTGACAGGCGGAAATAACGATACCGTAGAAGAAATGAAACTCTGGCTGCTCAAACAGAAACAGACCCAACAGTGGAATTCTCCGGTAGCTACTGCCGATGCTGTCTATGCCTTACTGATGAAAGGCGTAAACCTGCTCGATAATCAGGGAGACGTGCGTATTGTCATTGCAAAGGAGGTGCTGGAAACTGTCTCTCCAAGCAAGACTACCGTACCGGGACTGGGCTATATCAAACGCTCGTTTACACAGAAGAATGTAGTGGACGCCCGTAAGATAGAAGTCGAAAAGAGAAATCCGGGCATCGCGTGGGGAGCCGTTTACGCGGAATATGAATCACCCATCAAGGATGTGAGACAACAGGGAGGAGAACTGAATGTGCAAAAGCAACTGTATGTGGAACGTATGGTGAACAATGCTCCTCAACTACAGCCTATTACAGAAAAGACCGTTCTTCAGGTAGGCGATAAAGTAGTTTCCCGTTTGAGCATTCGTGCAGACCGTCCGATGGACTTCGTACAGTTGAAAGACCAGCGGGGCGCCTGCTTCGAACCGATCGGCAGCGTATCCGGTTACAACTGGAGTAATGGAATCGGCTATTACGTAGACATCAAGGATGCTTCCACCAATTTCTTCTTTGACCATTTAGGAAAAGGAGTGTATGTGTTGGAACATAGCTATCGTATCAGCAGAGCGGGAACCTATGAGACAGGTTTGGCAACCATGCAATGCGCCTATGCGCCGGAATACGCTTCGCATTCGGCTTCGATGACAATTATTATTAAATAACGCACAGAGAAGATTTCTTCCCCACCGGTGAGCAGGGCACTCGCCACCGATGAGGAAGGTGTTCCCCACCGATGAAGGCTTCCTTCATCGGTGGGGAACTTTTTGTTGATGAATACCGCGTTGCAGGAGTTGTCACTGGGTAAAGTATTTTCTCAAACGGTGTTAATCTATGTAATCTGTGATGAAAAACTCATCTAAAACTCCTACATTTGTGGACCAAAATAAAATATATCACATGAAACGTACTTTACTATTGATATTTGCTCTGCTTACTGTCACTTTGGCGGCTGTTGCCCAACCCCGTATTTCCTCTAACAAGGAGACGCACAACTTTGGACAAATAGAATGGAAAAAGCCGGTAACAGTAGAATATACCATCACTAATACCGGAAACGAGCCGTTGGTGCTGACCAATGTCACGACTTCCTGTGCCTGTGCCGTAGCCGACTGGACAAAGGAACCCATTGCTCCGGGTGCCAAAGGAACTGTGAAAGCCTCTTTTGACGCGAAAGCGCTGGGACGTTTTGACAAGTCGATAGGCATATACAGCAATGCCACTCCGAATCTGGTTTATCTGAAATTCACCGGTGAGGTAGTGCAGGAAATCAAAGATTATTCAAAACTTCTTCCGTATGCCATCGGCAATATCCGCATTGACCGTGACGAGTTCTCCTTCCCCGATGTCTATCGCGGACAGCAACCGTCTATGACGTTCAGCATTGCCAATCTTTCCGACCGCCCGTACGAACCGGTGTTGATGCACCTGCCTCCTTATCTGAAGATGGAAGCGGAACCTAAAGTACTGCTGAAGGGTAAAAAAGGAACGATCAAGCTGACACTGGATGCCAGCCAGCTGCAGGACTTCGGGCTGACACAGACCTCTGTCTACCTGTCCCGTTTCTCCGGTGATAAAGTGAGTGAAGACAATGAGATACCCGTTTCGGCTATTCTTCTTCCCGATTTCTCGCGTATGACGGAGAAAGATTCTTTGAATGCTCCTTCCATCCACATCTCGGAGACGAATATTGACCTGAGTATTCCGTTGATCAAGAAGAATAAAGTCAGCCATGATATATTGATTGCTAATGCGGGCAAGACCCCGTTAGTCATCAGCAAGCTACAGGTATTCAACTCTTCTGTAGGAGTAAGACTGAAAAAGACGGTCATTCCGCCGGACGGAATGACCAAGTTGAAAGTGACGATCCACAAGCGGGATGTAGGTAATAAGAAACATCATTTACGTATCTTGATGATTACAAACGACCCGTTGCGTCCGAAAGTTGAAATAAATATCAAACGCTAACTCTTATTATCATGGAACATCCTGAAAATAACGAAGAATATAAAGGACTCATTGTCAATAAAGGCATCGAACAGCCCTCATCCGTGAATCCTTATTTGAAACGTAAGCCCAAAAAGCGTCAGCTTTCGGTAGCGGAATTTGTAGAAGGTATTGTGAAAGGCGATGTCACTATTCTCAGTCAGGCTGTGACACAGGTAGAGAGCGTGAAGCCCGAACATCAGGCTGTCGCCCAGGAAGTGATCGAGAAATGTCTGCCTTATTCCGGCAATTCCATCCGTGTAGGTATCAGTGGAGTGCCCGGTGCGGGAAAGAGTACCTCGATTGACGTATTCGGTCTGCATGTGCTCGAAAAAGGCGGGAAGTTGGCGGTGCTGGCTATCGACCCGAGCAGTGAGCGCAGTAAAGGCAGTATCCTGGGAGACAAGACACGTATGGAACAACTTTCCGTACATCCCCAATCGTTTATCCGCCCCAGCCCCTCAGCTGGTTCGTTGGGAGGAGTTGCCCGGAAGACCCGTGAAACGATTGTGCTCTGTGAGGCTGCCGGATTCGATAAAATCTTTGTGGAAACCGTCGGAGTGGGACAGAGCGAAACGGCTGTTCATTCTATGGTGGATTTCTTCCTGCTGATTCAGTTGGCAGGTACGGGAGATGAATTGCAAGGCATCAAACGAGGAATCATGGAGATGGCGGACGGTATTGTCATCAACAAAGCCGACGGAGATAATCTGGAACCTGCCAAGTTGGCTGCCAGTCAGTTCCGTAATGCGCTGCATCTGTTTCCGGCTCCCGAATCGGGATGGATTCCGAAGGTGCTGACTTACTCCGGTTTTTATAATATCGGCGTGAAGGAAATCTGGGACATGGTGTATGAATATATCGACTTCGTGAAGAAGAACGGTTATTTTGACTATCGCCGTAATGAACAGAGCAAGTACTGGATGTACGAAACGATCAATGAACAGCTCCGTGATAGCTTCTATCACAATCCTCGGATTGAAGCGATGCTTCAGGAGAAGGAACAACAAGTGCTGCAGGGAAATCTTACTTCGTTTATCGCTGCTAAGAGCCTGCTGGATACCTATTTTGACGAATTAAAACGATGATAAAGCAGAAACAGTGATGGATTAAAACGACCGAACATTTACCCCCGATAACTATACCCTAATTAATAACCAATTGTTAACTTTACACCTAATGAACAAAACCTTATTAACCGGGCTTTTGTGTTGTAGTTTGTCAATACAGAGCTTTGCAGACCAACCGTTAGAAGGATTCACCTATGGTTCGGTGAATGCTCCTACAGGAAAAGAGTGGGAAT
Source organism: Bacteroides sp. B1-V-101 (assembly GCF_023656585.1). NCBI lineage: Bacteria > Pseudomonadati > Bacteroidota > Bacteroidia > Bacteroidales > Bacteroidaceae > Bacteroides > Bacteroides sp. B1-V-101. The sequence continues at coordinate 46,010 of NZ_JAMOKH010000040.1, read as the reverse complement.
CTCCCGAAAACCTGGCGCTCAACAAAGAGCAGCCGCATGCTTATTTCTTTCCGTTCCAGCATTTGGATAATGCCCGCAAGGTATTGCCGGAAAACAGTAAGTTCTGGCAGTCACTCGACGGTGACTGGAAGTTCCACTGGGCACCCGACCCCGACTCCCGCCCCAAAGATTTCTATCAGACTGAGTATGATGTCAGCTCATGGGATGCGATTCCCGTACCTTCAAGCTGGAATATTTATGGCATTCAAAAGGACGGAAGCCAGAAGTACGGAACGCCTATCTACGTCAACCAACCGGTCATCTTCCAGCACAGCGTGAAAGTGGATGACTGGCGCGGAGGTGTGATGCGTACTCCTCCTGCCAACTGGACTACTTACAAGGATCGGAACGAAGTAGGTTCCTTCCGCCGTGATTTCGAAATCCCGCAGGACTGGGACGGACGCGAAGTCTTTATCAGCTTCGTTGGTGTCGATTCATTCTTCTACCTGTGGATCAATGGTCAGTACGTAGGCTTCTCCAAGAACTCGCGTAATACCGCTAATTTCAATATCACTCCCTATTTACAGAAAGGCAAGAATACCGTAGCCGCCGAAGTGTATCGTAGCTCGGACGGTTCCTTCCTCGAAGCGCAGGATATGTTCCGTCTGCCGGGCATCTTCCGTACGGTTGCCTTGTACTCGGTTCCCAAAGTTCATTTCCGTGACTTGGTTGCCACACCCGATTTGGATGCGACTTATACGGACGGTTCGCTGACTGTCAATGCCGAAATCCGTAATCTGGATAAGAAAGCCATCAAAGACTACAAGGTATATTACTCTTTATATGCCAATAAATTGTACTCTGATGAGAATACCTTAGTAGACGGATTCTTATCTCCTGTGATCGACAAAATCGCTCCGAATGAAACCGGTAGTGTTCAGACTGTTCTTAAGGTAAAGGCTCCTAATAAGTGGTCGGCTGAATTTCCTTATCGCTATACGTTGGTAGCCGAACTGAAGGATAAGAAGAACAGAACTGTTGAAATGGTTTCCACCATTGTCGGTTTCCGCAAAGTGGAGATTAAGGATACTCCTGCTTCCGAAGATGAATTCGGACTTGCCGGACGTTATTATTATGTGAACGGAAAGACGGTCAAACTGAAAGGAGTGAACCGCCACGAATCCAATCCGGGAGTAGGGCACGCCATTACCCGTGAGATGATGGAGAAAGAGATTATGCTGATGAAGCGTGCCAACATCAATCATGTACGTAATTCACATTATCCGGATGATCCGTATTGGTATTTCCTGTGCAACAAATACGGTATTTATCTCGAAGATGAGGCGAATATAGAATCGCACGAATATTATTATGGTGCTGCCTCCCTCTCTCATCCGGTGGAATGGAAAAATGCGCACGTGGCACGTGTGATGGAAATGGTGCATGCCAATGTCAACAATCCTTCTATCGTTATCTGGTCGTTGGGCAATGAAGCCGGACCGGGCAAGAACTTTGTGGCGGCTTATGATGCTTTGAAGGAGTTTGATGCTTCCCGCCCTGTGCAATATGAGCGTAATAATGACATTGTAGATATGGGTTCCAACCAATATCCGTCTATCGGCTGGGTACGTGGAGCCGTGCAGGGGAAATATGATATCAAGTATCCGTTCCATATATCCGAATATGCCCATTCAATGGGGAATGCCTGCGGTAATCTGATAGATTACTGGGAAGCTATGGAGTCGACCAATTTCTTCTGTGGCGGTGCCATCTGGGATTGGGTAGACCAGTCTATGTACAATTATGACCCGAAGACAGGTGTCCGTTATCTGGCTTACGGCGGCGACTTTGGCGATACTCCCAACGATGGTCAGTTTGTAATGAACGGCATCGTGTTTGGTGACCTTGAACCGAAGCCTCAGTACTATGAAGTGAAAAAGGTATATCAGCACATCGGCGTAAAGGCGATAGATACTGAAAAGGGTGTGTTTGAGATCTTCAACAAGTACTACTTTAAGAATTTGGCGGAAGATTACCAGTTGGTATATTCGCTTTATGAAGACGGCAAACCGATAATGACCGGTAAACCGATGGATATCAATGTAGCTCCGCGCCAACGCACACAGATCACTCTGCCGTATGATCATGCCTCTCTTAAGAGAGATGCGGAGTACTTTATGAAGCTGCAGTTTATACAGAAAGATCAAAGACCTTGGGCTGCCAAAGGCTTCCCGATGGCAGAGGAACAGATTTTGATAAAGGAGGCTACAGATCGTCCGTCCATCAGTGAAGTAACTGCCAATGCAGCAAAACTGGATGGATTTGTGCTGGACAAGGATACGAAGCACATCCTTATAAAGGGAACTGACTTTGAAGCCATATTTGACCCGCAAACCGGAAGTATCTACAGTCTGAAGTATGGCAACGAGACTGTTATCGCCGATGGCAACGGGCCGAAGCTCGATGCTCTCCGTGCTTTTACAAACAATGATAACTGGTTCTATGCTCCCTGGTTCGAACATGGTCTGCACAATCTGATTCATAAAGCAACTGAATATAAAGTACTGAATAAAGGCAATGGCACTTTGGTGTTGAGCTTTACGGTAGAATCTCAGGCACCGAATGCCGCACGCATTAAGGGCGGTACAAGCTCCGGTAAGAATAGCATCGAAGAACTGACCGACAGAAAATTCGGTAGCAATGACTTTAAATTTGTCACTAACCAGATATGGACAGTGTATCCGGACGGTTCTATCGAATTGCAGTCCAGCATTACTTCCAATCGTTCAAGTTTGGTTCTGCCACGTTTGGGTTATGTGATGAAAGTTCCCCAACAATACAGTAACTTCACTTATTACGGACGCGGACCGATAGATAACTATGCCGACCGTAAGAGCGGACAGTTTATCGAACAGTATACGAATAGCGTAGCAGGTGAGTTCGTAAACTTCCCGAAACCTCAGGATATGGGCAATCACGAAGATGTTCGCTGGTGTGCATTGACCAATCCGGCAGGGAATGGAGCTGTCTTCGTAGCTACCGACCGTCTTTCGGCTTCGGCACTTCAGTATTCGGCTCTCGATCTGATTTTGGCTTCCCATCCTTATCAGTTGCCGAAGGCAGGCGATACCTATCTGCATTTGGATTGTGCAGTGACTGGTTTGGGTGGTAACAGTTGTGGTCAGGGAGGTCCTCTTGTACACGACCGTGTGTTTGCCAATCAGCACAGCATGGGCTTTATCATTCGTCCTGCCGGTAAGGAACTGAGTGTCGTTGCCAATGTTGCTCCTGCGGGAGATCTTCCTCTGTCTATCACACGCACCCCTGCCGGAATGGTCGAATTGACTTCGGCAAAGAAAGATGCTGTCATTTGTTATAGCATTGACGGAAGTAAGAAAGTGCAGGAATACACAGAGCCTGTCCCTATGCGTAACGGAGGTACGATCAAGGCATGGTATAAGGATAGTAAGGATATCAGCAGCACAATGAAATTTGATAAAATAGAAAGCATTCAGACGCAAGTCGTATACGCCAGCAGTCAGGAATCGGGTGAAGGCGATGCTTCTCATCTGACTGATGGTGATCCGAATACCATCTGGCATACCATGTATTCGGTGACAGTTGCCAAATACCCGCATTGGGTAGATCTGGATGCCGGTGAAGTCAAGGAAATCAAAGGCTTTACTTACCTGCCACGACAGAATGGAGGAAACGGTAATATCAAGGATTACTCTATTCAGGTCAGCATGGATGGAAAAGAATGGGGAGAGCCTGTTAATAAAGGAACGTTCGCAAGGGACTCCAAAGAAAAGAGAGTCTTGTTTGACAAACCGGTGAAGGCACGTTATATCCGTTTCACGGCTTTAAGCGAACAGAACGGACAGGATTTTGCGTCTGGTGCGGAGATAACGATTCTGGCTAACTAAGAATTATTGAATATATAGCAGAAAGAGACTGACTCAAAGTCAATAATATCTCAAATGAGGCTGACTAAAAAGTCGGTAGTATCTAAAACTCTCCTCCTTCTGGAAGGAGGAGTACCCGTAGGGGGAGGTGGTAGGTGAATGCATAATCCTGTCATTTACAAAGAAATAGGAACAAACATTATTTCTCCTACCACCTCGGTCTCCTACCACCTCGGTCTTCGACCACTCCTCCTTCCCGAAGGAGGAGATTTGAGATACTACCGACTTTTTAGTCAACCCCATTTTAGATACTATCAACTTTTTAGTCCGCCTCTTTTTTTTAATCGGTATGAGGAAACTCCTACAACTCTTTTCCCGCCTTCTCAAAATCCGCCTTAGACTTACTCTGAGTCACAATATACACACCCAGAAACACAAGTGTAATGGCAATTCCTTTTTCCCAGCCGAAACTCCCGATTCCCATGAGGATTGCTGCAATCGTAGCCACAATCGGCTGCATATAATTATACATGCTAACCACTGTAGGGCGGAGTAATCTCTGAGCTGTCATGATACAGAGATAAGCAAGGAAACTTCCTCCCAGTACGACATACAATACCTGCAAAATGGCAACCGTCGGAATGCTGCCCCATTGAATGACCGAAATATCTTGATAAGAGAAAGGAATATAGCACATCGAAGCATAGATAAACATCCACTTATTGATGGTCACTGCCGAATATCGCTGAGACAACCCCTTGAACACCGTCAGATAGATGGAGAAACTGATTTGCGCAACCAGACAAAGCAAGTCGCCGATCAGACTTCCGTTACCGCTGCTCGCTGCCTGACTGCTCATAATAAGGATAAGCGCTCCCATAGCTCCCACGAAAATACCCAGTACCTTTTTATTCGTAATCGGTTCTTTCAGATAAATAGCTGCCACAATCATGGTGACTATCGGCAGAGTAGTCGTTACGATAGAAGCATCGATAGGCGAAGTCATGGAAAGCCCGAAGATAAATACCCCCTGATTGAAAACCAGAGCAAAGAGGGAAGCGAAGAAAATCTTCAGCATATCACGGTGGTCCACATGCTCCTGTTTGCAGAAGATGGAAAGTATCCAGAATGCCGCTGCCGCACCTACCATACGAAACGTGGTGACGGAGATAGCGGAAAACTCTTGAAGTGCCGATTTGCCGATAGGAGACATCAGTCCCCACATGACATTTGCCGTGAGCGCAAAGAGATGCCCATGCAGATTCTTGTTATTGCCCATAAGTTCGTGTATACCTTTTAATTGTTACAAAGGATGAAAACTGCTGCAAAGGTAACCAATTTGTCGCATGATTTGTTTATATTTGCCTTGATTAAAATTGAATATTATGGAACAACAGGCAGACTATATCCGGCGGATCGAGATCAAAGGACTCTGGGGCCGCTTTAATATACAATGGGATTTGCGTCCGGATGTGAATATCCTTTCTGGCATCAACGGAGTGGGAAAGACCACTATTCTGAACCGTTCGGTGGGATACCTCGAACAGCTTTCCGGCGACATACAGCTCTCCGGTGAAATGAAAAGCGACGCGAAGAACGGAGTACACCTCTTCTTTGATAATCCCGCAGCGACTTATATCCCATACGATGTGATCCGCAGCTACGACCGCCCCTTGATTATGGGTGACTTCACGGCACGCATGGCAGACAAGAACGTGAAGTCCGAACTGGACTGGCAACTGTATCTGTTGCAGCGCCGCTATCTCGATTATCAGGTCAATATCGGCAATAAGATGATCGAAATGCTTTCCAGCAATGACGAGGAACAGCGCAGCAAAGCCGCCACCCTGTCCCTTGCCAAACGTCGTTTTCAGGATATGATTGACGAACTTTTCAGCTACACCCGCAAAAAGATAGACCGCCGTCGGAATGACATAGCCTTCTATCAGGACGGAGAATTGCTGTTTCCATATAAGCTCTCGTCCGGTGAAAAGCAAATGCTCGTGATTCTGCTGACAGTGCTCGTGCAGGACAACAGTCACTGTGTCCTTTTCATGGACGAACCGGAAGCCTCCCTGCACATCGAATGGCAACAGAAACTGATTTCAATGATTCGTGAACTGAATCCCAATGTGCAAATCATTCTGACCACCCATTCGCCTGCCGTCATCATGGAAGGCTGGCTGGATGCAGTGACAGAGGTGAGCGATATTTCCACCGAAGCGGACGGATTCAGACTCACCCCGACTATTAATTGTTAATGACAACTTCTACATGGCAACTTCACTACGCGATAATCTGACTTCTTCTTACTTCAATGCTGCCCACAAGCTGTATTCCAAAAAGGCTCGCCGGCGCATCATTGCTTACGTAGAGAGCTACGATGATGTTGCCTTCTGGCGCACATTACTCGAAGAGTTTGAAAATGACGAGCATTATTTTCAAGTGATGCTCCCTTCGGCCACCTCATTGGCAAAGGGTAAGAAGATGGTACTCATGAACACGCTGAACACCGCCGAACTGGGCAGAAGTCTGATTGCCTGTGTCGACAGTGACTATGATTTCCTGTTGCAGGGAGCCACGAACACTTCCCGAAAGATCAACCGGAACAAATATATATTCCAGACCTACACATACGCCATCGAAAACTATCACTGCTTTGCCGAAAGTCTTCACGAAGTATGTGTGCAGGCCACATTGAACGACCGTTTTATACTGGATTTCAACGCTTATCTGAAACGGTATTCGGAAATTGTATACCCGCTTTTCCTGTGGAACGTGTGGTTTTATCGCCAACGGGATACGTATACTTTCCCGATGTACGACTTCCATACCTATACCTCTTTGCGGGAGATCAGTCTGAAACATCCGGAACACAGCTTGGAAGCATTGCAACACCGGGTTAATCAGAAACTTTCTGAACTGAAGAAACGTTTCCCCGGTTCTGTCAACCAAGTGAACGGATTGCGGTCGGAATTAAAGGAACTGGGGCTCGTCCCCGAAACCACCTATTTATATATGCAGGGACATCACGTGATGGATAATGTCGTGATGAAACTTCTGATTCCCGTCTGTACCGCCCTGCGCCGGGAACGGGAACAGGAAATCAAACGACTGGCGGAACATAATGAACAATTCAGGAATGAATTGACTTGTTATCAGAACAGTCAGGTGAATGTCGAAATCATGTTGAAGAAGAACGTCGCCTATAAGCGACTTTTCCACTATGACTGGCTGAGGCAGGACATTCAGGAATATCTGGGCAAAGGAGAATAAACAAAAGGGAACTAACTAATAAGGGAATAAACTAAAAGAGATACTATTTTATGAAAGAAGTGATTGATACAGTGAGTGTGGCATTGGCAAATGGAGATACGGAGAATGTTGGCAATGCCGTGATGCAGGAGGTCAACCGTACGTTGCTCTCGGCAGGTGTGGATGAAGTATGGGCGGACAAAATAGATAATCTGATCGTATTGCTGTTTATTATCGGAATAGCTTTCTTGGCTAACATAATCTGCCGTAAAATCATATTGCGGGTGGTAGCCAAGCTGGTGAAGCAGACCAAAGCTACTTGGGACGATATTGTATTCAACCATAAAGTGATGGTGAATGTCAGCCGGATGGTAGCGCCTATCCTGATTTATATTGCCATTCCTATCGCATTCCCCGAACACGCGGATTCTGACTTGCTCGATTTCCTGCGGCGTCTCTGTCTGATATATATCATTGCCGTTTTTCTTCGTTTCATCAGCGCTTTGTTTACGGCTGTCTATCAAGTCTACAGTGAGCGGGAGCAGTATCGGGACAAACCGTTGAAAGGACTTTTGCAGACGGCGCAAGTGATTCTTTTCTTTATAGGAGCCATCATTATTATAAGCATTCTGATCAATCAGAGCCCGATGGTCTTGCTGACCGGGTTGGGAGCGTCTGCCGCTATTCTGATGTTGGTTTTCAAAGACAGTATTATGGGATTTGTATCCGGTATTCAGCTTTCTGCCAACAATATGCTGAAGGTGGGCGACTGGATCACCATGCCGAAATATGGTGCGGATGGTACAGTGATAGAAGTTACGCTGAATACCGTTAAGGTGCGTAATTTCGATAATACGATTACGACCATTCCTCCTTACCTGCTGATCAGCGACTCTTTTCAGAACTGGCAGGGAATGCAGGAGTCCGGCGGACGCCGGGTGAAGCGTTCCATTAATATCGATATGACAAGCGTGCGCTTCTGTACTCCCGAAATGCTGGAGAAATATCGCAAGATACAGTTGCTGACAAATTACGTAGATGAAACGGAGAAAGTGGTAGAAGAATATAATAAGGAGCATGATATTGATAATTCCGTGTTAGTGAACGGGCGGAGGCAGACCAATCTGGGAGTTTTCCGTGCCTATCTGACCAGTTATTTGCGGAGCCTGCCCACCGTTAATCAGGACCTGACCTGTATGGTACGCCAGCTTCAGCCTACAGAAACCGGCATTCCGCTGGAACTTTATTTCTTTTCTGCCAACAAAGTATGGGTTGCCTACGAAGGCATACAGGCAGACGTGTTCGACCATGTACTTGCCATTATTCCGGAGTTCGGCCTGCGCGTCTTCCAGAATCCGTCGGGTGAAGACCTGCGGCGGATAGGAGTGAAGATAGAACACTGATTTAAAAGATAGAATACTATATATTTTAAGAACGATACATACTGTTAACCATTATTGATTATGAACACACCTATACCCAACCAGATTATACGTGAAATTACACCTTTGTCCGACAAAGACTGTTTCTATATTGCAGAACGTTATAAGACGGAGTTTACCTATCCGATTCATAATCATTCTGAATTTGAACTGAACTTTACGGAAAAGGCTGCCGGAGTCAGGCGTGTAGTAGGAGATTCCTCCGAAGTGATAGGAGATTATGATCTGGTTCTGATCACGGGCAAAGACCTGGAACATGTATGGGAACAGAATGAATGCCGCTCCAAAGAGATACGGGAGATCACCATCCAGTTCTCTTCCGACCTGTTCTTCAAGAGCTTTATCAATAAGAACCAGTTCGACTCTATCCGCCGGATGCTGGATAAAGCTCAGAAAGGACTTTGTTTCCCGATGTCCGCCATACTTAAGATATATCCGTTGCTGGATACGCTTGCTTCCGAGAAACAAGGGTTTTATGCGGTGATCAAGTTTATGACGATCCTGTATGAACTTTCTCTCTTTGAGGAAGAGGCCCGGACATTATCCAGTTCTTCTTTTGCCAAGATTGATGTTCATTCCGATAGCCGCCGGGTACAGAAGGTGCAGGAATATATCAATCTCCATTATCAGGAAGAAATTCGATTGGGACAGTTGGCAAGCATGGTCGGGATGACTGATGTGTCATTCAGCCGTTTCTTTAAGTTGCGTACAGGGAAGAACCTTTCCGATTATATCATTGACATCCGACTGGGATTCGCTTCGCGGTTACTGGTAGATTCTACCATGTCTATCGCAGAAATCTGTTATGAGTGCGGGTTCAATAACCTGTCTAATTTTAATCGTATCTTTAAGAAGAAAAAGGATTGTTCTCCGAAGGAGTTTCGCGAGAACTACCGGAAGAAAAAGAAACTGATTTAATTTCTCTGTCTCCTCGCATACTTTACTAGTCTGTACCTAAATTGTTTCATTCAGATCCGTGTTGAATTTAGAGTCTTGTTCCCTAAGATTTACTCTTCGGGGGGCTGACATCTATTCTCCGTTAGGCACAAAACTAATCGTCTGACAGTTGTTGTTTTTTCGTCTGACTACTGTCAGACGAAAGTTCAACAGTAGTCAGACGCAAGTTTAACTATAGTCAGACGATTAATTCTGTGCATGACGGGAGATAAATTCTTTCGATATGCGGATTAAATCTTACCTGGAAGAGGACTAAACCTCACCCGAAAGCGGATTGAAACAGTGTGGTAAATCATTGATAACAAGTTTGTAACACGATGTAACAAACCTGAAACGGCTATTTCAAACCATTGTATCTGATTCGTATTCATATTGTAATCTCCCAGGTCTACCTTTGCCGACGTAATAAAAACGTAGAGCGAAGTTCGATGAAAAAACTATTTCTTTTAAGATTTTCAGTTGCAGCCTTCTTTTGTTTGTTGTGTGTTCTTCCTGCATTGGCTGCCAATATTAAGATTAAAGGTGCTGTGAAAGATAAACTTTCCAAAGAGCCTTTGATTGGAGCAACGATACGGTTGGTAGGAACTCCTGCCGGAGCCGTGACCGATATGGACGGTAATTTTGAATTGAACAGTACCGGTGTTTTGGAAGGTTTGTATGATATAGAGATTAAATATGTAGGATATAAGACGGAAGTACGTCGTAAGGTCCGTGTCGAAAACGGAAAACTGGCGATTCTGAATCTGGAATTGGAGACGGATGCGCACGAACTTTCGGACGTTGTGGTGGTAGCAAAGAAGAATCGTGAAAATGAGAATATGTTATTGCTCGAACAGCAGAAAGCGGTCATTGCCGTGCAGGCTGTCAGCGTCAAAGAGCTTTCACGCAAAGGTGTTTCCGATGCGGAAGGGGCTGTAATCAAAGTGGCGGGAGTCTCCAAACAGGATGGAGTGAAGAATGTTTTCGTCCGTGGACTGGGCGACCGCTATAATGCGACTACCTTTAACGGATTTGCCGTTCCTTCGGAAGATCCGGAATATAAGAATATCTCTCTCGACTTCTTCGGAACGGATATTATCCAGTCTGTTGGCGTCAATAAGGCATTTAATGCAGGAGGTATCAGTGATGTCGGCGGTGCGACAATCGACATTGTTTCCAAAGAACTGATTGGCAGCGGAAACCTGAATATCGGCCTTTCCGGAGGACTGAACACGCAGACTGTGACAGCCGACTTTCTGAAACAGGACGGAGTAAACCTTCTGGGCTTCGCCACTACAACAGAACCCGCCGATGAAAACAACTGGGGATTCAAGAATAAGCTGAACCCCTCCAAACAGAGCTTGCAGATAAACCGGAGTTATAGCATTTCCGGCGGAAAGCGGTTTCATATAGGAAAAGACAGGAATCCGCTCTCTTTCTTCCTCACTGCCGGACATACTACTGATTATCAATATACGGATGAAACCATCCGCAACACAACGACGAGCGGTACGATCTACAAAGATATGACAGGCAAGAAGTACACTGAGAATATCAGCCAACTGGCACTGGCCAATGTGGATTATGATATGCAGAACCGTCACCACGTGAGTTATAACTTCATGATGATTCATGCCAATGTACAATCCGTAGGAGACTATACCGGTAAAAACTCCATCTTCAGCGACGATTATGAGAACCAGGGATTTACCCGCCGCCAGCAGGCGAATGACAACTTACTGATCGTTAACCAGCTGATGACTAACTGGGGACTGACCAAAACATTGAGTCTGGATGCCGGTGCTTCTTATAATATCGTGAAAGGCAATGAACCCGACCGCCGAATCAACAATATAACCAAAGCGGAAGAAGGGTATACCTTACTCAGAGGCAACTCCCAGCAACGGTATTTCTCCACTTTGGACGAAGATGACATCAACGTGAGGGCAGGACTCGTCTACCGTCTGAAAGATAACGTAGAAGAAATCTCTAATATACGTTTGGGCTATACAGGCCGATTCGTAGACGACAATTTCAAGGCGACTGAATACAACCTCACAGTAGGACACGCTTCTTCCATCCCCTCATTAGATAATTTCTCACTCGACGATTATTATAATCAGCAGAATCTCTCTTCCGGATGGTTTGCCGTTCAGAAGAACATCGATAAGTATTCGGTCACCAAGAATATCCATTCCGCTTATGCGGAAGCCACCTACCAGTTTACTCCCCGTTGGATTGTAAATGTAGGAATGAAGTATGACAATGTGGATATTCAGGTAGACTACAATGTGAATAAAGGCGGATCGGAAGGAAGTAACACGATTCAAAAGGACTTCTTTCTCCCGAGTCTGAATCTGAAATACAATCTGAGTGAAAAACATTCCTTGCGTCTCGGAGCGAGCAAAACATATACGCTGCCGCAAGCAAAGGAAATTTCTCCTTATCGCTACGTAGGTGTGAATTTCAACAGTCAAGGGAATGCGAACCTGAAGCCTTCGGACAACTATAACGTCGATTTGAAATGGGACTTTAATCCTACCCCCACTGAACTGATCTCTCTGACAGCTTTTTATAAGCTCATCAAGAATCCGATCTCACGCATTGAAGTGGCAAGTGCCGGAGGATACCTTTCGTATGAAAATATAGCCGATAAGGCAACAGTGGCCGGAGTGGAAGTAGAGGTACGTAAGAATCTGTTTGTCCGTCCGCTAAGCAGTGCGGCAAACGGAATGAACAAGCTCTCTTTCGGCTTGAACGGATCGTACATCTATACAAATGCGAAAATGCCTCTGGCAACGGTTACCACCGGATCGCAACTGGAAGGGGCCGCTCCCTGGATCGCCAATTTCGATTTGTCCCACAACTTCACGAAAGGAAATCATAGCTTCATTAATACATTGGTACTCAACTATGTCAGCGATAAGATTTATACCATCGGTACGCAAGGCTACCAAGACATCATGGAGCAGGGAATGATGACGCTTGACTTCGTTTCGCAAGCCAAACTCAACAAGTATGTCTCACTTACGCTGAAAGCCCGCAATCTGCTGAATCCCTCTTATAAGTTGAGCCGTAAAGCCAACGAAAGCGGAGAGAAGGTAGTACTCAGCGATTATAAAAAAGGAATAAATATCAGTCTGGGAGTGTCGTGCACATTTTAAACCGGATAATGAAATAAGATTATTAACTAATTATTAAAGCAAAATGAAAAGATTGTTTGTAAACTTTATGACATTTGCCGCTATGGCAACTGCACTGACATTCACTGCATGTAGTAGTGATAGTGACGGAGATGACAATGGAAACGGTAACGGTGGAAATGGCGGAGGAACAGGTAGCTCTATCGTGGTAGGCGAAAATATCCTGTCCGGTACACTGACCGGTGAACAGACACTGGATGCCAAAGAATACATTCTGAACGGAACGGTTATCATCGCCGACGGCGGTCGCCTGAATATCCCTGCCGGAACTACCATCAAGGCGCGTGAAGGTTTCAGCAGTTATCTGCTGGTAGCGCAGGGAGGTAAACTCTATGCTGACGGTACGGCCGACAAACCAATCGTCTTTACGGCAAATACCACCAGCCCGGTATCCGGATATTGGGGTGGCGTGATCATCAATGGTAAAGCACCTATTTCCGGTTCAAAGACCGACAAGAGCGATACGGCACTGACGGAAATCAACAATGACTATAAATACGGCGGCAGCGCAGCTGATGACAACTCCGGTTCATTGACTTACGTGAAAATCTGCTATGCAGGTGCACGCTCCACAGCAGACATCGAACACAACGGACTGACCTTGAACGGTGTCGGCAACGGAACAAAGATTGAAAATATCTACGTACTGGAAAGTGCCGACGATGCAATCGAGTTCTTTGGCGGAACAGTAAATGTAACCAACCTGCTGGCTGTTAATCCGGATGACGATATGTTCGACTTCACACAAGGCTATTGCGGTACGCTGAAGAACTGCTATGGCGTTTGGGAAAGAGACTACACAAGTACGGAAGCCGATCCTCGCGGCATCGAAGCCGACGGTAACATGGACGGTCTGTATCCGGATCACCTGCGTCAGTCTGACTTTAAGGTAGAAAACATGACTATCGTGAATAATGCTGCCAACACTGCCGATAACGTAGACCGTATGCAAGATGTAATCAAGATTCGTCGCGGAGCAAAAGCTACCATCACCAATGCATTGGTTAAAGGTACAGGTGGAGCTATCGACCTGGTTGATATGAAAGACAGTAAAGGTGCAGGAAACATCGAATCCAGCATTCATATCACCAATACATTGAGTTTCACAGGGTTGAAGCAGAACGGCGAACTGAATACATTTGTCGAATCGGCAGACAATACAGGTGCAGACGCTTCTCTGTTCGGCTGGACAGGCTATAATTTATCAGCATTCTGATGAAGTAGCCAACGGTTCTTTTTCACAGTAGGTATTACTTTTCGGGCACGGATTGCACGAATTGCACGGTTATGATTTACTAAAACCGTGTAATCCGCGTAATCCGTGCCAAATCATATAATAATGAGATGCGTTTATTACGCTTTTACCTCCCTGGCTATCCCTGCTACTATCCTCTCTCTTCTATTATGAATTATTTCAGATATTATATGTTTCGCTGATTTTCTTTTTCGTATATTTGCTATTCATTATTATATGATCAATCACTTATGCAAACAAACTACGAGCGATACTGTAAAATGTCTTCTCTGGCTCAGATAGGATGGTGGGAAGCGGACTTTTTGGCTGGGCATTATGTCTGCTCTGATTTTCTTTGTGATCTTTTGGGACTGGAAGGAGATACCATCTCTTTCATGGATTTCCAGAATTTGATACGTGAGGATTACCGCGAACAGATAGTACAGGAATTTCGTGCTAACGCAAATATTCATAAAGACTTTTATGAGCAAACTTTTCCCATTTGTTTAAAAAATGGTGAAGTTTGGCTGCATACCCGTCTGGCTCTTCGTGAGAAAGGTACCGGAACCAATGGAGGTGACAAATCTTTTGGCGTCATCCAGCGTGTTGAGGCGCCTAAAGAAGTGGAACAGAAAAATACCCTCCGGCGTGTAAACGACCTGTTACGCCGGCAAAACTATATATCACAGTCTTTGCTTCGCTTCCTCCATGATGACGATGTAGATTCTTGTATTATGGAGATATTGAATGACGTGCTGAGCCTCTATCAAGGCGGTCGTGTGTATATCTTTGAGTATAACGAAGACTATACGCATCATAGTTGCACGTATGAAGTCGTTTCGGAAGGTGTTTCCAAAGAGAAAAACAAGCAGCAGTCCATTCCGGTTAATGAAACCCGATGGTGGTGTGAGCAGATTCTATCTGGCAAACCCATCATACTGACTTCCTTGAAACAGTTGCCCGAAGAAGCGGAGGATGAATATAAATTCCTTGACGCTCAAGGCATTTGTTCGTTGATGGTCGCTCCTTTGATGGCAGGTGACCGTGTATGGGGATTTATGGGTATAGATCTGGTCGAATCGTATCGTGAATGGAGCAATGAGGATTTTCAATGGTTCTCTTCATTGGCGAATATCATCAGTATTTGCATCGAATTGCGCAAGGCCAAAGATCGTGTTGTCCGCGAACAGTCTTTTTTAAGCAATCTGTTCCATTTTATGCCGTTAGGTTATATACGGATGTCTGTCGTCCGTGATGAAAACGGTCAGCTTCTTGATTATAAGATAACGGATGTCAACAAGGCCTGTTCCCGCTTCTTTGCCCGACCTGCCGAAACGTATATAGGAGTCTTGGCCTCTGAAATATATCCGGATTTTTCTTCACAGCTCCTCTTTCTGAAAGAAGTGCTGGATAACAATTCATACAGGGAAAAGGATATCTTTTTCCCGCAGACAGAGCTTTATACCCATTGGATAGTTTATTCTCCGGAAAAAGATGAAGTGGTAGGTCTGTTTACAGATTCCACGGAGGCCGTGAAGACCAATAGGGCACTGGACCGTAGTGAGAAGCTTTTTAAGAGTATCTTTGCCAATATCCCGGCAGGAGTGGAAATCTATGATAAGGATGGATTCCTGATTGACCTGAATAATAAGGATCTGGAAATATTCGGTGTAGAAAATAAACAGGATGTGATAGGAGTCAACTTCTTTGAGAATCCGAACGTACCGCAGCATATCCGTGACCGTGTGCGGGATGAAGATTTGGTAGACTTCCGTCTGAATTACTCTTTTGAACGGGCAGAAGGTTATTATCACCCCGATCGTCGGGATACGATAGATATATATACGAAAGTCAGCAAGCTCTATGATAACGAAGGAAACTTTAACGGCTATATCCTGATTAGCATTGATAATACGGAGCAGATTGATGCGATGAACCGTATTCGTGATTTTGAGAATTTCTTCCTGCTCATATCGGATTATGCAAAGGTGGGATATGCCAAGTTGAATCTGCTGAACCGGAAGGGATATGCCATTAAACAATGGTATAAAAATTTAGGTGAAGAAGAGGATACTCCATTGGCGGACGTGGTGGGAGTCTATCGTAATATGCATCCCGAAGACCGTGAACGTATTTTTGATTTCTATCGGGAGGTCAGAAAAGGAAACCGGAAGCACTTTCAGGGAGAAATGCGAATCTACCGTCCCGGCAAGAAGAATGAATGGAACTGGATACGTATGAATGTAGTCGTTACGACATACAATCCGGAGGAAAACGAAGTGGAAATCATCGGTATCAACTATGATATTACCGAACTGAAGGAGACGGAGAAAGAATTGATCCTGGCACGTGACAAAGCCGAAATGATGGACCGTCTCAAAAGTGCTTTCCTTGCTAACATGAGCCACGAAATACGTACTCCTCTGAATGCCATCGTCGGCTTCTCCGACTTGCTCGTCGATACGGAAAATATAGAGGAACGACGGGAGTATATTCAGATTGTGAAGGAGAACAATGACCTGCTTTTACAACTGATTTCGGATATACTCGACCTGTCTAAGATTGAAGCGGGTACATTTGAGTTTACCAACGGAGATGTAGACGTGAATATGCTCTGTGAAGATATTGTCCGCTCCATGCAAATGAAGGTGAAGGAGAATGTCGAACTGATGTTCGATCCGCATCTTGCGGAATGCCGCATTATTAGTGACCGTAACCGACTGCACCAGGTAATCTCCAATTTTGTGAACAATGCGATTAAGTTTACCTCGGAGGGAAGTATCCGTGTGGGATATAAGCAGAAAGGAGAAGAACTGGAGTTCTATGTACAAGATACGGGAGTTGGTATTGACGCAGAGAGTCAGGCACATATTTTTGAACGTTTTGTGAAGTTGAACTCCTTTGTACACGGCACGGGCCTGGGGCTCTCCATCTGCCAAAGTATTGTGGAACAAATGGGCGGAAAGATAGGGGTGGAATCCGAACCGGGAAAGGGTTCGCGTTTTTGGTTTAGCCTTCCCTGTTTTGTGGTGATGTCGGAAGAATAGACAAGAATGATGGGGCTGACTAAAAAGTCAGCCCCAAAGAGTCGGTTTCTTATATTCCGAATGATAGTTTATCGATAGACTGATATACGATACTTGCAATACCCAGTCCGATGATGCCCAGTGTGCAGAGCGCCAGTCCCCACTTCGTACAGCGGTCGCTGCGGAAAGCCGGAATCGGATTATCGGAAGGCGTGATATACATTGCTTTTACAATCAGCAGATAATAGTACAATGAAATCACGGTATTAACCAGTGCAATGAATACCAGCAAGTGGAAACCTGCCTCGAAAGCTGCCATGAAAATAAAGAACTTCGAGAAGAATCCGGCAAACGGAGGAATACCTGCCAGTGAGAACAGGGAGATAGTCATCAGGAAAGCCATTTTCGGGTTCGTCTTATAAAGTCCTGCATAGTCTTCGAGGGTAAACTTCTGACTGCGTAATGCTACGATAGTGATGACGGCAAATACTCCGAGATTGGCAGCGGCATATACAAGTATGTAATATACCAGAGCAGTCATTCCCTGTGCCGTTCCTCCAATCACACCCAGCATGATATATCCTGCCTGCGAAATACTGGAGAACGCCATCAGGCGTTTCAGATTCTGCTGGCGGATAGCGAATATGTTGGCGATGGTGATAGAAGCGATAGTCACCCAGTAGAGTACTTCCTGCCAGTCATGTATCATCGGTGCAAATACTTTGATCAGAATAGCCATCAGCACAAATGCTGCCGAACCTTTGGAGATAACACTCAGATAGGCGGTAACCGTACTCGGTGCACCTTCGTAAACGTCTGCCGTCCATAAATGGAACGGAACCAGAGAGAGCTTGAACGCCATACCGGTAAAGAAGAATACAAAAGCCATGATTTGCAACGGATTTCCGTCGATATGAGCAGGAAGATCATCGAAATACAGTGTTCCTGCGGAACCGTAAATCATTGACAGACCAAACAGTAACAATGCGCTGGAGAAGAGTGCGGTAAGGATATACTTGGCACCGGCTTCAGCGGAGTTATGGCGGTATTTGTCGAAAGCGATCAAGGCTGCCATCGGGATGGAAGCTGTCTCCAGTCCGATGAAGAACATCAGGAAGTGGCCGGCGGAAATCATGAGATACATACCGAACAGGGTAGAGAGTATAAGTACATAGAATTCACCTTGCTTGAATGAAGTATCGTCGCGTTTCATCCATTCGTGTGCCATCAGGAAAACAATCAGCGTGCCTATGTTCAGGATTGATTTGACAACCGTGTGCATGGGTACATAATGATACATACCGCCAAAAATGTCGGCAGCCGTGCCGGGAACCAGATTGATCGCCGTATGGATGGCCATCAGGATCACTGGCAGCATGGTGTTCAAGACAGGTCTCGTCCCTTTTTGCTTGTGTGCATCCGGACTCATGAAGAGATCGGCAAGGAACAGCAATAGTAAAACTGCTACGAGCGACAGCTCTTCCCGCATATGTAGAAATTGTGAATAATCCATCTTTATAAATTAAGAATTAAAGATTAAAAAATAAAGGTTATGGGATGAGTTGTGAGACTACAGGGAGTACACTTTCACCAATCATGTGGCTTACCCAGAAAGGAGCCATACCCAGTCCGGCTACACAAACGATGAGGCAGATAACAGCTACCCGTTCATCCCAGGTCGCGTCTGTCAGTGCGAGATGATGTTTGTTGGTGCAGGTACCGTACAGAATCTTGCCTACCAGACGCAGGATATAGACTGCCGTGATCACGATGGATGAACAAGCGATGATGGTCAGTGTACGGTGGAATACGTCGTTGTTCTGGAAAGAACCTACGAAGATAGTCATTTCGGCAATGAACCCGCTTAATCCCGGCAAACCGAGATTGGCAAGACCGGCAATCACATAACATACGCTGAGGAACGGCATTACTTTCATTAATCCGGCAAGCTCGCGGACATCACGTGTGTGTGTACGTCCGTAGATCATACCGATCAGGGCAAAGAACAAGGCTGTCATCAATCCGTGAGAAAGCATCTGAAGAATGGCTCCTGTCGCAGCAGTCTGATTCAGCATCAGAATGGCGAAAAGTACCAGTCCGCAGTGAGAAACGGAAGAGTAAGCATTGATGTATTTCAAGTCTGTCTGTACGCAAGCGGAGAATGCTCCGTAAACAACGGAGATGCCTGTCAGTATCAGGAATATCCATGAAAGCTCGTTAGCGGCTTCCGGCATCAGATACATGGCGATACGGAAACATCCGTAACCTCCCAGTTTCATCAGTACCCCGGCGTGAAGCATGGATACGGCTGTCGGGGCGGAAGCGTGACCGTCGGGACTCCATGTGTGGAATGGGAAAAGAGCACCCAGCACACCGAACCCGAGGAAGGTAAGCGGGAACCAGATACATTGCTGTGCAAAAGGAATATTATGTAGCTGCGCTATTTCCAGCAGGTTCATGGTGGTAGCTCCCGAACCGAAATAGATTCCGAGAATACCGATCAGCAGGAAAGCGGAACCGCCCATCAGCATAAGGGTCAGCTTCATGGCTGCATATTCTTTACGTCCCGAGCCCCATACACCGATCAGCAGGTACATAGGAATCAGCGCGATTTCGTAGAACATAAACATGGTGAATAAGTCGATGGATATAAAGAATCCGAAGACTCCCATAGACAACAGTGTGAACCAGAGGAAATATTCTTTTGTCAGAGGTTGCAGACGCCAAGAGGCGAAAGTACCTGTGAATACAATAATGGCAGACAATAACAGCATGGCCACCGAAATACCGTCAACGCCTACCGAGTAGGAGATGTGAAGCGGTGCATACCAGAGTGTATCCGCACGGAATAGCATTTCTGCCGTGTTGCCGGCACTGCGTTCTCCCAAATACATAAAGGTAAGTACGACGGAGGCAATCAGAAGTGCCGATGCGCCGGTAACCATAACCCCCCGAATCGCTTTGATTCCCCGTGCTGCCCAAAGTCCGGCAAGCATCAGTAAGGGGATGAGTACGAAGATTGATAAAAAAATCATAATTGAATTATTAAGTTTTAAGTATTAAGTATTAATTCGCAGCGACTTGTTGCGCAGCTTAATATCTAATACTTGATAGTTAATACTTGCTATAGAACTAACAGCAGGATAAGCGCCAGCGCTCCGCAAAGGAACACGTATGCGTATTGCTGTACCTGACCGCTTTGAAGACCACGTATCTCGTCGCTTGTCGTATTCGTAGCCCATGCCAGGAAATTAAAGAACCCATCCACTACATGACGGTCGAACCATGCGATAGGAGTCGAAATGCAACGGAAGATGATCTTATGCGTAATAAACTGGTATATATCATCAATATAAAAACGATGATAAGCAGCTGTCCACAATCCATTGAACCGTTTGGCAAGTGCATTGGCAACAGGCTGTTTGGCATTCTTATACATCCATGTGGCAATCCCGATAGAAATAATCGCAATTACAACGCTTGTGACAGCTACCGACAGATCGAGATGGATAGAGTAAGACTCCCCGTTCGAATTGATAAAGTGTCCGAAAGGAATGAACCCTGCAAGGCAGGTAACAACCGCCAGAAACATCAACGGAAAAGTCATAGCCAACGGACTCTCATGCGGACGGCAAGGTGCCGCTTCCAAGTTTCCGTGCGGCTCGGCCCCCCAGAAGATGCCGTAGTAGAGGCGGAACATATAGAAGGCGGTCATTGCGGCGATTACTGTCATCACCCAACCCATTGCAGGGCTATATTGGAAGCAGGCAGCCAGAATCTCATCTTTCGAGAAGAAACCGGAGAACGGAGGAATACCGGCAATGGCGAGACAGGCAATCAGGAATGTCCAGTGAGTAATAGGCATATATTTGCGTAGTCCTCCCATAGCTGACATTTCGTTGGAATGTACTGCATGGATAATGCTGCCGGCACCCAAGAAGAGTAATGCCTTAAACATGGCGTGTGTGAAGAGGTGGAACATGGAAGCCATGTATCCCAGTCCTCCGTGGTGTGGGGCCATAGAAGTACAAACGCCCAGTGCTACCATCATAAAGCCAATCTGTGAAATGGTCGAGAAGGCCAGCACACGTTTGATATCCGATTGTACGCAAGCCACGCTTGCTGCATAAAAGGCGGTGAAGGCACCTACCCAGGCAATCATGTGCAAGGTGTCCGGCGCATAAGCGATGAAAAGCGGGAACATACGCGCTACCAGATAAACACCGGCAACTACCATCGTAGCCGCATGAATCAAGGCACTGACGGGAGTAGGACCTTCCATGGCATCGGGCAGCCAGATATGCAACGGGAACATGGCACTCTTTCCGGCGCCACCGATAAACATCAGTCCCAAAGCCAATGGAAGCATGGAAGCGCCGCCACTGATCAATGATACCGTATCCGGTGTGAAGCCGAATGTGCCACCGTAGTATCCGTAAATCAGAATACCGATAAGGAAGCCTAAGTCTGCAAAGCGGGTGACAATGAACGCTTTCTTGGAAGCGGCAATGGCAGCAGGCTTTGTATAGTAAAAACCGATCAGCAGATAAGAACTGACACCCACCAGTTCCCAGAAAAGATACATCTGGAAAATGTTTGTGGCAACAACCAGTCCCAGCATAGACATCGTAAACAGGGACAGGAAAGCGTAATAACGTTGAAAGCCCGTCTCACCTTTCATGTAGCCGAAGGAGTAGATATGCACCATCAGTGACACGGTAGAAATGACAATCAGCATCATCACGGATATAGGATCTAGCAGAATGCCCAGATCAAATCGTAAAGTCTCGGTGAAAGGAAGCCACGTAAAATTATAAGGTATCAATGTGGCAAATGTTCCGTCTTCCAAACGAGGGGCGGAGAAATATTGGAAAGCCGTAACGTACGATAGTACTGCTACTGCTCCCAGTATCAGTGTACCGATAGCACCCGCTGTCCGATGAGACATCCATTTTCCTCCGATTCCCAGAATGAGGAAGGAGAGGAAGGGAAGAAGGAGTATTAGAATTGTTAGTTCCATACAGTTTATTTTAATTACTTGTTTTATTATTGTTCATATTTATCACGATATCCATCCGAATGGAAATTGGGTCGTGCCGCTTTGGCACTACCACTTCAGATCGTCCAGATTGCGGACTTGAATGCTTCGGAGGTTGCGGTAAATGTTAATCATGATGGCGATAGCTATAGCCGTTTCCGCAGCCGAAATGGCGATGGAAAAGAGTGCAAAGAAATAGCCTTCCATGCCTCCCGGAAAGAGAAAACGGTTGAACACGGCGAAGTTGATGTCCGTGGCGTTCAGCATTAACTCTACAGAAATCAGGATAGCCAGCGTATTACGGCGGGTAAAGAACCCATAGATTCCTGCAAACATCATGATGGTAGAAACTACCAGATAATATTCCATGTGTATCATATCTGAAATTATTAGGTTTTAAGTAATAAGTATTAATTCCTTGCGGTTCATTGCGCAGCCTAATACCTGATACTTAATAGTTAATACTTACTTATTTATCTCTTTCGGGCGATCATGATACCACCGATGATACAAGCCAGCAATAAAATACTGATTGCTTCGAAAGGCAATATATAACCATATTTGTCACTGCTTAATAAAGCATTACCAATGGTGTGGATGTTTATTTCCAGCGGAACCAGGTTGGTCGTTTGCAGGAAGTTATGCTTCAGGGTGATAAACAAGATAATCGCTAAACCGGCAATCATCGTAAAGAGTCCTGCCAGAAACCTGCTTCGTTTCAGTTTCTCGGCGCGGTCACCTTCTCCACTGGTCAGCAGGATGGAGAATACATAAAGGACGACGATACCACCGGCATAAACCATAATCTGGACAGACCCCAGAAAGGTGTAACCCAGCAGGAAATAGATGCCAGCCGTGCCGAAGAGCACGAAGAGCAGATAGGTGGCTGAGCGGACAATACGTTGGGTAGTCACCGTCATGATGGACATTGCAATAATAAATGCTGCCAAAAAGTAGAATACTACTGTTTCAAGTGTTGATCCCATATCTAAACTTCTTTTTTCTTTTCAATTACTTTACTACCGGTATGATTCAGTTGCAGGACAAGCTTCGTCCGGTCAAAGACGGCATGTTCGAAGTTCTGGTCGAACGTGATGGCATCATGCGGACAAGCGTTGACACACAGTTGGCAGAACATACAAGCTCCGAGGTCATATTCATATTTTGCCAGGATTTTCTTCTTCTTGCCGTCTTCAGTCTCGATCGTTTCGCTGGTTACGGTGATTGTATCGTTCGGACAAGCTATCTGACACAATCCGCAGGCTACACAGCGGTGTTCGTTATTCTCATTGTGGGGCATTGCCAGTGTACCACGGAACCGGTCGAACATTTTCAGCTCTTTCCGGTTTTCAGGATACTGTTCGGTTACTTTTTTGCGGAAGTATACCTTGATACTGGTTTTCATACCCGTTGCCAGAGTGCTGATACCATGTATCAGTCCTCCCAAATACGTATATTTTTGATCTTTATATTCCATAATTCTTATTTTAGAAGTGGAAGCCAAAGGCAACACAACATGCCATTAATAATAGGTTTACCATAGAAATTGGAACCAGATATTTCCATTCCAGATTCAGAATCTGGTCGATACGCAGGCGTGGGAAAGTCCATTTGATCCACATTAAGAGGAACACAACGAAGAATGCTTTGGCAAAGAACCAGATGAAGCCGGGAATATAGTCCATAACAGCGTTGAATCCGTCCAAACCGATGATATGCAATGGCATCCAGCCTCCCAAAAAGATGGTAGCGGCCACGCTGGCTACGATAAACAGATTCAGATATTCCGCCAGATAAAAGAAACCGAAGTGCATACCGGAATATTCCGTATGATATCCGGCCGTCAATTCACTTTCCGCTTCGGGAAGGTCGAACGGGCCACGGTTACATTCTGCATTTCCGGCAATGAGATAGATGATGAAAGCGATAACGGCAGGAATATGTCCTTTGAAGATAAACCATCCGTCAGCCTGTCCTTCTACGATTTCGGAGAACTGCATGGTGCCCATCAGTACGACCATCGTCATGATGCTCATACCCACTGACAACTCATAACTGATGATCTGTGCGCCACTTCGCATGGCACCGATCAGCGAAAACTTGTTGTTACTACCCCAACCGGCAAGCAGAATACCTACCACACCGATGCTGGAAGCAGCCAGCAGGAAGAATACGCCCACATTAAAATTCAGAATTTCCGCTCCTTTATTAAAAGGAATACAAGCGAAAGTGAGGAACGAGGCGATAATCACCATGAATGGAGCCAGATTGTAGAGGAAGCGGTCGGCATCCTTCGGAGTGAAAATCTCCTTGGTCAGCATCTTGAGTACATCGCATATCACTTGAATAGAACCCCATTTACCGACACGGTTCGGACCGAGGCGGCACTGGAAGAAACCACAGACTTTGCGTTCCATGTAAATCAGTACGATAGCCAGAATAGCATATAGTGCAACGATGCACACGCCGACAGCTATGCACTCTATAAAGATGGCCCATCCCTCCGGCATAACGGAGAGCAGCAGCTCATGTATCCAGTTTGTTACTATACTAAAGTCGAACATATATATTTTAATTATTAGGTTTTAAGTATTAAGTATTAATTCCATGCGGAATATAGCGTATATCATATTGCATAGTCGGTTAATACTTACTACTTTATACTTAATACTTGTTTTTTATCTCTTGTTTATCGGTCGATGTCCGGAACTACATAGTCCAGTGTTCCTCCGATGGCAATCAAGTCGGCAATTTTCGCTCCGCGGCAAATCGTGTCGATTGCAGCAACAAGTGGCAATCCCGTAGCACGATAGTGCAGGCGATAAGGCATCTTGTCACCCTGACTTTCGAGAAAGACTCCGAATTCTCCGCGGCTTCCTTCTACGGCGGCATAATAACTGCCTTCGGGAACGCGGATGATCGGTTTCATCTTTTCCTGATACGGGCCTTCGGGAATGTTGTCTATCAACTGCTCTATAATCTTCAGACTCTCCATGATTTCGTCCATACGTACCAGATAACGGGCGAAACAGTCTCCTTCCGTATAAACAATTTCCTGGAAGTCTACCTTGTCATATACACCGTACGGTATCCGCTTACGTACATCGCAAGCCCAGCCAGAAGCACGGCCTGTACCCCCGGTGCAACCGAATGAGATTGCATCTTCACGGCTTAACACTCCGACGCCCTTCATACGGCTCTGAGCGATAATGTTGCCGGTAAATATGTCGTGGTATTCGTGAATGATACCTCTCATATAAGGGATAAATTCTTTTACCCGCTTGACGAAGTTAGGATGAAGGTCGGCCTGTACACCGCCGATGGTATTGTAGTTCATGATCAGACGTCCGCCGCAAGTCTCTTCAAAAATATCGAGAATCTTTTCACGGTCACGGAATCCGTAGAAGAAAGCAGTAAGTGCTCCAAGGTCCATGGCGAGGGCGGAGTAGAACAGTAAGTGAGAGTCGATACGTTGCAGCTCATCCATAATTGTACGAATGTATTTGACACGGTCGCTCACTTCGATGCCCATCGCTTTCTCGATGCACATACACAAAGCGTGACGGTTCTGATGTGCGCCCAGATAGTCGAGGCGGTCAGTCAATGCCAATGTCTGCGGATATGTAAGACTCTCGTTCATTTTCTCGATACCCCGATGGATATAACCGCAGTTAGCATCGATCTTACGAATAATTTCACCTTCAAGAGAAACGCGGAAGCGCATTACACCGTGAGTTGCAGGGTGTTGCGGGCCAATGTTGACTACATACTCTTCTTCTCCAAAGAGTTTCATTTCTCTGTTTTTAATCGTTCCGTCCGGATTAAGTTCTATTTCCTGTGTTGTATCGAACGTCTCTTCGTTAGCCATACAAAGCGGATTATCTTTCTCCGGATCATTATCTTTACGCATGGGGTATCCTACCCAGTCATTACGTAAGTAAAGGCGGCGCATATCGGGATGCCCTACGAAAACAATGCCATAGTAGTCGAACACTTCACGTTCGTAGAAGTCGGCTATTTTCCATATATCGCTGACTGACGGAATTTCCGGTCGTTCACGGTCGGTAACGGCTGTTTTCAGTGCTATCCGTTCTCCCGTAACAGTCGATTCCAGATGGTAGACAACGCCTAAACCACGGAGTTTCTCCGGTGCGTCTTTTTCGTCTGCTACTCCCCAGTCCATACCAGTGAGGCTTTCAAGGAAGTCTATCTGTTTTTCATTTCGCAAGCGCAGCATTTCGTCGTGTAACGCTGCAGGGACTATAAATTGTATTTCTTGCATAATTCTTCGTTCCTCATTCTTCATTTCATAAATTCCGGTTTCTTCTCTTTTCTGTTCGTTCCACCAAAGAATTTCTCTATTTTCACTTTGCGTTGTAGTTGCATCATGCCGTAATAGAAAGCTTCCGGGCGGGGCGGACATCCGGGGATATATACATCGACCGGAAGAATCTTATCTACTCCATTCAGCACATGATAAGACTTCTTGAAAGGCCCTCCGCTGACAGCACATCCGCCTACGGCAACTACATATTTCGGATCGGGCATCTGATCGTACAAACGTTTCAGTACCGGTGCCATCTTGTTGGTGATTGTTCCGCAGACCATGATCATATCAGCTTGGCGCGGACTGGCACGTGCTACTTCGAACCCGAAGCGGGCCATATCATAACGCGCGGCACCCAGTGCCATGAATTCGATGCCGCAACAGCTGGTTGCGAAAGTAAGCGGCCACAGTGAATTGCTGCGTCCCCAGTTGACAAGGTCGTCCAGAACCCCAAGAAAAACGTTCGCTCCTCCGGCATTAAGTTCCTTGACCAACTTTTCCAATGACTCATTGTCGATGAACTCATCATACGGAATTGATTTTATTTTCGGTTTTTTGGTTATTTCCATTCCAAAGCTCCTTTCCTCCAGGCATAAGCAAGGCCCAGAACCAAAATAATAAAGAAGAAGAGAATACTAACGAGCCCCTGAGGTCCCATGTCATGCATTACTACTGCCCAAGGGAACAGAAAAGCTGTTTCCACGTCGAACATCAGGAACAGGATGGCAAACAGGTAGTAACCTACACGGAACTGCATCCATGATTTACCACGCGTTGGTATACCACATTCATAAGCTTCAAACTTTTGTACATTGTACGAACGTGGTGAAATAGCTCGTGAAAGGGCTATTACTACACCGACAAAAGCGAGCGCTGTCAGTAAAACAACAACTAAAAATGTAAAATTCATAATTTCAATAGCTGTTTAGATTGAATATTATATAGAAATAAACAATTAGTTTCTCCACACCCGGATGAAACCAACTGTAATGAATTGACGAATAAGATAATGGATTGTACCGTCTAAATGACGATCTTCCTTAAACCATATATATAATATGTAATAGGATCGTAAAAGTACTTGGGAATATGGAGTGAATGAGTCTGAGACGTGTTTTGCTGGCTTTTGTATTCACGGAAATAAGTAATCAGCAATTGCACGCTTTTATCTGTAGGGATGTGTGCAACATCCGCATGACTCATATCACAAGACTGGGTAGAATAGAAATAATGAAGACGTTCAAGAGCATTATGAACAGGATGATCCTGAGATACGTAGCACTTCTCCTGGCGATATGTCGGGGGGGATACTCTGCAGTTATCTTCCATTGCTTCATTGGAAACAACATGGATCAGCAAAGCAAGTACCAGAAATAGTCCGTATTTTAAGCTTTGTTTCATCTTTCTCTTTTAACGGCTGCAAATATAGGATTAATATTCATGTTTTTTGCAAAGTCGGGGTTACAAAAAAGTATTTTTTAACTTGCTTTATTTCAAGTCCGTTCTTATTTCAGTGCTACTCTGGAGAATCTTCTTCTTTTATGGTATACATCCGTTCTTGTTTGGTTAAAAGATGTAATAAAAAGAACGATTTACGTTCTTTTTGACGAATTACCCAAAGAAAATTCATTTTTTTGCAAATTGTATATAACACATTGATATGAAACACACACTTTGCTTTATAACAATCCTACTGGGTTCTTTGTTGAATCTTTATGCAAATAACGAGAATGATTCTCTATTGAAAGTTTTAGATAAAGTGATTTCTGAGCGTCTTGTGTATACAGAAAAGAAGGAAGCTACTATCAAAGAGCTGAAAGCAAAAAAGAAGGAACAAAAGACCTTGGACGATATGTATCGTCTGAATTCCGAGATTATTAGCCAGTATTCAACATTTGTCTGCGATTCGGCAGAACAGTATATCAATGAAA
This sequence comes from Bacteroides sp. B1-V-101, assembly GCF_023656585.1. NCBI lineage: Bacteria > Pseudomonadati > Bacteroidota > Bacteroidia > Bacteroidales > Bacteroidaceae > Bacteroides > Bacteroides sp. B1-V-101. Next base: position 17,734 of record NZ_JAMOKH010000040.1, on the reverse strand, counting down.
ATATTGAAATAGCCCAAAAAATGGGTAATAACACCTACTTACTGGAAGGCAGACTGCAATTAGCTTTTGTTTATTCATTATCGGGGTTGTTTGTTCAGGCTACCGATATCTTCAAGTCTATTAAATGCGATACATTACCTGATTATCTGAAGGCTTTATATTGTTGGAATCATATCCGCTACTATGAGAACCTTATTAAATATACGGATGATGCCCGGTTCTCAAGTGAATATATGGTACAAAAAGAAGCCTATCGGGATACTGTGATGACTATTCTGTACGATCAATCAGATGAATATTTTAAAGAAAAAGCTGTCAAGCTTCAAGATGAAGGAAAATTTTCGGAGGCTCTTGAGATATTAATTAAGATATATGATAAGCAGCAACCGGAAACTCATGGCTATGCTATGATGGCTATGGGGCTTTCAAGAGCCTATAAGCTGTCTGGGAATCTTGAACTGGAAGAAAAGTATCTGATATTAGCTGCTATGACAGATACCAAACTGGCAGTCAAGGAGAATGAGGCATTACTGACTCTGGCGGTTAATCTGTATCATAAAGGTGACATTGACAGAGCTTATAATTATATAAAGGTGGCTTTGAGTGATGCTATCTTTTATAATTCCCGATTCAAGAATACGGTGATTGCGCGTATTCATCCTATTATAGAGAGTACTTATCTCTATAGACTGGAGAAGCAGAATCTTCGCTTTTACATTTTGCTGACCAGCTTATTGGTCGTAGCTCTTGCCCTTGCATTATATTTCACTTACAAGCAGACGAAGATTGTTTCCCGGGCCAAGAAGAATCTAAAGTGTATGAATGAGGAGTTGGTGGCATTGAATAAAAATCTGGATGAGGCCAATCTGATAAAGGAAAGGTATGTCGGCTACTTTATGAATCAGTGTGCCGTATATATAAATAAACTCGATGAATACAGAAAGAATGTCAACCGGAAAATAAAGACCGGACAAGTCGACGATCTTTATAAGTCTTCCTCCCGTCCTTTTGAGAAAGAGCTTGAAGGACTATATACTAACTTTGATAAAGCATTCCTGAAACTGTATCCTAACTTTGTCGAAGAATTTAATTCCCTGTTGAAGCCCGAAGAACACTATAGACTGGAAAAGGACCAGTTGAATACGGAGCTACGCATATTTGCCTTGATACGAATGGGGATTACAGATGTTGGACAGATTGCTGTATTTCTGCATTACTCCGTACAAACAATTTATAATTATAAGAGTAAAGTGAAGCGAATGTCTGTCCTGGATAGCAATCTATTCGAAGAAGAGGTGAAAAAGCTCGGTTCTTTGTCTCAAAAATGATTCTATTTAGTTTACCAAAACATGATAATGCTTATTTTTCAATATGTTGATTTATAAGTTGTTAATTAAAATAAAGTCTTAAAAAAGTCTACTTTACAGCCTACTTCCCATCAGAAGTAGGCTTTTTTCATCTCTATATTTGCATCACAAGATTTTTGATAACTGAATACTAATTCTAAAGAAACACAACTATGAGCTTTTCAGAAATGTATCTCACTTATTATTCAAAACTGGTTCGGTTTGCAAGAGAATTTGTAATACTGGAAGAGGATGCAGAAAACATAACGCAAGATGTGTTCACAGACCTGTGGGAAAGACGAGATTCTATGGATCACGTTGAGAATATGAATGCATATCTTTTTAGATTGGTAAAGAACAGATGTCTGGACCATTTGAAACATAAAATATTCGAGCAAAAATATGTAGAAGTTATGCAGACTTCTTTTGAAATAGAGTTAAATTTAAAGCTACAATCTTTAGACAGGTTTGATGGTTCTGATATGTCAGTGGGGAATGACACTGAAATACTTGTTCGGGCTGCAATCAACAGTTTGCCGAAACGGTGTCGTGACATATTCTTGTTGAGTCGTATGGAAGGACTGAAGTATAAAGAAATCTCCGAACGCTTGGGAATTTCCGTCAATACAGTTGAATGTCAGATGGGAATAGCGCTCAAAAAATTAAGAGTAAAGCTCAGTATGTGTCTGGCTGCATAACTTTTAATTAAATTATAGATATTCTTTTAGGGGTATTTGTTGAGTTAATCGTTCTTTTGTAAAAAGTACGTATAAATGAAAAATAATATAAATAAGTATTTTGCAGGTGAATTGACTTCCGGAGAAAAAAATGAATTTCTGTTGGAAGTAATCCATGACGGGGGACTACAAGAGGACTTTTTAGAATATCAGCATCTGGTAGCACTAATAGACTGGTTGGCTCCGAAAGAGGATAAGGAACTTGCTCAGCGTAAGTTATCTGAATTTATGAATCGGATAGAAAAACGCAAAAATAAATAGGCATTAGATACCATGAATAAAATTAGTATCCTGTTATTAGCTGTTTTTATTTGTTCGTATGTTCATTCGCAGCAGCCATCTTTCGTTGACGGATATCATGGAGGGATATACGGGCACTATCCGGTGAAGTGGAAAACCCAGTTTATCGTAGACCAGCTGACCATGCATCCCGACTGGCGAATCTGCATGGAGATAGAACCTGAGACGTGGGATACGGTTCAGGTACAAACCCCCGAAGCTTATCGTCAATTTAAAAATCTCGCAGCCGGCGAGCAAGTAGAATTTACGAATCCGACCTATGCGCAGCCATACTGCTACAATATTTCAGGTGAAAGTATTATTCGTCAGTTTCAATATGGTATATCCAAGATAAATAAACATTTTCCGGAAGTAAGTTTTCTGACTTATTCAGTGGAAGAACCTTGTTTTACAAGCTGCTTGCCGCAGATACTCAAGTCGTTAGGATTTAAGTATGCTGTTCTCAAATGCCCGAATACGTGCTGGGGAGGCTATACCAGTGCTTATGGTGGAGAACTGGTCAACTGGATAGGAACCGATGGAACTTCCATACTAACCGTACCCCGTTATGCTTGCGAGAAACTGGAACGGGGATCTACTTGGCAGACGACTGCCTGGGGAAATTCAGAGGAATATTTAAACGCTTGCCGTGATGCAGGAATCGAGCATCCGGTAGGTATGTGTTTTCAGGATGCTGGATGGAAAAACGGACCGTGGCTGGGTAGTGGAAAGAAAATCAAAAATAATTCCAAATATGTAAGATGGAAAGATTACATAGAGAATATTTCCATTGGTAAAACAGATGATGATTATCGTTTCTCGCAAGAAGATATGCGTGTCAATCTGATGTGGGGCAGCCAAGTGATGCAAAGGATTGCACAGGAGGTACGTACTTCCGAGAATAAGATAGTGATGGCAGAGAAAATGTCCGTCATAGCTCATTTGGAGAATGGCTATAGCTATGCTCAGGCGGATGTGGATGAAGCCTGGCGCACATTGATGCTGGCACAACATCATGATTCATGGATTGTACCGTATAATGGTTTACATAGGTATGGTACATGGGCAGATGCAATCAAGCGGTGGACGGATCAGACCAATACCATTGCTGATAAGATAACGGAAGCATCCGTACGGAGCTTTGATCAGGGAAATACGCCTGTGGACGGTCAGCAGGGATATATACGTGTTTATAATACTCTGGGAATTCAACGAACAGAGATGATGAATATCCTGCTTCCAGATGAGTATGCAGATGACGAATTGGAAGTTTGTAACTGGAAAGGAAAGAAGATAGGTTACTCTATAGAAAGAGAAGGTAAAAAAACAAGATTGTTTTTTGAAGCAGAAGTTCCCCCCCTCGGCTACTCCACGTATCGTATCAAACAAAAAAGGTTAGGTAAAAGAACGGTTTCAGGAGGTCAGTGTGCAGTGAACGAACGGGAATATATAGTCGAAAATGAATTGTATAAGATTGTTTTTGACTTGTCGAAGGGAGGAATTATTAAAAGCTTGGTTGCAAAGAAAGAGGGAAACAAAGACTTTGCCAAACAATCCGGTGAGTATGCTTTAGGTGAACTGCGGGGATACTTTTATGAAGAAGAAAAATTCCGTTCTTCTACGGAGACACCTGCAAAGATGACTGTTCTGAGAAATAATTGCTATGAGACAAAGGTAAAGATAGAAGGCGAAATCGCTACACATCCTTTTACGCAGATTGTGACTCTTGCCCGCGGGGATAAGCGTATTGACTTTGACCTTACCATCAATTGGAGAAAGAATGTGGGAATCGGTGAATATCGCGAAACGCACTGGCGGGACAATCGCAGAGCATATTGTGACGACCGGTTTAAACTGAGTGTCTTGTTTCCGGTAGATCTTGGTTCGTCTCGTATTTATAAAAATGCGCCGTTTGATGTTTGCGAAAGTAAACTGGATAATACTTTCTTTAATACCTGGGATCAGATTAAGCATAATATTATTCTTAACTGGGTGGATTTGGCGGAACAAAAAGGAGATTATGCGCTGGCATTATTGTCAGACCATACTACTTCTTATTCTCACGGAGAAGATTACCCGTTAGGTTTGACGGCACAATATTCCGGTCCGGGACTTTGGGGACCTGATTATAAGATTACAGGTCCGTTGAAAATGAAATATGCTATTATCCCTCATCGTGGGAAGTGGGATAAAGCTTGCATTGCTACTAGCAGTGACTGTTGGAATGAACCATTGTTAGGTTCTTATCATTCGTCGGCAGAACTGGAATCAAAATCATTTGTTGATTTGCGCAATACCGGTTATCAGATTAGTGCAGCTGGACTGCAGGACGGGAAGATCATGCTGCGTCTGTTCAATGCGGAAGGAGACAATGCACAGCGAAAAATTACTTTAAACATGCCTTTATCCCGGATAGAGGAAGTAGATCTGAATGGAAACTGCCTGGAACAAAAGAAGATAAAAACACGTGCCGGGAAAACTGAAATGATTGTTTCAATGCCCCGTTTCGGTATAAAGACTTTCGTACTGAATTGATTTATAAATATATTCTATTAATAGTAAACTGAAATATTTTTATGTATAAAGCTACTGCTAATCTTTTAATTGCTTGCTCTTTTTTATGGATGACCGCTTGTTCATCGACGGATACAGCTACAGCAGATCTGGTTCCGACTGATTATGTAAATCCGTTTATCGGCGCCAGCACCAGTGTGGGGGCTGCAGGTGTTTATCATGGATTGGGTAAGACTTTTCCGGGAGCGACCACTCCTTATGGTATGGTGCAAGTGAGTCCGAATACAATAACAGGAGGTGATAACGGCTCCGGTTATAGTGATGAACATAAGACAATTGAAGGATTTGCTTTTACTCAGATGAGTGGTGTGGGGTGGTTTGGTGAATTAGGAAACTTCCTCGTCATGCCTACCACCGGTGAATTGCTGAAAGTAGCGGGTAAAGAGAATAATGACAGTATCAAAGGATACCGTTCTGCCTATGATAAAGCTACCGAGACTGCGAAAGCGGGATATTACTCTGTAGAGCTGACTGATTATAAGATCAAAGCAGAGACTAGTGCTACACCCCATTGTGGAATATTGCGGTTTACTTTCCCTTCGAATGAACAGTCGCGTATTCAGATCGACCTGGCACGCAGAGTGGGCGGTACTTCTACAGTTCAATATGTGAAGGTGGTAAATGAAAATACGATTCAAGGCTGGATGAAGTGTACTCCTGACGGTGGCGGATGGGGTAATGGAGAAGGCAGTGCCGATTATACCGTTTATTATTATGCGCAATTCAGCAAGCCGTTGAGTAATTATGGATTCTGGAGTGCGGATATCCCTGATAATTGGGTCCGGAAGCGTGATGAAGTCGTTAGTATTCCTTATCTGACACGTGTTTCACAGACTCCGGTGATAACAGGTAAGAAAGAACTGGAAGGCAAACATCTGGGTTTCTTCACCGAATTCCCGACTACGGAAGGAGAAGAAGTAGAAATGAAAGTAGGCATCTCTTTTGTAGATATGGAGGGTGCTGCCAATAACTTTAAAAAGGAAATAGCTTCTAAAAACTTTGATCAGGTGAGACAGGAGGCGAATGATTTATGGAACAAAGAACTTAGCCGTGTACAGATATCCGGAGGTACGGATGAAGAGAAAACGGTGTTCTATACCGCTTTGTACCACACAATGATCGATCCACGAATCTATTCGGATGTAGACGGCCGCTATGTAGGCGGAGATAAAGAGACACATGCAGGTGACAGTACATTTACCAAACGTACTATATTCAGCGGTTGGGATGTATTTCGTAGTCAGTTCCCTTTGCAGACGATTATCAATCCGCGTCTGGTAAGTGACGAACTGAACTCGTTGATTACTATGGCTGAGCAAAGCGGACGCGAATATTACGAACGTTGGGAACTGCTGAATTCTTATTCAGGATGTATGCTGGGTAATCCTGCATTATCCGTATTGGCTGATGCCTATATAAAGGGAATCCGCACTTACGATGCTGAGAAAGCTTATCAATACGCAGTCAATACATCACGCAAATTCGGCAATGATTTGTTAGGTTATACTCCTGAACCATTAAGCATTTCATACACTTTGGAATATGCTTATGCAGACTGGTGTGTTTCTCAATTGGCTAAAGCACTGGGAAAAGAAGATGAAGCCCGACGTTTTTATGAAAAAGGACAGGCTTATCGCAATATATTTGACAAGGAGAAAGGATGGTTCCGCCCACGAAATGCGGATGGTTCCTGGGAACCTTGGCCGGAGAATGCACTGACAAAGGAATGGTATGGTTGCATTGAGTCCAATGCTTACCAGCAGGGATGGTTCGTGCCGCACGATGTGACGGGCATGGTCGAACTGATGGGAGGCAAAGAAAAAGTGATAGCGGATCTGACTAATCTGTTTGATAAGACTCCTTCCAACTTGTTGTGGAATGAATATTATAATCACGCCAACGAACCGGTACATTTTGTTCCTTTCCTCTTCAACCAGTTGGGTGCGCCATGGGATACGCAGAAGTGGACACGTCATATTTGTGAAAAGGCATATGCCAACAAAGTAGAAGGGATTGTAGGAAATGAGGATGTTGGACAGATGTCGGCGTGGTATATTCTGGCTGCTTCCGGCATTCATCCTTCTTGTCCGGGGAACACGCGGATGGAAATAACAAGTCCTGTTTTTGATAAGGTAGAGTTCCGACTGGATCCGAAGTATTATTCAGGAGAAATATTTACAGTGATTGCACACGATAACAACGCAAATAATCTATATATACAGAAGGCTTTGCTGAACGGCAAGGAATACAATAAGTGTTATCTGGACTTTGCAGATATTGCAGCCGGAGGAACATTGGAGCTGTTTATGGGTGATAAGCCTAACACTGAATGGGGGATCTGATTAAATAAAGATCCCCAAAACTAATTGTTACTTTAAAATCTTGATAGCATGATGAATAAACTTGGTCTTTTTATAGTATCGGCAGTATTTGCTCTTATCCAGACGGGATGTGCGGAGCAGAGTACAAAGATGTCGTTGAACAGTTCGAACCCGCAGATTCTTTGGGAAGTGAAACCCCAGGCGGATTTGGAGAATATGACCGGAGAACAGATATCTACTCCGGGATTTGAAATGTCCGGTTTTGTCAAGGGTGTAGTACCGGGAACTGTTTTTACTGCTTATGTTGAAGCAGGAATTGTTCCCGATCCTAATTACGCTGATAATATTTATAAAGTAGACGAGACGTTTTATAACCGTCCGTTCTGGTATCGTACAGAATTTGAGCTTCCGGTATCTTATTCGGAAGGAAAGCGTGTATGGCTCCATTTTGACAATACCAACCGCTTTGCTGATTTCTATTTTAACGGAGAGAAGATATCAGGAACGAAAACATCTGTGAAAGATGTAAGCGGTCATATGTTGCGTTCAAAATTTGATGTGACTGATTTGGTTAAGAAGTCCGGCAAGAATGCGATAGCCGTCTTGATCACCGATCCCGACCAGAAAAAGACGCGTAAAGCTAAAGACCCGTATGGAGTTGCTTGCAGCCCCAGTTATCTGGCAGGTGCCGGTTGGGACTGGATGCCTTATATACCAGGACGTTTGGCGGGTATCACAGGTAATGCCTACCTTGCTGTTACCGGAGATGTAATTATGGAAGACCCGTGGGTACGTTCCGAGTTGCCGACTTTACAGCAAGCTGAGATATCCATTTCGACAGATATCAGAAATGCTTCTTCTTCTCCGAAGGAAGTGGTTGTTGCTGGAGTTATTCAGCCGAGAAACATTTCCTTTTCTAAAGATATACGGGTAGAGGGAGGAACGACAGCCAAATTATTTATAGATAAAGAAGAAATAAAACAGCTGGTCATTGATAACCCGAGACTTTGGTGGCCGAATGGTTATGGTGAACCTAATCTCTATACCTGCCAACTGACTTGTTCGGTTGACGGACAGGTGTCGGATGTAAAGGAAATGACATTCGGTATCAAGAAGTATGAGTATAAGATGGTAGATAACGTAGTGGGATATCCTGTACTGACATTCTTTATCAATGGGCAGAAGATTTACCTGAAAGGTGGAAACTGGGGAATGAGTGAGTATCTGCTTCGTTGCCAGGGTGAAGAATATGAAACGAAGATCCGTCTGCATAAGGAGATGAATTACAATATGATTCGTCTGTGGACAGGTTGTGTGACCGATGATGAGTTTTATGACTATTGTGATAAATACGGAATAATGGTATGGAATGACTTCTGGCTGTATGTGGCATATAATGATGTAGCCCAACCGGAAGCGTTCAAGGCGAATGCCCTTGATAAAGTCAGACGTCTCAGAAACCATCCTTCCATCGCTATCTGGTGTGGAGCCAATGAAACGCATCCGACACCCGATTTGGATAATTACCTGCGTGAAATGATTGCCAAAGAGGATAACAATGACCGTATGTACAAGTCATGCTCCAATCAGGACGGATTGTCCGGAAGTGGCTGGTGGGGAAATCAGCCTCCAAGACATCATTTTGAAACATCAGGCAGCAATCTGGCATTTAATACACCGGCTTATCCGTATGGTATTGATCACGGTTACGGTATGCGTACAGAGATAGGTACGGCTACTTTCCCTACATTCGAAAGTGTGAAAGAGTTTATCCCGCAGAAAGACTGGTGGCCTCTGCCTACTGACGAGCAGTTGAAGAATGATGACGATAACGTATGGAACAAGCATTTCTTCGGTAAGGAAGCATCCAACGCCAATCCTATAAACTACAAGAATTCAGTGAACACCCAGTATGGAGAATCATTCGGACTGGAAGAGTTCTGCGAGAAGGCACAGTTGCTGAATATCGAAGTAATGAAAGGAATGTATGAGGCTTGGAACGACAAGATGTGGAATGACGCCGCTGGACTTCTCATCTGGATGAGCCATCCTGCCTATCCTTCGTTTGTATGGCAGACTTACGATTATTATTACGATCCTACAGGTGCTTACTGGGGGGCGAAAAAGGCTTGTGAACCTCTGCATATCCAATGGAATGCTTCCAATAACAGCATAAAAGCAGTCAACACTACGGCGAAGGACCTGAAAGGGGCAACAGCCAAAGCTACCATCTACGACCTGAATGGAAAGGAAGTTACTGTATACGGCCAGACAAAACAGGTAGACGTGGCAGCCAGCGATATAGCTGAAGCATTTACGTTGAACTTTAACCCCTTCAATCTGGCTTACGGAAAGAATGTCATTGCATCTTCCTCAACAAGTGCTTCTAAAAGTGCTTCGATGGTGGCTGACGGAGGTGCCGGAAGCCGTTGGGAAAGTGCATACAGCGATCCTCAATGGATATACATTGATCTTGGCAAAGAGGAGAAAATAGAAAAAGTAATTTTGAAATGGGAAGCGGCTTGTGCTAAGAGATATGAGCTGCAAGTTTCGAATGATGCGAAGGAGTGGAAAACCGTTTATACCAATAAGGAAGGAAAAGGCGGTACGGAACAGATTGAGCTGGAACCGGTTGCTGCCCGTTATGTAAAACTGGCAGGTATCAGTCGTGCCACATCATTCGGATATTCATTGTTTGAGTTCGAAGTCTACGGTGAGAAGCCGAAGGGAATAGAAGAACTGACTCCGCTTCATTTCATTAAACTGGAACTGACAGATGCTAAGGGTGATCTGCTCTCCGAAAACTTCTATTGGCGGAATGGCGTGAGAGACCTTGATTATACCTTGCTGAATACACTTCCGGAAGCTGATTTGTCTTGCCGGTTGGTCGATAAATCGATGGCTGACGGAAAGATGAAAATAGCTGTGAAGAACAATTCCGGTATGGTGGCTTTTGCCAATCGGATGAGACTTGTCAATAAGACTACACAAGAACGCGTGCTTCCTGTTATCATGTCCGATAATTATGTAACGTTGATGCCGGGCGAAGAAAAGGTGATCAGTATGGAGGCAGCACCCGAACTGCTGAAAGGTGGCGTGAGTGTATTGGTGAAACAGTACGGAAAAGTAGAGCAGAATAAACTGGATATATAAAAGTAGAGATGAAGATATTCTGGTTGTTATCTTTGATTTGTCTGAGTTGTGGCTGCCTGCAGGCACAGACTGCAATTCCCCGGTTCGAAAAGGGGGAGCGTGTGGTATTTGTGGGAAACAGCATTACTCATGGCGGACATTATCATTCATTTATCTGGCTATATTACATGACCCGCTTTCCCGACCAGCCGATTACTATCATGAATGCCGGAATTGGCGGAGAGAGTGCATGGGATATCAAAGACCGGCTGGATTATGACGTTTTCGACAGAAAACCGACTTATGTGACACTGACTTTCGGTATGAACGATACCGGTTATGATGTTTACATGAAAGACAATGCGAAAGAACTGTCGGAAGAACGGATTGCAAAGTCGTTGGAGAGCTATCGGGAAATAGAAGAACGATTGTTGGCTAAAAATAAAATAACCAAGGTGCTGATAGGTGGCTCTCCTTATGATGAGACCTCCAGGTTCAATCATTTTATTTTGCACGGAAAGAACGACGCTATTCTTAAAATAATAGACGCCCAACGGGCATCGGCAAAAAAGAATGACTGGGGCTTTGTTGATTTTAATCAGCCAATGAGAGAACTAAGTCTGAAGGAACAGGAGAAAGACTCTACATTTACTTTTTGTAGGATAGATCGAATCCATCCGGATAATGATGGTCAGATGGTCATGGCTTATCTGTTTTTGAAAGCGCAGGGATTGGCGGGAAATGAAGTGTCGTCAGTCTCTATTGATGCACATCGTTCATCTATAATGGCTCGTAAGAACTGTAAAGTTTCAAAATTGAAGAAGAACGGAAGCAATTTAACTTTCGACTATCTGGCTGAGGCTCTTCCTTATCCGCTGGATTCTGTATCGAGAAGTGGCTGGGGTAGTAAAAGGTCGCAACGTGATGCCATGCAGCTCGTTCCGTTTATGGAAGAGTTCAATCAGGAACGCTTTCAGGTGACGAATCTGGAGAAAGGAACTTATCGGCTGACGATTGATAATCAGTTTATTGATGATTTTTCAGCGGAACAATTGGCGGATGGGATCAATCTGGCAGATTACCCGAATACTCCCCAATATCAACAAGCTATGAAGATTATGTATCTGAATGAGGAACGGTTTGAAATGGAGAAACGTTTCAGAGAATATTTGTGGACAGAATATTCTTTCTTGAAAAAGGAGGGACTGTTATTTGCAGATAATCAACAGGCTATTGATAAACTTAAAGAATATTTGCCCAAAGATGTTTTCCTTCGGATGAGTTATGACTGGTATGTCAAAGCGATGCATCCTGAGGTACGTGAAGTCTGGGGTAATTATATGAAAACCATTGTTGAAACCATTTATAAAATCAATAAGCCTGTCACTCATACAGTGAGTCTGACAAAGATTGAATAATGGTCATGATGTGTAGATTGCAAAAAACTCTTTAATTGGACAATATGAATAGATTAATTGGAACTCTCTTGCTGTTGATCGCATTTTCTTCCTTTACCTATGGAAGAGACAATGCCCATGTCGTGAATCTGCGTTGTGACAAGATGGAGAATCCGATAGTTATTGAGAGCCGGCAACCGGTACTTCAATGGCAACTGGCGTCAGATGAAAGAGGAAAAAGGCAGACGGCCTATCGTATCATTGTATCTGGCAGTCTGAAACAGCTCAATAAAGGAAAAGGTGATTATTGGGATTCCGGTAAAGTCAGTTCATCAGAGTCTGTCATTAACTATCGGGGGAAACCTTTGTCATCCGGAGCGCAGCTTTATTGGAAAGTGATGGTTTGGGATGAAAATAACACTCCTACGAAATGGAGTGAGGCATCGAGCTGGAATATGGGATTATTGAAACCATCCGACTGGAAGGCAAAATGGATAGGGCAGACAGAAGATTTATATCCGGATTCGACGCTGACATATCCGGCACCGTATTTTCGTAAGGAGTTTACTGTTAAGAAAACCGTCAAAAAGGCTGTGGTATATGTCTGCGGATTAGGTTTCTATGAAATGTCTTTCAACGGAAATAAAATAGGCGATCAGGTATTGGCTCCTGCCGTTACGAATTATGATAAGAGATCGTTGAAAAAACTTTTGTATCATTATGATGACCAGTCGACGCAGAGAGTACTTTATAATGTATTTGATGTCACTTCCTATTTGAAGAAACAGAACAATGTGATTGGTGTCGTATTGGGTAATGGCTGGTATAATCAGCGGGACCGTATTGTGGAAGGTCATATGTGGTATGATGTTCCTAAACTGATACTGCAACTGGAGATTGAATACAAAGACGGAAGCAGGGAAACAGTGGTGTCCGATCCTTCATGGAAAACGACTACGGGGCCGATTCTGCATGATGCCATATTTACAGGTGAAGTTTATGATGCCCGTCTTGAACTTGGTTCCTGGAACCGGGAAGGTTATGATGATTCTGCCTGGAGACCGGCTTTGGCAGTTCGTCCTCCTACGGGTGCTTTGCAGGCACAAACGATTCCATTTACGAAAGTGATGGGAACGGTAGATACCCATTTTGAACAGGCAAACGACTCTTTGTATATCTTCACTCTGCCCGAAACCGTTTCGGGCTGGTGCGAACTATCTGTGAAAGGTAGGGCAGGAGACTCTGTGAAACTGCGTTTCATCAGTGATGAGGGCTTGAACTATGGGCAGGAAGATGTATATATACTGAAAGGCGGGCAGGAAGAAAGATGGGAACCCAAGTTTACCTGGCATGCGTTTAAAAAGATAGAAGTGATTGCTACAGAAGGAGTTGCAATCTCCGGCCAAAGCATACAGGTGAAATCCATCTATACGGATATCAGGAATACAGGAAGCTTTGAATGCTCTAACGAACTTTTTAATAACATCTGTGAGGCTTATAACCGTACGATGCATGCTAATTTCAAAGGCATAATAAGTAGCGACCCGCACCGCGAACGATTGGCTTATACCGGTGACGGACAAGTCATCACGGAAAGCCTGCTCTATTCGTATGACATGACTCGTCTTCTCAGAAAGTTTGTTACTGACATTAGTGATGCAAGCAATAAGAATACAGGCTATGTTCCTCATACCGCACCTTTTGGCGGTGGAGGCGGAGGACCTGCATGGGGATCGGCTTATGTAGTTATACCCTGGAATTATTTCTGTCACTATGGTGACACTACACTCTTACGGGAACATTACCAGGGAATGAAGCATTGGGTTGAATATCTTCAGACCCGTACAGATGATAAGGGGATAGTCGTGAGGGAGGAACCGAACGGATGGTGTCTGGGTGAGTGGTCTACTCCTCACAACAGAATTGAAATTCCTGCCTCATTGGTGAATACGGCATACTTCTATCATGTCACTTGCATCATGGCGGATGTTGCGGGTATTCTGAACAAGAAAAATGACGAGCATCATCTGCGTACACTTGCCGAAACGATCAGAAAGAACTTCAACGCTGCATTTTACAATGAAGCAACCCATCATTATGGGGAGGGAAAACAAGGGGCCGATGTATTTGCGCTGGCATTCGGACTTGTTCCGGATGGTAAGCGGGAGAAAGTGTTCGCAGCTTTACTCGGACATTTGGAAAAGGTCAATTATCACTTTGATACAGGTATACTTGCCACTCCACTTTTACTGCAGGTGCTGACGGAAAATGGAAGGGCAGACCTCGCTTATAAGCTGATGAACCAGCGTGACTTTCCAAGTTATGGTTATCTGGCTGACAAGAAGAATAATACACTTTGGGAAACATGGAATGGAGATGGAAACGATGAAGGTTGCGGACATTGCCATCCGATGTTCGGAAGTGTCGTGGCATGGTTCTATCATTCACTGGCAGGCATCAAGCCCGATCAGTCTGATCCGGGGATGAAGCATTTTTATATTGAGCCGATGATAGTGCCCGATTTGAAATATTGCAGAGCTACGTATGACAGTCAGTATGGCAAGATTAGTTCGGATTGGAAGATAGATGAGAACGGAAATCTGAATATTAAGATAGAAGTACCTGCAAATACATCCGCTACGGTGATAATTCCTGATTGGGGTGGCAGAACGGTGCTGGAATCCGGAAAACCGGTAAGTGAAGTCAGTAATATTGTAATAGATAAAGTGGATTCTGCCTGGATGGAGGTATCATCGGGCGTCTATCACTTTGTCATTCTTAAGTAAGTCATTAAAAAATAGAAGATGAATAGTATGAAACGATTGTTATGTTTAGGTTTGATTTTGAGTTTCTGTTGTCTGTCATTGACGGCGTATGGAAATGAGAAGACTCCGCCTTTCCATCTGGTGGAGCTAAAATGTGAGAATCTTATTGACCCGTTGGGGATTGATAATGTAACCCCTCATTTCAGTTGGAAATTGAAAGGTGACGGAGTGAAGGGCGGGCAAGCCTATTATGAAATACAGGTGGCTTCGGACAGTATTTTGTTGTTGCAGGGTAAGGCAGACTTGTGGAACACCGGGAAGTTGAAATCCGATGCTTCGGTAATGGTGCCTTATCAGGGAAAAGCGTTAACTTCCCGTTCCTTATGTTATTGGAGGGTACGTGTATGGGATTCCAAAAAACAAGCTTCGGTGTGGAGTCCGGTTGCCCGTTTTGGTGTAGGTATTTTGGATAAGTCGCAGATGCAAGGCGAATATATCGGGTCGTCTGCCGAAGGTGGTAAGATTTGTGCTCCTATTCTACGCAAGAAAATCAATATGACGAAGGGAGAGACTTCTTTTTTGCATATAAATACGTTAGGTTATCACGAAATTTACGTCAATGGAAAGAAAGTAGGCGAAGACGTCCTTACACCTGCTGTTTCACATTTGACCAAGCGTTCGCTGATTGTCACTTATGATATCACTCCTTATCTGAAAGAGGGAGAAAACGACTTGCTCATCTGGCTCGGTCGGGGATGGTACAAGACAACTACTTTCGGAGCGGCTTATGAAGGTCCGCTGGTAAAAGCAGAGCTGGATGTGTTGAGAAATGGTAAATGGGAAGTAGTGGCGAAGACAGACCGTTCATGGAACGGGCGCGAAAGCGGCTATTCGGATACAGGTACTTGGCGGGCTTTGCAGTTCGGCGGTGAGAGGGTGGATGGAAGAATTCTTCCGAGAGATCTTTCGTCACAGGCGTTGGATAAAATGAAATGGGCTCCTGTGGTGACAGTGAATGTTCCCGATCATATCGTTTCGCCTCAAATGTGTGAAGTGAACAAGATACATCAGATTTTGCAAGCTGTTTCGGTCAAAAATCTGGGCGAAGGTACATGGTTGGTAGATATGGGGAAAGTTCAGACCGGATGGTTTGAAATGCAGATGCCTGTGTTGCCGGCAGGTCACGAAGTCACGATGGAATATAGTGACAATCTGACGAAAGACGGTGAATTTGACAAACAAGGTGAAAGTGATATATATGTATCCGGTGGCAAGCAGGGAGAATGTTTCAGAAATAAATTCAATCATCATGCCTTCCGGTATGTGCGTATCTCCAATCTTCCGCAAAAGCCGGAAACGGGTGCTATGAAATCTCTGCAGATTTATGGAGATTACAAACAGGCTGCTACTTTTGAATGTTCGGATGCCGACTTGAATGCTATCCACGATATGATTCAGTATACGATGAAATGTCTGACGTTCAGCGGCTATATGGTAGACTGTCCGCATCTGGAACGTGCCGGATATGGGGGTGACGGAAACTCGTCAACGATGTCTTTGCAGACGATGTACGATGTAGCCCCGACTTTCGAGAACTGGATACAGACATGGGGAGATTCTATGCGTGAAGGAGGAAGTCTGCCGCATGTTGGTCCTAATCCGGGTGCCGGTGGCGGTGGTCCGTATTGGTGCGGATTCTTTGTACAGGCTCCGTGGAGAACATATGTCAACTATAATGATCCCCGACTGATCGAGAGATATTATTCTCAAATGAAAGAGTGGTTCAAGTATGTGGATAAATATACGGTAGATGGTTTGCTGAAGCGTTGGCCCGATACCAAATATCGCGACTGGTATTTGGGTGACTGGCTGGCACCGATGGGGGTAGATGCAGGCAATCAGGCTTCAGTGGATTTGGTTAGTAACTGTTTCATCAGCGATTGTCTGGGCACTATGTATAAGACGGCCTTGACATTAGGTAAAAAAGAAGAAGCGGAAGGTTTTGCTGCCCGTAGAGAGAAGCTCAACAAGCTGATTCATGAGACTTTCTATCGTGCGGATGAAGGAATTTATGCTACAGGTTCGCAGTTGGATATGTGCTATCCTATGTTGGTAGGTGTTGTGCCCGATTCTTTGTACGATAAAGTGAAAGAGAATGTGGTCGCCATGACCGAAGAAAAGCATAAAGGACATATCGCTGTCGGTTTGGTGGGAGTACCTATCCTGACAGAATGGGCTGTTCAGAACAAAAAAGTGGATTTCTTCTATCAGATGATGAAGAAACGAGACTATCCCGGCTATTTGTATATGATCGATCATGGTGCAACGGCAACCTGGGAGTACTGGAGCGGAGAACGTAGCCGTGTACATAACTGTTATAATGGTATTGGAATCTGGTTCTATCAGGCTTTGGGAGGAATACGTCTTGATGAGGCTGAACCGGGATACCGCCATTTCTATGTCGATCCTCAGATACCGAATGGTGTGACTTGGACAAAAGCGACGAAAGAATCGCCCTACGGCACTATTGCTGTCAATTGGGAATTGAAAGGTAACCAACTGAACCTTCAGCTGACGGTTCCGGCGGGAACAACTGCCACAGTTTGCATTCCTGACGATGCGGTTTCATGCAAGATGGGAACGAAAAAGGTGAATATCAAGAAGAAAACAGTGTTGGTAAAGGAAGGAAACCATCATTTTGTATTTGGACTGAATAAGTTGTAATGGGGGAATCTGTGGTGCTTCTTCTATAGAAATAAAAACTATTATTTGCCGTCATCTGTCACATTATGGGGCATAATGGTTTGAATATGAATGGTTAATGCTGTGACAGCAGTATGTGATGACAGTGTGATGGCAAATCTTGCCGTCACACTGTTTTGCATTAACGGCTTCTTATGTTCGGTTCTATATAGAGCTTTTTAGTTTCTGGAGCTTGAAACTAGAGTTTCGACCGTTTGAAACTAAAGTTTCATCAGCTTGGAACTAAAGTTTCCTCTATTTGAAACTAGAGTTTCAGCCGCTTGAAACCATCGGTTCCGGCGTAGGAAACCAAATAGATCTTGTACTTCCCTAATAATGGTTGACTTGTTTATCTCTAATAGCTGCTATGTGTTGACTAGAAATATTACTAACCCTGGCAGCTGTTTACTTTATTATTTATTATTCCTGCCTCCGGTTTAC
>NZ_JAMOKH010000004.1:0-270250 GCF_023656585.1 Bacteroides sp. B1-V-101 | reverse complement strand
AAGTAAACCGGAGGCAGGAATAATAAATAATAAAGTAAACAGCTGCCAGGGTTAGTAATATTTCTAGTCAACACATAGCAGCTATTAGAGATAAACAAGTCAACCATTATTAGGGAAGTACATAAAGTTTGTGTATTAACTAACTGACATTTTCATCGTTCCACCCGGGTGAACAGATCATTGCACCCGGATGAACTGACCTGTCCACCTAGGTGATATGGACTGTTCATCCGGGTGGAACGATGAAGATGTCAGTTAGCTAACACAATTATATATATAGGATAACATCTAGGATACAGTGACTTAACATACAAATAACTGCTGGTTTTAAACAGATATAGCGGACCACATCTTATGTACTTACTTTGATGTGAGAGATAATCGAAAATAGGTGGTTTTTGATGAAAAAACAATGAGAGACACTTGTTCGGAAAGGTATCTCTCATTCATTATATTAATGATTGTCAGCATACTAGATAGTCTACAGTGAGACCGTGAGACTAAAATTATTTTTTAAGCATTACTAAAGATGTTTATTTCTCCAATATTATAAGGTATTTCTTACCTGAAAATACAAGGATCAATTTCTTCGGTTTAACCTATCTGATATTGTTATCAATAACATTATCAGAATTGCAGGTTGTTATCGATGTCGTCGTCTTTATAACTACAGAGTCGCCTTCCGTGTTAGGTGCCCCATAAACAATCATAGAGCCATACTTTGCTCCAGCCATTCTTCTCATAGCAAATTTCGAATGACTTGTTTCTACTCCGGTAACAGACACTTGAGGTTTAGATGCCACCACTCCATCCGGTAAAGCAAAGTTTACTGTTACTCTATAATCTGCATCTTCCTTTACAGACTTCAATTCAGGCAATTCATTAATAGCTCGGAGTACCTCTTGATCTAAATCAGGACAAATCCCTTTGAGAATCCTGCTATTTGTTACTTTTCCATTTTTTGTCAAAGTAAAATCCACTATCATATCCCCCTGACTCTTATTCTCAATTGCTTTTGGCAAATAATTAATGTTTTTCCCTAGAAAAGTAAATATAGCTGGTATACTTCCTGGAGAATAAGAGACAGCATCAACCAAAGAATCCGATTTTATTTGAGAAATGATAACCGTATCATTTATCATACCCGATGTCATGAAAGTATGAACACCTGCCTTGTCTGCACAGTCCTGTGCCTGAACAGGAGTGTAAGCAACCACCAATAAAGCAACAACTGGAAACAGCAAAAAAAATAAATTCTTCACTCCAGTTTTTAATAATTTCATTTTGTAAATCATAAGAATGTTTTTTTAATGTGATACATTGAAAATATTTAGAATCTATGCTATAGCCTATATTTGTAGACACAACTTGCTCATTAACAAGGGTAGATAAGAATCACTGATTGGAATCAGAGCACCTCCGATACGAATCCTTTTCCGCTCGATATAATTAATATGAGATAATGAAATAATATAGGAACGGTGCACACGACAAAAATTTCCCCCAAGACATTCCTCAAAACGTTTCAGACTCACTTGCGAAAGTATAGGCTTTCCTTCTGTCCGATGTACCTTAATATAATCTCCGCCATATCCTTCCAAATATAAAATATCTTCCTGATTAAGACGCACAATCCGAGTTCCCTCACGGAGAAAAACAGGTTGTGCAACTTGTTTATTGCTTAGCTGTGCACTGACTTCAGCCAAGATTCGGTTTATCTGTTCCAGATATTCCATCAAATCATTGAGTGTAGTAACATCCCCGTCAAAAGTGATACATTTCAGCATAACATCTTGTTTTAATTGTTCTGGTTTCCAGATACAAATTAAAGGAAAACATTCATAGACTAAAGTTAAACACCGGCCAACGGGGATTCTTCGCAGATGAACAGGACAGCAGTTTAAGGTGAACAGTTTCAGTAATCTTCCTGCATAAGCCACTTCTTAAATATCGGAGTCTTCACCTTACTAATGATGATACGCTCCGGAACAGGCAAAAGTAAGTTGACAGAAAGCCGGTTACCCAACCAAAGATTTACATCTCTGATGGATTTACGGGATATAATAAATTGACGATTAGCACGAAAGAAAAAGCGCTGGTCTAATTGTTCGCCAAGCGTATCCAGCGTGCGGTCTACAGGGTGCTTTTTTCCATCAAAGGTATAGGCGGTAACTTTCTCCCGGGCAGTATAGAAATAATAAATATCATCTATCGAAAGCGGATAAAACTTATCAGCAAGCATAATCAGTAGCTTTCTCACTTCACAACGATTTTTAATGGCAGAATTAGTTCTCTGAATATGCTCCTCCCGTTCTGCAGGATTGAAAAGAAAAAACTTATTCAAAGCATGTTCCAGCGAACTGAGGGTCACAGGTTTCAACAGATAATCAATGCTACTGACCCGGAAAGCTTCTAAAGCGTATTCGTCATAAGCAGTGGTAAACACCACCGGAGCCACAATATCTACCTGTTCGAAGATCTTAAACGCCAATCCATCCGCCAGATGAATATCCATAAAAATAAGATCCGGCTGTAACGAGCATTGAAACCACTCCACACTATCTTCAATACTTTCCAATTCCGCAATCACTTCTATTTCAACCACCGAATTTTGCTGTAAAACAGCCTTCAGACTACTCAAAGCTGCCGTCTCGTCTTCAATAATTATCGCTTTCATAATTTATTTCAATACATTTAATAAAGGCAGGGAGACTGTAAAAACTCCATTAGAATCGTCTATCTGTATATTCCTGCCGACCAACATCTCATAGCGCCCCTGGAGATTCTTAAGACCTATCCCATTGCAAACGCGCTCTTCCATTTTGGGTTGAATATGATTAGAGACCACAAGTAAATTTTCTGACGTAGTATAAATTTCAATGCGCAAAGGATGTTGCATACTGATAATATTATGCTTAACTGCATTTTCAATCAGTGGAAGCAGACTGAGAATAGGAAGGCGCATCTGCAGACAGATTTCGTCAACCTGAATAGAGAAAAACAATTTATTCTCATACCGCACACCAAGTAAATAAGTATATGCCTTGATAAATTGTAGTTCTTCATCAAGAGGCACCAACGTCTTATGATTACTTTGCAAAATGTACCTGAAAACATTGGATAAACCATCCAGATATTCAAGTGTCCTTTCCCGCTCTCCTATACGAATCAGCGAATTTAGTCCGTTCAATGAATTAAAGAAAAAATGCGGATTGATTTGCCCCATCAAAGCATTATATGAATTTTGTAGTTTCTCAATTTTTATCTTTTCATATTCTAGTTTCATCTCCTGCTTTTTATCTAAAAGATGGAGTAAAAGCATAGTTAACATAATAGTCAACAAAACAAAGATATGCTCTATCAACAATGGACTGGGATAAGAATCTGTGGAAAATACAGCATTGACCCCTACCCGAACCTTATCATGATACACTACAGAATCGGGAGGTACATCCAGCGTCTTTGAGGTAGCCTTTGTTATTAAAACCGAACGTCCCGCATAAGGATGAGAACCGGATACATTATTATATATTTTCCCTATAACTAATTTATTTAAGACAGGATATAGCCTGATTAACCCCAAAGCAACAACTAAAACAATTCCCATTGTAAAGCCTATCACCTTTATTTCTTCACGCCTGAATATTTTATTCCCCCACCTGTACACCCACCTATAAAGAAGAAATAATGCGAAAGAAAAAAAGAAAAACCAGAAAACAGAGAACCATAGTTCATATTTTTCCCATTCAAAAGAAAAGCCGGCCACTTTTGAGTCCATCATCAGATTATAACGACGTATCAACAATGTAAAATTGGCAAAAAGAGAAAGAATCACCGATATGGTGAACCCAATAAAAAATTCATTTCTTGTCGATCGCAGCATAATCTTGTTTGTTTTTTAACCCCACAAAAATAATCAATCCGCCCACTTTATCTTAAACAAGCCGGCGAAACGGACAAAACAGGCGGTAAACCGCCCTATTCTTATGAGTAAATGAAATTTCGGGCGCTATATTGCATCGCATATTACAAATAAGTCCTATTTCGTTCATTTAAGTTTTCCCTTATAGAATATCTCGTTCAACGCAAAAGAAACTGTAATACCTACAACATCCCGATTTAATGCTCCTTTTCTCAGTTGTGTCCGGTCATAAAAAACAGCAGCATCAATTCTTCCTCTAAATACAGGCAAACTCAATCCTGCATTCAATCGTAAAGAAAATCCCGGATTCCCATTAATTTCCATATACGAATTAGAAATATTGACTCTGGTTTTATAAGCTACTCGTTTCCAAAAACTGTCTGAAGGGTAACCGTTCGGAAAATAACAAATTCCGATACGACATTCGTTTACATCCCGAAATTTGATCCGGCTATCTACGGATGTCAAAGAACTATATTGCTGAAAAGCATAGTCCATCGCATACGTACATTTCTTATACTGTACAGCCCCTCCTATTCCAAAATATTGAGGCAAACTCTGTTTCTGACTTTTTTGCTTCTTTTTATCTTGTGTCTTGTCATTTACTATATACTTCCGATTAGTTATATTCAGTTTCTGCCGATAACCATAAACAACTCCCCATGTATAAGACAAATCATGAGTCAATGCACGATGATACTGAATCCCTAAATTGGCATAAAGCGATCGCGCATGCATCCTTTTTTCAACGACCAGATCACTTTGCTGTTCAGACAATACAATGTTGCCAAACAGATAACTGATATTCGCTCCCAACGACCAATGCCGAGATAAAAGATAAGCATTAGACCAACTTACCTTTGATATTCCACCACTTCCCGTAAATGCAGCAGCATAACTTTCATGAGGGGCTCCTTCTATTGGCTGAGAAGAGTGAAAATAATAGCCAACTGAGCTATAGGGAGTCAGACTCACTGCCATATACCATCGTGGAATAACCCGCCCTCCCAGCATTAAAGCAGAGAAACTTCCGGTAAAAGCCTGATTAGAACTGCTTCCGGAAGTATATGATTCATTTTTTGCGAATATAGAGAGCTCTGTCAATAACCGTTTACTGTCTAATGCTGTCAATCCTGCCGGATTTTCGATATTTATCAGCGTAGAATTTCGCATCCCATAAGAAACACCACCCATAGCTGCATTTTGGCCGTAAAGTCCGGATTCCAGTTCACCTATACCGAACATGGAGTAAGGCGATGAAGTCATTACGTTCTGTGCCTGTGCTTTTAATGTAATCAACAAAAAAAAAGTTATGCAGTTAATAGCTTTCATATATCTTGTAATTTAGTTGTAAAATAATAGGATTTTGTCCATTGGGGGCACTGAAAGTCAGATTCTTCAATGTCTTGGTATAATCATCACTATTGAATACCAACTGAAGATTATGTTTGTATTTTCCGGAAGCTCCCAACTCTTCTTTCATAAATTGAGTCACATCAAAATAATAATATGTATTTCCGAGGAATAAATCATCCTTCACCAACTTTCCTCCCTGCACCTGCTTTCCTAAATAGTCCTTCACAGCATCAGTCACTACATTATTTTCATCTGCTATGTACAAAAAGATACTATCCGGTAATGCGTTAAAATCCGAATAAGTTCCATATTCAGGATATATCTTCAATCCTGCTTTCTCAATATGCACATATTCTCCCTGCTCCATTATATTGTTCAGATAAGGAAACTCAAGACGGGTATACCACCCGATGCCGGCAAACAACAGTCCCCGATTTCCCAAATCCGCTGAAGGTATTTCTACTTTTTTCAACGGATAAGGTTCCATAGGAGTATCAAGCCGATCATGTGTCAACTGATTAAATTGTGTGACAGTATTCGGCGAAAAGACCAATTGCTGATGATTCTCATAACCTCCTTCAATATGATAATGCAACACTAAGGCCGACAATGAATCTGATACCTGAAAGCTCAATAATGAATAACTCTGTTGTACATCGGGGACTATTACAATTCCTTTAAAATAATCCTCAAAATGATTGACAGCAACCGATTCATCATGATTGTGAAAACGAGTAAGCAAGTCTTGCCCAAGCTTATCCGGCAAACGAATTTCCATTTTTTCAGCAACATTAGGCCTGGGCATAAAAGAGTAAACAGCCAAGGGTTCGGACTCATAAACAAATGAAGAATTATTGTACAAATAACCATTATCATTCAACATTATTTTTTCAGAAAGCAAATGAATCGAATATTGTTGCAACAAAGTAGTATCTCCCACAAAACTACTATTACTCGAAAGTATCAGCATCAATGAATCAAACAACACCGTTACATCTGCTTCCGTCGAATATTCCGGACGCAAATAAGGAATATAACTGGCAGCTGAGACCTTCCCCCATACCGGATGCAAGTATCTGCCCGCCAGGACAACTTGTTTTCCGGAGGTTTCTAAAGAGTCTATCAAAACAGCAGTTGTGATAATTGAACTTGTGTCCATCCTTATATTACGTAAATCTGAATCAACTAACCTGTCCCCAAAAGTATTGTGCTCATCATAGCACGATATCACTCCTAAAAATGTGACTAAACAAAAGCCAATAACAATCAACAATTTATGCATAGTACTTTTTTAAGGGCAAAAGAGAGAATTACTATTCAAGCATACAATTTTAACCCGTCAATCCACTCATATCTCCCCGGGAATATATCATTCATAAAGGCAAAACCTGTTTTTAAATATTGCCAGTCAATTCACCTGCCTGTATACTCTGTTTACGGTGCAAATCAGCAGTCTCACCGATTCAATTTGTCAGTCACATGAAAGCCTTGTTCTTTTGCACCCATAAATATAATATGATTATACAGGATGAAACATCAAAATTTATTAGTACTCTTGATAACAATCTTTTCTGTTATCACTATTTCTTGTAGCAACGACGAGGAAGACGAAGATTTAATGGGTAAATGGTATCGCGTGTCCGACTTTGACGGTTTGGCACGCGGGGAAGCAACCTCTTTCACTATTGGCAATAAGGGATATCTAACCGGTGGATATGACGGCAGAAAACATCTTAATGACCTTTGGGAATACGATATGGAACTTGATTTCTGGACACAAAAAGCTTCTTTTCCAGGAACTCCCCGCAGCTCAGCCACAGCTTTCTCTATAGATACTAAAGGATATTTCGGTACAGGTTATGACGGAAAAAACTATTTCAAGGATTTTTGGGAGTATAATCCGGAAACAAATGTATGGAGTTCGAAAACTGATTATCCGGGAAGCGCCCGCAATGATGCTACAGCATTCGGATTGTCAGACAAAGGATACCTGGGCAGCGGATATGACGGGAACTACCTGAAAGACTTCTACAGCTATACCCCGCTAACTGACACATGGGAACAAATTGTGAGCCTGGGAGGCAGCAAGCGTCGGGGAGCCGCCAGCTTTGTGATAGATAATATTGCTTATGTTTGCGCCGGATACAATAATGGTGAATATGTGAAAGATTTCTGGAAATATGATCCTTCTCAAAAACGCTGGATTCAACTCCGCGATATTTCAGATACATCTGATGCGACATATGATAATAAATATAACAGTATAACACGAATTTATGGAGTCGCTTTTGTTATTGACGGACAGGCTTATCTGACCTGCGGTGGAGCTCCTGACTTACGCAGCAATACATGGAAATACTCTCCTGCTACTGATTTATGGGAAGAGGTTGCCAAGTTCAAAGGCGCTCCCCGCACAGCAACTGCTTCCTTCTCCAATAATGACAAAGGATTTATTGTAACAGGCAAAAGCAACACATACCGCTTTGATGATATTTGGGAACTGCATCCCTATGAATATGACGACAATGATGCATATGAAAACCGTAACTAGCACGCTTTGGATTAGTCTGTTGTCATTGCTAATCATCATTCTTCTTCATCACTCAATTTTAATAATTGAAGATGAAGAAGAACCAAAAGCTGAATTAGAAATATTTCAATCAGAAAATGGCTGGGGATATCAAATCGTCATAAAGCAGAAGGTATTGATATACCAGCCCACTATTCCGGCCATTGATACAGTAGCTCCTTTCCCTGACGAGACAAGTACACGAAAAGTGGGAATCTTAGTCCTAAAACGATTCAACGCCCACTCTGATTTTTCCGTATCAAAGGAAGAAGTTCTTCAACGTTTACCTGCTAATTTCTATTTTGCACGCGAACAAATTCCCCAATAATATACGTTATGGAGAAACAGGAAGAATCACAACGATAAAAAATAATGTGACAATGCAGTCATCATTAAAAAAAGGCACTACTCCTTATTTCAAATCCGAGAGATTTTTACTACATTCACAGCATGAAATGCAGAATTATACTTGGACTATCAGCTATTCTCTTTTTTACAGGATGTTATAATAGAGAACATATTTCCCGGCTTGACGAGGCGGAAGCTCTGTTACAAAATAAGCCGGACAGTGCCTTGACAATATTAAAGCAGCTCAGGCGGGAAGGCAGTCAGGCCGAACAGGCCAGATATGCCTTGCTTTATTCGGAAGCATTAGATAAAAACCATATTAAGGTAACGGATGATTCGCTGATCCGCCAGGCTTGGAGCCATTATAAACACTATTCCAAAGATTTACGACACCAATGTAAGACTCTCTATTATTGGGGACGAATCAAACTACGGGCAGGAGACAAACCGGGAGCATTGCGCCTTTTTCTCAAAATAGAAGAGAAACTGAAAGACACTAATGAGCCCTATTATGCAGGACTGCTATACGGGCAAATCGGTGAAGTATATTATGAACAGATGAACTACAGTCGGGCTTATCATTATTTCCGTGAAGCCCGCAATAACTTCCGGCAGTCGGATAATGTACGTGAAGAAACGGAGTCAACACTTGATATGGCAGCCGCAGCTTTTCATTCGAAAGACATAGAGAAAGCAATGCGTCTCTACGCCGCCGCTCTTGATCTGGCCGACGAACAAAAGAACGATCACCTCGCAAAAGCCAGCCTCACGAATCTTGCCTCCCTTTATGTAGTATCAGGCAAGCGACAAATACCTCATGACCTGCTGCAACGCATCGAACTTTCCGCCCGACAGGATACCTTGTACGGATACCATACACTGGTAGATGTGAACCTCCTGAAAAATCGTATAGACAGCGCACGCTACTACCTGGCTCTCGCAGAAACAAAGACTACCGATATCCGTGACCTGGCCGACCTGCAATATACCGCATATCGTATTGAAGCACAAGCCAGGAACTTTGAGAAAGCAACTGATAACATACATCGTTATATCTATCTGACTGATTCGCTGACACGCTCGAACATGCAGTTTTCCGCCGGTATGGTGGAGCGCGAATATTTTAAAGAACGGACTGACTTTGCCGAATACCGGATGAAAAACCGTACTATCTGGGAAATCGCAGCAGCAACTGTAATCCTTCTGATGATAGGAGTGGCTTATTACATCACCCGCCAACGCCTGCGACTGCAACGCGAACGTACCGACCACTATCTGCTACTGGCAGAAGAAGCCAATTCCGAGTACAAAACTCTGACCGAACGCATGGAAGGACAACGCAACACTGAAAACCATCTAAAAGGATTGATTACCTCCCGTTTTGACATCATCGACAAACTGGGAAAAACTTACTATGAACGTGAGAATACCGCATCACAACAGGCCGCCATGTTCCACGAAGTGAAACAAATAATCACCGATTTTGCAGAAAATAATGAAATGCTGCAAGAACTGGAGCTAATCGTAAATACCTGCCATGACAACGCTATGCAAAAACTCCGGAATGATTTCCCTGCAATGAAAGAAGCTGACATCCGGTTACTCTGCTATATCTTTGTAGGTTTTTCACCACAAGTAATAAGCCTGTTCATGAAAGATACGGTAGCCAATGTATATGCCCGTAAGTCACGACTTAAATCACGTATCAAATCAGCAGAAACAGCTAACAAGGACCTGTTTTTATCACTTTTCGGATAGGTGTTAGGCCAGTGTTAGAAATCTGAGGATCTAATCAAAATAATCATCTGAATATCAACACTATCTAAATAGGAGTGTTAGATTTACAAGATCGTATCATAACTCAAAAATGATACGGTCTTACTACTTTTGCATTCGAAAAAATTGAAAAAAGAGAAGATTATGAGAAAGATTGTTATTCTGCTAGGTATCATACTTTTTATAATAGCGTGCGAAAAAGGAAACGAAGAAGTGAGAGAAGCTAAAGTAGTGGTTGTCGTTTATGATGAGAATGGAAAAATTGCAACGGGTATTCCCGTAAAGATGTATAATGAAAAAGATTATAAAGTTTTTGAGAAAGATAATCTGACCTTACCTACTGCGGTTGCCCGGACCAATGAAAGCGGGATAGCCACCTTTATTTTACCACAAGAAGAATGGTTCGCAGCACAGTCGCAACGGTTCTTTACGTTCGTGGTACAAGAAGGTGGCGGACCTGATAACTACCAGATATGGTCTTCCGGCAGAACCGTAGAAGCAGGTAAAGTAGTGAAAATAGAAATACGTTTAACCCAATTCCCTAACTAAGCTTTTATCACAATGAAACAAACTAAACTTAATATAATAATAGTACTTTGCCTGCAAATGATGACAGGACTTACATTACTGAGTTGCAGCACTGAAAACGATGAATTCAAGAAGGAACTGCCTCCGATGGAGCAACCATCTGAACCCACAGGAGCCTTACTTGAACGTTTTTCCATAGACCAGCTGCCTGCAAAAACGATTTATGCATTAGGAGAGAGTATAGACTTAACTGGACTCAAAGTGACAGGTGAATATGATGATGGGAAACAACGGTCTGTGAATGTTGCCCCAAAACAGATCAGTGGTTTCTCGTCATCTGTCCCTGTCGACAAACAGGAAGTGACCATAACAATAGAAGGAAAGCAGAAAAGCTTTACTATTCAGGTGGCGCCTGTCCGTGTGGAAAACGGAGTTCTGACAGAAGTCCTGAAAGGGTACGATGAAATCATACTCCCCAACAGCGTGAAATCCATTCCTAAAAACGCTTTCAACGGCAGTAAAACAAACAAGGTGACACTCAATGAGGGACTGAAATCCATCGGAGATATGGCTTTCTTCAATTCAACTATTCAGGAAGTTATATTTCCCTCGACTCTGGAACAGCTTGAGGAAAACATATTCTACTATTGCTATCACCTGAAAAAAGCAGATTTAAGCCGGACTAAACTCACTAAACTTCCCGCAAGCACCTTTGTATATGCAGGCGTTGAAGAAGTATTATTACCTGCTACGTTGACAGAAATCGGTGCACAGGCATTCCTCAAGACGTCTCAACTGAAAACGATTGAGATTCCGGAGAACGTCAGAACAATAGGGTTGGAAGCATTCCGGGAAAGTAGCATTACAACCGTGAAGTTACCGAATGGTGTTACAAACATAGCGCAAAGAGCCTTTTATTACTGTCCGGAATTAACGGAAGTGACAACTTACGGAACTGTTTTCAATGATGATCCCGAAGCTATGATTCACCCTTACTGTCTGGAAGGATGTCCCCAATTAACACGTTTCGAAATTCCACAAAGTATCCGGATATTGGGACAAGGATTATTGGGCGGTAACAGAAAAGTCACTCAACTGACCATTCCGGCAAATGTGACACAGATTAATTTTTCAGCGTTCAATAACACAGGTATCAAAGAAGTCAAGGTAGAAGGGATAACACCTCCACAAGTATTTGAAAAGATATGGTACGGATTTCCGGATGATATTACTGTCATTCGTGTTCCCGCCGAATCTGTAGAGAAATATAAAACCGCAGCCGGTTGGCAAGACTACACAAACAAAATACAAGCGTCCTGATGATTTATCTGAATTTTCGATTATCATTGTAAAAGTCGATTCCACATCTGCTTTTTATGATGATAATCGGAAATTCTTTTTTATTCGGTTTCTGTCAGATATATTCAGTAAATATTCCGCTATATATTCTTCTTTACTCCCAAATACTGTTCTATTTTCCAGTTTTATTCTTTATCTTTGACGCAATAAAACTACTTCGAATTCACAAATATAGAAAACGGCAAGAGGATGCCAGACATATAGTTATGACTATACTAATTATTATAGCTGTAGTAGTAGTGATTTTCATCGCTATTTACAACTCACTGGTGCGAAAAAGAAATGAGACGGAAAATGCTTTCGCAGCCATCGACGTAATGCTGAAAAAGAGATACGACTTGATTCCTAATCTGGTAACTACAGTCAAAGAATATGCAGAACATGAAAAAAGCACATTCGCACAGATTACGGAAATGCGCAACAAGTCGTATGCATCTTTCTCTAATCAGGATAAAGAAAATCTGGACTCTGCTTTCTCACAAGCCTGTACACACTTTTTTGCCATTGCAGAAAACTATCCGCAACTGAAAGCGTCTGAAAACTTCGAACAGTTACAACGTGCGCTTAACGAAACTGAAGAGCAGCTTTCGGCGGCACGCCGAACTTTTAACGCTTGCGTCACTGACTATAATAATGCAGTACAGACTTTCCCGTCAAATCTGTTGGCCGGTATGTTCGGTTTCACACGCAAAAACGTATTCTCCATTTCCGAACAGGAACGTACTGTTCCGAATGTGAATAACTTGTTGAATCAGTAAAAAACAATATATAATATGGCAGAAAGTCCGCAATTTGAGACATTGGTACAAAGTCTTTCCTCTACTCTGCAAAGTCTTGAACAAAAACGCAAAGAACTAAAGAAGCAGGGACATTCCACCGGGACATGGGCAGGAGGAATTGTTTTTGTGATTGGTATTGCATTTTCACTTTATATCAATGTCGCACTCATTGGAATTGGCATTGCAGCAGGTATTGCTTTGTTGATATATTACAGTTGTGTAAATGCCAAATCACAGGAGCTATCCTCCTATTATAAAAAGGAAGTAATCGCACAAATATTACAATCTTTTTGTGAAAATGCCGTCTTCACCCCCGAAGAGGGAATCAAAGAAAGTACATTTCGAAACTGTGCCTTGTTCACTTCTCCCGACCGTTATCACACAGAAGATCTGATACAGGGACGTGTAGGAAAAACGGACTTCTGCTGTGCGGAAATTCATGCCGAAGAAAGAAAAACACGTGTCAATTCAAAAGGGCAGACAAGTCACTATTGGGTAGATATCTTTAAAGGTTTCTTTTTCATTGCCGATTTTCAGAAAGACTTTCAGGGCCATACCACTATCTTAAGGAACAGTCTTTTCAAACTAAGCTCCAGCGGTTCGCGGGTGAAACTGGAAAATCCGGATTTCGAGAAAACATTCGATGTTTACTCTACAGACCAGATTGAAGCACGCTACCTTCTTTCTCCTTCAATGATGGAACGACTTCTTGCACTAGACAGAGAATTCAATAGAAACATAACAATTAGTTTCAGAGATTCAAATATCCTGATAGCCATTCCCGAATCAAGAAATCATTTTGAAGCCAGCATCTGGAAACCGATGGATGACCTTAGCCAGCTCAAAAACGATTTCAGCATGATTCATGCATTGGTCTCTATTGTAGAGGACTTAAATCTTAATACACGAATCTGGAGCAAAAAATAAAAACGAATCAGCAGAAACAGAACCCATTTTATATGTCGGACTTAATAGAGGTTTGATTGATACTTCTATAGAGCTTCTGCAACTCAAATCTCCCCGTTGACTCCTAATCCAAATAAAGCAAAATCACCTAGGCAGGGATCATCCGGAAAGACTTCAGCCAATGCAGCAGTAATCCGACGAGCATTCTTCAGAGAAAAAGTTTCCGTATCCGTCAACTTGAAGTAATAAGCTACCCTACAGACATGAGTATCTAACGGAACAATCAGGTCTTTACGGTCAAAACTCTCCCAAATGCCCAAATCAACCTCTGAATCCCGACGAATCATCCAACGTAAAAACATATTCAGTTTCTTTTGAGGACTTTTGGCAGAAACTTCAAGAAATGCACATAACTTCTCCATAGGTATTCCGGAATATACCTTCAAAGCATCTTCCAAAGTTCCGAACTGCGTATAGGCCGTATATAACCGACGGAAGTATCCATGAAAATCAGCATACGACAGCATCCGATAAAAACTATGGGTTGCCCCGGAAGGAAAATCTTCCTCCCACCGGCGGGATAATACATAATGATAAGGTGAAGTTCCCATTAGCTTATGCAGTTCTTCCGCTTTCTTCAATATCTGCTTGCGATTGCCAAAACTCATAATTGCCGTCAGCAGTCCGCTAATCTCTATATCTTGTTTCAGCGTATAACGATGAGGGAACTGCACCGGATCACTTGCGATAAAACCTGCACAATGGTACACCTCTGCACACATCAAAAGTTTATTCTTTATATCTTCAGTCATTTCGAGAAAGTATCAATCATTGAAAGTACAAAAGTACATATTCTGTTTGGATTTCCTCTTCAAGTACAGAATGGATTGTATTCCCAATAGAATAACGAACAGATATTCTGCCGTCATATACACCCACAAAGATGCATGAAAACACTCGCTCAGCAGATATAGATAAATCAGATAGATCAGGATAGTAGCCAGTTGAAAGACAAAGGCAAGCCTCGTCTTTCCCGTACCTGTAACAGCATTGATATAAACATATCCGGGCAATGCAAACACATAATTCAACAACATGACTATAAAAGGCCAAAAAGCAAGTTTGACTAAGTAATCGTTATTCGTATAAAATCCGATGATCCATTGATTGCCCCAAAGAGCCGTCAGTATCAATGGAAGCCCTACCACATAGCCTAATCTGAGAACTTTGCGGCAAACAGGAAAAAGTTCCTTCCCCTGTCCTGCCCCGATCAGATTGCTGACTAACGATCCGGTAGTAGAAGCGAAAGAATTGACTATCACAAAAAAGAGGGTAGACACACTTCGGGTAATATTGGAAATAGCAAGTTCTGTCTTCCCCAAATGTTCAATAGCCACAAAAAACAGAAACCAGGGAGCGACACTGATAAAAGCATGAAGCATACTCCATACGGACAGTTGTAGTAGTTTCATCAGCAATCTGCCATCATAGACAGCACTCAGACCATATTTTTTCTTATCTACCGTTTTACACATATATAACAAGAGTATGAGAAACGCTCCAAACTCAGCAATGGAGGAGGCTATCGCTGCTCCGGATATGCCCATATCTAGTTTGAATATCAGTAAATAGTTGAAAGGCATATTGATACAGACTGCCGTAAGGGCTGCTCCGGAGAGGGCTTTAGTATTCGTGATCCCAACCAGAAAAGCCCGGAAAGCCAAGAAAGGAAACGAAAACAACAGTCCGAAACTACGCCAGTCCAGATAACGGATCACAGCCTGATAAATTTCATCAGAAGTAATCAGCCGTTGCAGAATAAACGGAGAAACAAGCTGTATCAACAGAGAAAGCATGATTGCCATCGCCATCAGAAAATATAATCCCTGAAAGAAGGTGCGCCCTGCTTCTTTGTAATGTTGTTCCCCATTTCTTCGGGCAATCATAACCTGCAGACCAATGCTGAATCCAAATCCCAGCATATAAATCGCTAAATAATATATTCCCGCAAGTGCGGATGCTCCCAATTCGATTTCTCCTACGTGTCCTAAAAAGACAGCATCGGTAATGTTGATTAATTGCTCCATCAGAATGCTCATCATCACAGGAAAGTTGATGAGCCATATTTGCTTATATGTATATTTCATTGCTCAACTAAAAATAGCACGATACAGCATACTATACTCATAGCAGTACACAGTTTCGTAAATTCATAAAAATGGGTATAAAAACTCTTTGGCAAGCGGGTCGTTGCTTACCGGATAGCTGAATAGCCTGATTAGAAAGGATGCTATTCGTTGAGCGTAGCTATATACAGAGTTTCATAAATAGATGGATATACTGTCAGTTCATTAATCACGCTACAAAGATAGTCATTTTTATATCATATCCTAATATGGTATGGTATTAGCAGATTACATCTAGTAATGGACTGCTTCAGAAGCGGGAATAATAGAATTAATAATTTGATTCTGAACAATATACCTGATTATCAAATAGCAGATCGATGGCAACAGACCATCTCTATTTGAAAAAAGGCATATCATTTTGAAAAAGATCAGTAACCAATAAATTATCAGTTAACAATGAAAGTTTGCAAATTTGAAAAAATGAAAGAAGAGGATGAAATCAGACAAGTAATCAATTACATCCTAAAGGAACATCCTTACGTAGTTGTGGTTCCGACACTGACGCAACTACAAGAATGGCTGCAGGATATTTCTATCAGCTGGTTTCACGAAGAAGACAGTGCTTCGCATACAACAATCAATAAAATCGAAGAATATTGCTGCACACTGGCAGATCACCTCATAACAGATTTGCCACTAAATACGGATATAAAGAAATATATCCGGGAATGTATCGAAAAGATGCACAAACTGGTGGAAGACAAAGCCGATTTATTAATTGATAAAATAATAAAAGCCGAAATATACCGGTTATCCGGAGAATTGTTTGCCTGCTGCCTGCGTCAGCATGGACTGACTGCCCGTACATTGGATACCGGTACTTTTATGCAGATGAATCTGGAAAGGAAACCGGATATCCCCTACATTCAGGAATCTATCAGACAGTATATCAATGAGAATCGGGATACTGACATTTTCATCGCTCCCCTTTCCTTATGCAAAAATGTATATGGCGAAATTGATTTCATGAATGAGAAGCGTAATGATTATTATGCTACCGTACTCGCCAGCATATTCGAAGCAGACGAAATCATTCTGTCAACCGAACTCACGAATATCTATGCCAACCGGAACTGTGCCAGGGAACAACATTCTCTGACCTACACCGAGGCCGAACAGTTGATTAACAGTGGAGTACACTTAATTTATACAGACTGTATCACTCTTGCAGCCCGTTCCAATATCGTTATCCGCTTAATAGACACCCATGACCTGGAAACAGAACGGCTCTACATCTCTTCCCATGATACGGAAAGCAGTGTTAAAGCCATTATTATCCAAGACTCAGTGACGTTTGTACGCTTCACATCATTGAACGTCCTGCCCGGCTATTTACTCATGGGCAAATTACTGGAAGTCATTAATAAATATCAGATAAACGTTATCTCAATGGCCTCATCCAATGTTTCTGTCTCCATGATTCTGACGGCCAGTCGTGATACCCTGCGAATAATTCAAAGAGAACTGCACAAATACACAGAAATGGTCGTTGACGAAAATATGTCCGTAATACATATCATAGGATCACTTCATTGGGAACGTACACAACTGGAAAGTAACATCATGGAAACAATCAGGCATATCCCCATATCACTGATTTCTTATGGCGGCAGCGATCACTGTTTCACAATATCAGTTCACACGGCTGATAAGAAGCAATTACTCAATTCTCTGTCACAGCGTTTTCTTGAAAGACTTTCAGCCTGATTAACAAAGTAATAAATACAAATCCATAAAAACATGAAAATTACAATTATAGGAGCCGGAAACATAGGGAGCGCAGTTGCTGCCTGCCTGGCAAAAGGACATCTCTACAACGAAACAGATATTATCATTTCTACTCCTCATACAGACAAGCTAGAAAATCTGCACAAACAATTTCCTGCGATACGCATAATGACAGAAAATCAGTATGCCATATCGGAAGCCGACATTATTATTCTGGCTGTCAAACCATGTATAGTAGACGAAGTATTATCTCCGTTACGATTTTCACGCACCCAAATCCTGGTTTCACTGGTAACCGGAATATCTATTTCTCACCTGGCACATTTATCGGAAACCGAAATGCCTATATTCCGGGTAGTTCCCAACATCGCCATTACGGAACATTCGAGCCTGACCCTGATAACTTCACGCAAAGCCGGCAAAGAACACCAGCAACTCATAAAACAAACATTTGAAGAAGGAGGAAAGTGTTTGTTCGCAGAAGAGAAACAGCTGGATATCATTTCTGCATTAACTTCTAGTGGAATCGCTTTCGCATTAAAATATATTCATGCAGCCATGCAAGCCGGCATAGAATTGGGCACCTCCGCTGAAGATGCAATGCGAATGACGGCATATAGCATGGAAGGAGCTACAGAACTGATTTTAAATCACGACACCCACCCGCTGTTAGAAATAGAAAAAGCAGCCACTCCCGGTGGAGCCACCATTAAAGGATTGAATGAACTGGAGCACAGGGGATTTACTTCCGCCGTTATTCATGCCATAAAAAGTAGCGCCACAGTATCGACCGATAAAGAGACTGAAGAATAGACAAACGATCCCCTAAATTTTCACGCACATAATTTCGCACTAATATAAAGTATATATTTTTCATATAAAGAAGAAGATACTAACAGCATTATTATACGTTTATTATACATTAAAAAGAGTTACCCTATACACAGAGTAACTCTTTCTAAATTCAGTTCTTCAGGTTCAGATTTAACTTACGATACTTTATATCAACAATTCTTTACTTATAAGTTAATGGAACTTCAAAGATGTTCACGAACAGCATTCTTTATTATCCAAAGCTAAAAGGGAAAGTGCTTTCATCAGATAAAGCAATTAATCCATTTTTCCGCTGGATACAAATTTTGTTCTCTCTCGCCAGCCAACCGGCGGCTAATGCTGTACTCTCTACGCTAAGGTTTAATCTTCTCGCCAATTCTGGTATCGAAATTTCACCAATTTCTTTCAGGGCACACCAGACCTTGCCGGCATTGTTCCCTACTACTCTTTTATCCATGGCTATTCTCTATTAATAATTCGAAACTAAGATAGCTATTTTAACAATAGTTCATAACATATTCTCTTATTTTATTTAACAGATTGACATTATTTAAAGATTCAAAAAAGAATCGGGTTCAAACAGTTAAATATTCGGTCATGTTTTATACTAAAGCACCATTCTGGAATACTCAAAATCATCAAATAAATTCATAGCGTAACTAAAAGAGAATCAACAGGTTTTATTAAAAAAAATGAATAATAGCAATATCGGACAAGTTCGTTCCCTTTTTTACCAATACCTTTGCGAAGTGAAATACCAAAAGAAGTTATGCAACAGAAGAAAACAACCAAAGAAGAGTATCAAAAGTGCGTAAATGTTGTGGTGGAATATATCAATCAACATTTAGGAGAAGACATTGATTTGAAATCGCTGGCCAGGATATCAAACTTTTC
The DNA here is from genome assembly GCF_023656585.1 of Bacteroides sp. B1-V-101. Taxonomy (NCBI): domain Bacteria; kingdom Pseudomonadati; phylum Bacteroidota; class Bacteroidia; order Bacteroidales; family Bacteroidaceae; genus Bacteroides; species Bacteroides sp. B1-V-101. The sequence goes on along the minus strand of NZ_JAMOKH010000004.1, from coordinate 251,062 downwards.
TCCTTTTTATTTTCACCGAATTATGAAAGCATTCCTCGGTGAACCGATCGGTACCTTTATTGTCCGGACGCGGACAGAAGCAGCCGCACGTTTATTGCGCTATTCGGACATTCCAATTGCCGATATTGCCTATCGCATCGGATATTCATCCCCTTCTTCCTTGTCGAAAGTGTTCAGACAGTTTTATGGTATTTCTCCTTTAGAGTATCGAAACAATAAAAACTTTGTAATTATGAAACCAGCGATTATCAGGCCAGACCTGGAACTGAAAAGTGAAATTAAGAGTATACCTGCACGCAATGTTATTTATATCCGCCTGTCCGGTGACTACAAACTGAATGACTACGGAGGGACATGGGGACGTCTGTGGCAGTTCATCAAAGAACAAAAGCTGCCCATGGGAGATTTCAGCCCGCTCTGCATCTATCACGACGACCCCAAAGTGACACCAGCCGAGAAATTACGCACCGATGTATGTATGGTGATGCCCGTACAGGTAGTTCCCAAAGGAGATGTAGGATTCAAGACGCTTCCCGCGGGACGTTATGCAATCTTCTTATATAAAGGTCCGTATGACAATCTGCAAGCGGTATATGATACTATCTATGGAAAATGTCTGCCCGAAATGGAATGTACGCTACGCGATGAACCCAGTGCCGAACGCTATCTGAACAATCCGTGCGAAACCGCTCCCGAAGAGCTGTTGACAGAGATTTATATTCCGGTAGAATAAGAAGGATTTAAAAATAAATGAGACTGCATTTCTTTACGGATGCAGTCTCATTCTACTTTCGCTCATCATTACCCATCAATGGGTAACTACGCCGGACAGATAATCTTCCTCTCTTCTATCTGTTATTTATCGGCGTAAAGCCCTACCCTGTTTCCCTCGCTATCCGCAAACAAGGCAAACCAGCCTCTGCCCTCTACTTCGATTTTCGTCTTGGGCATCATGATTTTTCCACCTTTCCGAAGGACTTTTTCCAGTGTCTGATCGATGTCTTCACAATTAAAAGAGATAATCACTCCTTTTTCCGAAGGAAGATAATCGGGAGCATGGAAAATAGCGCCGACCGTTTCACCTTCTTCCGTGAAACACGCCATCTTCTCCTCTTCACATTCAAAAACCGGAAGCTGTACCCCAAACACTGTTTCATAGAAATCGACAGCCCGGTGAAAATCAACTGTAGGAATCTCAAAAAATGCAATAAACTTTTTCATTTCGTTCTTTTTTTATGGTTACTATTCAGCCTTTGCAAAGACACTGCAAAAGTAAGGGATGCCACAAAGCTCTGATAGGAAAAAAAAGACATTTTCAAAGTTCCGAGAAGTAATCAGAATAAGGAGCACAAACAGAAAGATATTCTGCAGGCGTATAACCGGAAAATAGTTTGAATTCCTTAATCATGTGGGACTGGTCGGAGTATCCACACTCATAGGCCACTTGTACAAAAGGCAGAGTCGCATCCTGTTGTAACAGAAATAAAGCACGTTGCATACGCACAATACGAAGATATTCCTTGGGAGTCGTACCGACATAATCGGCAAAAACACGTCCGAACTGCTTGCTACTCAAACAAGCCGCCTCCGACAATTGAGGAATATTTATTTGTGGTTGAAGATTGATTTCCTGAAAGACAGCAGACATCCTTTTCAGGTTATACTCGGAAAAAGTATATAAACGACGAAGAAAAAACTGCTCTATCAGACGGATACAGACTATATTATCAGAAGTATCAGTGACTTGCTTCGCCAAATCCGATAGTTCTACATCCTCCACTTCATCCATCGCTACATCCTTCCCATGAAACAAGTGAACGGGAATGTGGAGCAAGGCTTTCGCTGCATAAGGTTGAAAAACAACCGTAATCATCTCTATCCTACCTGTCGACAACACATCGGAGAATCCGACCGACTGTCCGCAAATAAAAGACTGTGGCTGCAACTTTGAATCATTCTGCAGGAAGAGTTGTTTCCCTTTATGAAAAACAAGTTGCATACAACCGATGGGCAAAGTCCGTTCGGAAACAGGAACTGCTGCATCATCCTGCAATATCCAATAATGGCGGATGTAAGGCGATAGCACAGGAACGGGCTTTATAATCTGAAATGACTGCATATGGCAAAGATATCACTTTTTTAATTATGGAAGCAAAAGTAGAGAGTCTCTTTGAATCTGTATTGTAAAAAAGAGACATTTAATTATTAAATCAAACCTAAAGAATTATCCTTCTGTTAAAATGATAAAAAGAATAGAAGTATTTATGTCTTTTTTCTTTTTTATTGTCTAATATTGTTCTCTATTAATACACACAATACATAAAACCGTATGGATGCTCAAGGACTTCGTCTCATAACTGCTCTTAAACTGTGCATACTAGCCACTAAAAAAGATGGTACACCTTTATATAGTGACAGAGAGCAATACATCTTCTCCGAATTATATGGTTTGGAAGGAAACGAAATACAAAATATGATAAGTTTGGGAGATAAATTAGGACTTAGTCGTGAAAGAATCCGTCAATTAAAAGTAAAAGTATTCAAGAAATTCGGAATTTTAAGAAAAAGAAATATCCCAGCCATCATTGAGATTGATAATCTATTGACTAATAATCACCAGATCAATCTTGATGAAGTACACAATTTTGCTTGCTACTTAAAAAAATTTCAAGAAAGCCATCTGTCTGAATATCCCATAGAAACTCTTTTTGATCTAGCTCAACTTTACTTTAAACAGGATTATTCCATTATCAAAACCTGGAAAAGAGAAATCAAAGAAACAAGCACAATCTTTCCCAAAAAGCAAAATTCACAATTGACAGATATTACAAACAAAATTATATGGTTTGATCATGTGAAGTCATGGACTCTTGAAGAAATCCACCAAATAACTCCTCATAGAAACTATGACCCAAACAAAAAATATTTAGAATCAGAAGCTGGAGAGTTCTATAGTAATAAACTTCAAAGAAATGTTTTTTACGAATCGATGCTTGAGAAAAAATTCTATAAACGTTTAGAAAAATCACATGAGGTTATTTATTATGTCGAACAAGGCATTACAATCACATACGATAGAGGAAAATATACCCCTGATGCTATAGTCTTCCTTGATGATGGGAAAGGTTTCGTTGTAGAAATTAAGCCTTTGACCGAAATGGCCAACCAATCTGTACAAAAAAAATTCAAGGCATTACTTGATTTTTGTGAAGAAACAGGTCTTGGAGCTACTTTAACAGATGGGCGTACAGATATCAATCATATATTCGAAACTATTCCAAATCTCGCTTTCGAAGAAAGCATCTTGCAATCTTTGAAAGAATTTAAGAAACTTACTTATGGTAAAGTAAACGAATTAAAAAATAAATATCAAGTAACGACTATACATCTGCTACAATGCATTATAAAAAATAATTTATCCTATAACTCCATGCCGACACTTATTTGGAAAACTAAAAAGCCCATTATATGTGATTTACTTTTAAGTCCTGAAAATAAGATGTTATTAAAAGAATCGACAGATATTATCAATAACGACAAAACATAAAATATGCCTCGCCTGGGTATAATATAATAGCCAGGCAAGGGGTCTTATTTTTCAAATAACAGAAAGCCCGTATTCATAGGCTTCTGACATCGCCTGATATTCTTTGTCCGAATATGCACCTTTACTTCTTGCCTTCTGCATATCATTCATAAAGGACTTAACGGTAGAGAGGAAGCTCTGAAAATTCTTCAATTCTTCATCATAACCGGTAACAGCCGGAATTTTTTCCGCAGCCTTCAGTTCCTTCTCCAGCTCCGCCATTTTCAAATCAATCCGTACTCCGTCCATTGCATGTTTGCGGGAATACAAATTCATTATGCTCTGCACCGTGCCTGACATCTTGCGCATCGCCATTATCTGATCTTTCAACGGCTCATCAGCCAAAAGTTCACTCTCCGCTTGTTCGGTCAAAGGACTTAGGATATCAAAAATCACTTGCTTATACTCGGACAGTTCTACGCTCAACTTATAGTTTTCATCCAAAAGCTGAGCCGTTTTTGCTGTATCTTTCAACTTCTTATAAGCTAGAAATTTATTGAAGTTATCATAGAACTGTGTCCGCACATTAAACAATCCGGCATAATTCTGCTTTAGATTCTGACGGACTTCAGGATTAAAATAGTCTCCCGGGTCCAACAATTCCGCTGTATCACGGGCAGCTATTTCCGGAGGTGCAATCGGTTCAACTTCAGGCACTTTCCCAGTCTGTTCCATGTACCCCAACACAGCGTTTATATCTTTCGCATTAGCCACATGCCTCAATACAGCGAGCGACATATGATAATAATTGATCACCTTACTGGCATCATCCAATTCCTCCGTACTTTCCGAGGATACAGTCTGCTTTTTACTTCCTCCCGAACAGGAAGACAACAGCAAAGCACCGACCAGTGCTCCAAACAATAAAAATTTCTTTTTCATAATGTTCTCCTTATTAGTTACTTTCCGTACTATAACAATAAAAAACGATTTTTGTTATGTACAAACAATAGGTATCACATACACTTACAACGGTGGAAAAATTCAAGATGCTATTAACGATGATTAAAGAATAAACAATTATCGACGTATAAAAACAAAAAATGGCTACTCATCACGAGCAACCAATCTTTTGTTAACCTTAAATCTAATACTTATGAAAAAAACACAGTACAAATATACCACCTTTCAAGTAAATAGCAAATTTCAGAGCCGAATCGGACGATAATATAACACGGTTTAATATTCTCGGAAGCGCATTAACATTTCAGACTTTTCATGTTAACATTTAACATATTCATTCACAGTTCCTGCTTAAAGAGATTCTTGAAAAAGCAACTAAGTCCGCTTTTTCCTCTCATCTCTTATTAAACCTTTATCAGTATGCTCTATTCTCCCATCCATCCGTTCTATTGATTATTTTTCATCACGGAATTATTGCAATACAACCAATTTTACCGTAACTTTGAAATATGATAATTAGCGCCAGCCGCCGGACAGATATTCCGGCATTCTATTCGCAATGGTTCTTCAACCGGATTAAAGAAGGATACGTGTTAGTTCCCAATCCTTTTAATCCTAAAATGATCAGCAAGGTCAGCTTACATCCTGCTGTGGTAGATTGCATCGTGTTCTGGACCAAGAATCCTGCTCCGATGATTGATAAACTGGATCATCTGCAAGACTACAAATACTACTTTCAGTTCACCCTCAATCCTTACGGAGAGAAATTAGAAAATAATCTGCCGTCTATCGACAAACGAATAGACATATTCAAACGCCTTTCGGATAAAATAGGAAAAGAGAAAGTGATCTGGCGCTATGACCCGATACTGACTAACGAGGAATATGACGTTTCTTTCCATAAGGAGGCATTCGCCCAAATTGCCTACGGACTTAAAGACCATACCGAAAAGTGTATGCTGGGATTTATTGACCATTACCAGCATATCCGCACCGCAGTCGGCCAGTTCAACATACAGCCGTTGCGAAAAGAGGAGATTGAAGAAATAGCCGTCTCTTTCAGGAATACCATCAACGAATATCCTGCTATCCAACTGGATACCTGCACCTCCAAAGTTGATCTGAGACATTTGGGAATCCCTGCCGGACTGTGTATCGACAAAGAACTGATCGAAAGAATCACCGGCTACCCCCTCCTTGCCAAAAAAGACAAAAATCAGCGGAATGTCTGCAATTGCATTGAAAGTATCGACATAGGCACTTATGAAAGTTGCCTCAACGGATGCATCTATTGTTACGCCATCAAAGGCAATTACAACAGTGTGGAATATAACACTAAGAAACATGACAGGAATTCGCCTTTGCTGATCGGGCATCCGGCAGAAGATGATGTAGTGAAGGAACGGGAAATGAAAAGTCTGCGAAACAATCAATATTCATTATTCTGAATCACGCCCGGACTCCAAATAATTCCTTCGCATAAGAGCAAAAAAAAGGCTATCTATCCCAGACAGCCAATCTTTGTTAACCTTAAATCTAATACTATGAAAAACACAGTACAAAGATACGGACTTTTGCCTCATCTCCAAATTTTCCGGCTAAAACGGGATATCTTATAACATGGTTTAATAGAATCAGAACCGCATTAACAAATAAGCAACTTCATGTTAACATTTAGCAGTCTTCTTAAATATTTAACCCATAAAACTGGATGAGATGCAAAAGTTTTCGAATCTGTTGCCGATTCCTATTAATAAGAGTTTACAGGCAACAACAAATCCATTCATTAGCTGTTAATTAGAGGAAGGTAATCATCAAATTCTCAACATATATGAAAAGATTTGAAAACAAAGTAGTCGTCATCACCGGTGCTGCCGGTGGCATTGGCGAAGCAACCACACGCCGCATCGTCTCCGAAGGAGGAAAAGTAGTCATCGCCGATCATTCGCAGGAAAGGGCCGACAAGCTTGCCGCCGAACTCACTCAAGCAGGGGCCGACGTGCGTCCCATCTATTTCTCCGCTACCGAACTCCAAAGCTGTAAAGAACTGGTTGATTTCGCCATGAAGGAATACGGTCAGATAGACGTACTTATAAACAACGTAGGCGGAACCGACCCCAAACGTGATCTGAATATTGAAAAGCTGGATATCGATTACTTCGACGAAGTATTCCATCTGAACCTTTGCTGCACGATGTATCTTTCTCAGCAGGTCATTCCCATCATGACCACTCACGGAGGCGGAAATATCGTAAACGTAGCATCTATAAGCGGACTGACAGCCGACGCCAATGGCACTCTCTACGGAGCCAGCAAAGCAGGTGTCATCAATCTGACTAAATATATCGCCACCCAAATGGGAAAGAAAAATATCCGCTGCAATGCCGTAGCACCGGGACTGGTTCTTACCCCTGCCGCACTGGACAATCTGAACGAAGAAGTACGCAACATATTTCTGGGACAGTGCGCCACGCCTTATTTGGGAGAACCCGAAGACGTTGCCGCCACCATTGCATTCCTGGCCTCCAACGATGCACGATACATCACTGGACAGACGATTGTGGTAGACGGCGGCTTAACCATTCACAATCCTACCGTTGAATTATCATAAATATACCCCGGACAGTACATCCTGCTTTTTATCATAAGAACGATTGGCTATCAAAAAGTATCTTACTCTTTGCTAATAAAGCCAGATGTACTGTCCATTTATTCTCTTTTTCATCCCCTCTCTTTCAACATACTCCAAAACAGTTCTTCATGACGCGACCAAAGAAACTTACTCCCTATCTGGAATGCAACATTGGTGGCTCATTGGCGGCTGCCAAAGAAACCAATGGCGGATTTTATCTTTCCCCGTCTGTAGGAGCACAAGTAAAGCTCACTCAAAAATTAAAAATGAATATTGCCTTAAGCTATGAAATACAGCAACTGGAAACGCTGAAACAGCGGACCGATGAATATTTCCATACCGAATTCAAGGAAGAACTGTCTCACCACTCCATCACCCTAAAAGTGGGATTAACTTACTAAAGAAAGAATTATTGTCAATTAATCAGTAGGATTGTCCAACAAATACTAACTTTACAACGTTTTACATATTAAATAATAAACGGTATGATTGTAAGAACACTGCTGGATACAGACCTCTATAAGTTTACCACCTCGTACGCTTATATCAAATTATTCCCTTACGCAATGGGTACTTTCAGCTTCAATGACAGAAACGAAACTGAATATACCGAAGAATTTCTGGAAGTGCTCAAAAGCGAATTCAGCAACCTCAGCCGGTTGAGACTTACGGAAGAGGAACTGGAATACATGACACGCAATTGCCGGTTTCTTCCGAGAGTCTATTGGGAATGGCTGTCTTCTTTCCGTTTTGATCCGGACAAGATCGATATTCATCTGGACACAACGGGCCGGCTGCATATTGAAGTCAGCGATTTTCTTTATAAAGTCACACTGTATGAAGTACCGCTGCTCGCCATCGTATCCGAAATCAAAAACAAGTTTTTCGGCAACATACCCGATATGAGCGAGATACTCTGCAAATTGTCGGAGAAAGTGGAATTGTCCAATCAGCACCAGCTCCGCTTCTCGGAGTTCGGCACGCGGAGAAGATTCTCAATCGACGTGCAGGAGACGGTGATCAAACGGCTGAATGATACGGCCAAATACTGTACCGGAACTTCCAACTGCTACTTTGCCATGAAGTACGGCATGAAAATGATGGGAACTCATCCGCATGAGTGGTTCATGTTTCATGGGGCACAGTTCGGATATAAGCACGCCAACTATATGGCGCTCGAAAACTGGGTGAATGTATACGACGGAGATTTGGGCATTGCGCTGTCCGACACTTATACTTCAGGAATATTCCTGAGCAATCTCAGCCGCAAGCAGGCCAAGCTATTCGACGGAGTACGCTGCGATTCTGGCAATGAGTTTGATTTTATTGATAAACTGGTAGCCCGCTATAAAGAACTGGGCATTGATGCCACTACCAAAACTATCGTCTTCAGCAACGCTCTCGACTTCACGAAGGCACTGGAAATTCAAGAATACTGCAAGGAGAAGATTCGCTGTTCCTTCGGAATCGGTACCAATCTAACGAATGACACAGGATTTGCCCCTTCCAACATTGTCATGAAACTCACGCAATGCAAAATGAATGTCAATCAGGAATGGAGAGAATGCATCAAACTATCGGATGACGAGGGAAAACATACAGGCAGTCCAGAGGAAGTACAGGCTTGTCTGTACGAACTAAGGCTGGCGAAATAAAGACCGCTCTGAACAGAAAGCCGGGGTACGGGCATAAAAAAAGGAGCAACGCCTTGCTCCAACCTTTGTTAACCTTAAATCTAATACTATGAAAAACACAGTGCAAAGATACGTACTTCTGTGTTATTAGCAAATTATCCAAATAAAAAAGTATGTTTCATAACACGATTTAAAACTTTCATAGAAAAGCATCCCTTTTTATTAATACTTTTTCAAGATTTAAACTCTTTGACCGCTCTTCCCAATCTTTCCAGCGTCAGTTCACCGGATTGTCTCCAGAGCTGTTCACCTTTTCTGAAAAGAATGAATGTGGGAGTGGATTCAATGGTATAGAAATTAGCGAGATCACTTTCCTCGTCTACGTCTACCTGTACTACCTCGACTATCCCTTCCATCTCTTTCTTGAACTCTTTTATCAAAGGCTGCATACGCTGGCAGTGAGGACACCACGTTGCATAAAATTCTGCCATTACCCAGTCATCACCCGCCAGTTTCTCTCTGTTTCTCGTATCACGAGCTATTTTCTTTTCTTTCATATCGATTCTCCTTTTAATTAATTAGTGGGAGTCTTAACAATACAAAAAGAGGAAGGTTTAACGCATAAACATTAATACACAGAGATTTAGTTCTATTGGAAAAGTAAAGGAGAGGAAATCTACCGGAGCATTCATTGCACAAAACTGAAACTTTCGTGCAAAAACAGAACACAGTATTCAATATTTATTTATCTTTGCCCCCCGAAATGGTTCGGAGTCCGTGTCCAACGGATGACGATTAAAAGGGAATCGGGTGTAAATCCCGTACAGTCCCGCTGCTGTGAAGCTCTATACAATGTCTTATTAATGAACTAATTTATCGCCACTGATGTTATTTTGGGAAGGCACTATAAGACAAGAGACAGTCAGAAGACCTGCCACTTCGCGTAAAGCGTTCTTCTGCCTCGTGGGTTAGGAGAAAGAACATCATTTGTTAAGCCCCAAATCAAGAAAATACTGTGTTTCTGTCGGATGGACTATGTCTGTGAAGATGGGAAGGCATTAAATAAGTATGTACTTAATTGAGTAAAGTATGATAAAAAAAATCTTAGTAGCCAATCGCGGTGAAATTGCCATAAGGGTGATGCGCTCCTGCCGGGAGATGGAGATAACGAGTATCGCAATTTTCTCCGAAGCAGACCGGACCGCGAAGCACGTGCTCTATGCAGACGAAGCTTATTGCGTAGGACCGGCAGCATCCAAAGAGAGTTATCTGAATATAGAAAAAATCATCGAAGTGGCAAAGGAATGCCATGCTGACGCTATTCATCCGGGATATGGTTTCCTGTCCGAAAACGCAACTTTCGCCCGACGCTGTCAGGAAGAAAATATTATTTTTATCGGACCGGACCCCGAAACGATGGAGGCAATGGGCGACAAGATATCCGCCCGTATTAAAATGATCGAGGCAGGAGTTCCTGTCGTTCCCGGCACACAGGAGAATCTGAAAAGTGTGGAAGAAGCCGTAGAACTCTGCAACAAGATCGGTTATCCGGTGATGCTGAAAGCATCTATGGGCGGCGGCGGAAAAGGTATGCGCCTTATCCACAGTGCGGAAGAGGTGGAAGAGGCTTATACAACTGCCAAGGGCGAGTCACTTTCTTCTTTTGGCGACGATACCGTTTATCTGGAGAAGTTCGTGGAGGAACCTCATCACATTGAATTTCAGATTCTGGGCGACAAACACGGAAACGTGATTCACCTGTGCGAACGCGAATGTTCCGTACAGCGCCGCAACCAAAAGATTGTGGAAGAGACGCCATCGGTTTTCGTGACTCCCGAACTGCGTAAAGATATGGGTGAAAAGGCGGTAGCCGCGGCCAAAGCGGTCAACTATATCGGTGCAGGCACGATTGAGTTCTTGGTCGACAAGCATCGCAATTATTACTTCCTCGAAATGAACACCCGTCTGCAAGTAGAACATCCGATAACGGAAGAAGTGGTCGGAGTGGACTTGGTGAAAGAGCAGATCAAAGTTGCCGACGGACAAGTGCTCCAGCTGAAACAGAAAGATATCCAACAGCGCGGTCATGCCATCGAATGCCGTATTTGTGCCGAAGACACGGAAATGAACTTCATGCCGAGTCCAGGAATCATCAAACAGATTACAGAACCGAACGGAATCGGTGTTCGTATCGACAGTTACGTTTACGAAGGATATGAAATCCCGATCTATTATGACCCGATGATCGGCAAACTGATCGTATGGGCTACCAACCGCGAATATGCCATCGAACGGATGCGCCGCGTACTCCATGAGTATAAACTGACAGGTGTAAAGAACAATATCAGCTACCTACGTGCCATCATGGACACACCGGACTTCGTGGAAGGCCATTACGACACAGGCTTTATCACCAAGAACGGCGAGCATCTGCAACAATGTATCATGCGCACCAGCGAACGTGCCGAAAATATTGCCATGATTGCTGCCTACATGGATTATCTGATGAATCTTGAAGAAAACAGAGGTGACGCAACGGACAACCGTCCCATCAGCAAATGGAAAGAATTCGGCTTGCACAAAGGTGTACTTCGTATCTAAACTAAAAACAGCATTCAATTATGGAAATTCATATAGGAGACCGCGTAGCGGAAATAGAGCTCGTCAGCAAGGAAGACAATAAAGTGGTACTTACCATTGACGGAAAACCGTTTGAAGCAGATGTTGTGATGGCCGAAAATGGCACCTGCAATATTCTGATGGACGGTCGCAGCGCAAACGCACAACTGATTCGCCGCGAAAACGGTAAAAGCTATAAGGTAAATACGCATTATAGCAGTTTCAATGTTGAAATCGTGGACAGCCAGGCAAAGTATCTGCGTATGCGCAAGAAAGGCGAAGATGAACAGAACGACCGCATCACTTCCCCAATGCCGGGAAAGGTGGTGAAAATCCCTGTTACGGCAGGGCAGGAAATGAAAACGGGAGATACCGTCATCGTCATCGAAGCCATGAAAATGCAGAGCAACTACAAAGTGACTTCAGATTGCCGCATCAAGGAAATTCTGGTTCAAGAAGGCGACAACATCACCGGTGACCAGACATTAATAACATTAGAGCCGATTGTATAATACTAAAAACGGATTGCATCATGGAAGAAATAAATAAAGCATACGCCACGTTCCAGGAACGTGACCGCATCGCTTCCCTCGGTGGGGGCGTGGAAAAGATTGAAAAGCAACACGAAAACGGAAAGATGACTGCCCGCGAGCGTATCGAAATGCTGCTCGACAAAGGTACTTTTGTTGAACTGGACAAGTTGATGGTTCACCGCTGCACCAACTATGGCATGGACAAAAACAAGATTCCGGGAGACGGCATCGTATCCGGTTACGGAAAGATTGACGGGCGCCAGGTATTTGTTTATGCCTACGACTTTACAGTCTACGGAGGTTCACTGTCCGCTTCGAACGCAAAAAAGATTGTGAAAGTGCAGCAACTGGCATTGAAGAACGGTGCTCCGATAATTGCGCTGAATGATTCCGGTGGCGCACGTATTCAGGAAGGAATTGAAAGCCTTTCCGGCTATGCGGATATTTTCTATCAGAACACAATGGCAAGCGGAGTGATTCCTCAGATTTCGGCTATTCTTGGTCCGTGTGCCGGAGGCGCCTGCTACTCTCCTGCCCTCACCGACTTCATCTTTATGGTGAAAGAAAAGAGTCACATGTTTGTGACAGGTCCGGATGTGGTAAAGACTGTGATTCACGAAGAGGTAAGCAAAGAAGAACTGGGCGGTGCCATGACACACAGCAGCAAAAGCGGTGTCACTCACTTTATGTGCAATACCGAAGAAGAACTGTTGATGAGTATTCGCGAACTGCTTTCCTTCTTGCCTCAGAATAATATGGACGAAACGAAAAAGCAGAACTGTACTGACGAGACCAACCGTGAAGATGCCGTACTCGACACCATCGTCCCCGCAGACCCGAATGTACCATACGACATGAAGGATATCATCGAACGGGTAGTAGATAACGGCTATTTCTTCGAAGTAATGACTAACTTTGCAAAGAATATCATCATCGGTTTTGCACGTCTGGCAGGCCGTTCGGTTGGTATTGTCGCCAATCAGCCGGCCTACCTTGCCGGTGTTCTCGACATTGACGCCAGCGACAAGGCAAGCCGTTTCATCCGTTTCTGCGACTGTTTCAACATTCCGTTGATTACTTTCGAAGATGTGCCAGGATTTCTTCCCGGATATACGCAGGAGAACAACGGTATCATCCGCCACGGTGCTAAAATCGTTTATGCGTTTGCCGAAGCTACCGTTCCCAAACTGACAGTCATTACCCGCAAGGCATACGGCGGCGCATATATTGTGATGAACTCCAAACAGACAGGTGCAGATGTGAACTTCGCTTATCCGAGTGCGGAAATCGCAGTCATGGGTGCGGAAGGTGCGGTAAACATCCTGTTCCGCAAAGCGGATGCAGAGACAAAAGATAAAGAACTGGAAGCCTACAAGGAAAAGTTTGCCACTCCCTACCAGGCTGCCGAACTGGGATTCATCGACGAAATCATCTATCCGAGACAAACCCGCAAACGTCTGATCCAGGCACTGGAAATGACAGAGAACAAGATGCAGACGAATCCGCCTAAAAAACATGGAAATATGCCTTTATAAGTTATAGGCGGTCAGCTATAATAAAAGAGACTGTTTCAGTACAGGTGCCCCCACCTGTTTCTGAAACAGTTTCTTTTTTCATATAAAAAGCAGAAATGCTTTCACGCAAAATAGATAAAACTTTATACCTTTGCAGTATTACATTATGAAAAACCTGAAAATATGATTAACCTGAAATGTACATTTGCCGTCACGGCCGGATTGTGCTCATCTTTGGCCTATGCACAAAAACAACCGCACATTATCTTAATTATGACCGATCAGCAACGTGGCGACGCCATGGGATGCATGGATAATGAATCTGTTATCTCCCCCCATCTGGACGCTTTGGCAAGCGAAGGAACGTTGTTTATGAACGGATATTCTTCGTGTCCCAGCAGTACCCCTGCCCGTGCCGGACTGTTGACCGGACAGTCTCCCTGGCATCATGGCTTGTTAGGTTACGGTAAAGTTGCCCCCAAGTACAACCACGAAATGCCTCAGATGCTGAAAGATGCCGGATATTATACCTTCGGTATCGGAAAAATGCACTGGTATCCGCAACGAATCAAACACGGTTTCGAAGGAACGCTGCTGGATGAAAGCGGACGCCGGGAAGATCCGAATTTCATCAGTGACTATCGCTTATGGTTTCAAATACAGGCACCGGGAAAGAACCCGGATGAAACCGGAATCGGATGGAACGATCACGGAGCAGCTACCTATAAACTGAAAGAAAGTCTGCACCCTACTTATTGGACCGGTGAAATGGCTTGTCAGATGATACAGAATTATGATAACGGCAATCAGCCCTTATTCTTGAAAGTTTCCTTTGCCCGTCCCCACAGCCCGTACGACCCGCCTCAACGCTTTCTCGATATGTATAAGGATGCGCAGGTTCCCGATCCCGTCATTGGTGACTGGTGTGGGAAATACGCCAAAGAACTGGACCCCGAAAAAGCAGCCAAAGATGCTCCCTACGGCAACTTCGGAAATGAATATGCACGTCACTCCAAACGCTATTATTATGCCAACATCACTTTCATAGACGAACAGATAGGGCGTGTCCTCCAGACCTTAAAAGACAAGGGAATGTATGATAATTCCCTTATCATTTTCGTTTCCGATCATGGAGATATGATGGGAGATCACTACCACTGGCGAAAGACTTACCCGTATGAAGGATCTACGCACATACCTTATATTATTAAATGGCCAGCCAAAGCGCAAGTCGTTCCCGGCAAGGTGGATAATCCCGTAGAACTTCGTGACCTGCTGCCAACTTTCCTCGAAATAGCGGGAACCTCCGTTCCCACCGACATAGACGGACGCTCTCTGCTATCTCTGGCTAAAGGCACAGAAACGGAATGGCGCAAATACATCGATCTGGAACATACCACTTGCTACAGTGATGACAACTATTGGTGTGCTTTGACCGACGGAAAGATTAAATATATCTGGTACTTCTATACAGGTGAAGAGCAATTGTTTGACCTTGCCAAAGATCCTAAAGAACTGCATAATGCTGTGAACGACAAGAAATATAAAAAGCTGCTGGCAGGCATGCGTGCAGAAATGATCCGCCACCTCAGTGAACGGGGAGAGGAATTTGTGAAAGACGGTCAATTGGTTGTCCGCAAAAAAACGATGCTTTACGGTCCTAACTATCCGAAAGAAAAGCTATAAATATAGCCTGTCCGGATGAAACGCATCACTTTCGCCACAAATTGTATCTATCATACAGATAAAATGAGAAGTTCTCAGTGACTGACACTTTATTTATCCGTCTAAGATTGTACAATTTGCGGTGAAAGTGATAATAAGTATTTTGCAAGGAGACGTTTTTCCCTTACATCAGATGATTTCTTCTACATCAGATAAGGAGTGAGATACTTCACAAGGAAATATCCGCCGACTACCAGCCACACATAAAGTAAAAGAGCCAGTACGAAAGGTTTGGCTCCGGCCTTTCTGAATTTATCGATGCTTGTTTCTGTTCCAAGTGCCGTCATAGCCATTGTCAGCAAAAAGGTATCCAGTGTGTTAATACCTGCCACCAACTGCGCAGGAAGCAAATCAAAAGAATTGAAAGCGATGACACCCATAAAGCCTATTGCAAACCAGGGCACTGCAATCTTCTGAAACTTCTGCCCTTTCTGCACTTGTCTTTTCCGCGCTCTCGCCACCAGATAGGTAGTAATCAGAAGCACAGGAACCAACATCATCACACGAATCATTTTCACTATGATGGCAGAATCCGAAATACCGTTTCCCATCGCATCTCCGGCACCTACTACATGGGCCACCTCATGCAGGGTAGCTCCTGTATAAATTCCCATCTGATCGGGAGTCAGTGCACAAAATCCGTTCCGGTACAAGAAAGGATACAGAAACATGGAAATAGTACCGAAAATCACGACAGTAGACACGGATACAGCCGTTTTATATGGCTTTGCCTTGATGGTCGATTCAGCCCCCAGAATGGCGGCGGCTCCACAAATTCCACTTCCGATGGAAGTAAGTAATGCGATTCCACGATCCATCTTCAGCAATTTACCAAGATAGATACCGCCACAAATAGTCACAGCCACAATAATCACATCGATCAGCATAGCCGGCAACCCGATAGCCATGACATCCTGAAAAGTCAATCTGAAGCCATATAAAATGATACCGATACGCAGAATCTTCTTCGAGCAAAACTGGATACCCGGCACCCACGTTTCCGGAAGGTGATTTCGCAGACTATTGGCATAAAGCATACCCAAAATGATACCGACAATCATCGGACTGAAAGAAATACTTCTTACAAAAGACATCTCGCCAATATAAAACGCAGCACAAGAAAATAATGCTATCAACAGGACACCGTGCAGCATGCTGCTTCTCTTTTCATTGAACATAAATGATTTGATTTAAGTGATACTAAATTATTTCTTTTTTGCAAAGGAAGACATTTTCCGGCAGACTGAATCACAGAATTTTATTATGTCGGATAATCCCTGGTTATACCCCCAAAGCGGTTATAATAAAAAAACGGCACCTCGATTCACATCGCAGCACCGTCACAACACAAACACAAAATAAAACACGACAAAACTACTATGCAATCTTACCTGTAATGCCGGGGAGGCATACCTTGCTTGACTTATCTATATTCGCATACCCATAAGAAGCTTTATCAGGCGATTTGCATAATAAATAACGCACCAATTCGGATTTTGTTCACAAGAGTTCTGAAAAAAATGAAGTTAAGATGGCTTTTTAACAAAAAAAACGGTACCCCGATTCACATCGCAGCACCGTCACAACACAAACACAAAATAAAACACGACAAAACTACTATGCAATCTTCCTGTTATGCCGGGGAGGCATATTCACTGACTCATATATATTCGCATACCTACAAGCAGTCATCAGGCGATTTGCACATATATAACATCCCGATTTTCGTTTTGTTCACGAAAAAAAGAGATTGAAGTTTATTTTCTCCCTTTAAAATCTTTCAGAAAGCCTTCCATCAACCATTTGGCAAGGGCCTGACGGTTGGAATCTATCACCAGTCTCCGCTGGTCAAATGTATTTTGTATATTCCCCAGTTCGACAAAGACAGAAGCGGGGGTAGTGTGTGAAAGTACATATAAATTGCGTCCGCTCACCGTTCCGGAAAAGCCGCGGTTCGGCTGATGCTTTCCATATTTGGATTCGAACGTATCTTTCATATTGTTTGCCAGCCGTTTGCTTTCGGCTTTCTTATTGGAATGATAGAAAAAGACATCCGTCTGCTTTTTTTTGCTGCGGCTGTCTACATGGATGAAGATAGCGCGACAGTAAGTATAGTTCTGACGGTCTTTCCGATAAAGAGCATTGATTTTATTGCAACGCTGCTGAAGACGCTGCACCTGATTCAATGGAATCGGGTCGCCCATACAAGTCTCACGCTTGCTGTTAGAGAGGTAAGCGTCATTACGGATACCATCTTTGGCATCCTGAATAATGATATGCACTTCCGCCCCTTCCTGCATCAGATTCCGGGCGAGACGAAGTGCAATGTCATAGGCATACTCGTCTTCGTGAAGTTCGTGCTTCCCTACCCGTCCGATGGCCCCCGGATCAGGACCGCCGTGCCCGCTGACCACATAGAAACAGGCACCTGCCAGTCGGTTGGAAGTGACCTTTACATTCGCCAGTTGCTTACCGAAAAGAGGTTCATGAAGAGTGGTTCCTATTTTCGAAGCCTTTGAGGATTGTTTTCTTGCCGGTGTCTCTTTATCAGCCGCCGCCGATCTCTTGATAGGAGGAATAGTATACGTTACCCCCAGCTTCAACACATTCCCTTTCCCCAGCTTTGCCTTATTCAGTTCCACAAAATCATCGTAATATTTCTTTGGAGCACGGTTGTGCCGCAGCAAAAAAGTAGAAATCCCCTCACCTGCTTTCGGAGTAGCTTTTTGTTGCGCCTGCACATCAGCCAACGAAAGAAGAAAACTAATTAATAAAAGAATATAGAATCTTTTTTTCATATTCGACTACTACCTTATCAGTATCATTTCACTTATAAACAGGACAAAAATACAATTATTTTCCCTACTTTTGCCCCGTTAAAACTTTTTTTGGCAATAAAACTTAAAACCCTATATCATTATGGCAAAACAATTCAAACCCGAAACCCTGTGCGTACAGGCCGGATGGACGCCTAAAAAGGGTGAGCCGCGTGTGCTGCCCATCTATCAGAGTACAACTTTCAAATACGATACCAGCGAGCAAATGGCACGCCTTTTCGATTTGGAAGACAGTGGTTATTTTTATACCCGCCTGCAAAACCCGACAAATGACGCAGTTGCCGCCAAGATTGCCGCCCTTGAAGGTGGTGTAGCTGCTATGCTTACATCCAGCGGTCAGGCAGCCAACTTTTATGCCATTTTCAATATCTGCCAGGCAGGAGATCATTTCGTTTGTTCATCCGCCATCTACGGAGGAACATTCAACTTGTTCGGTGTCACCATGAAGAAACTCGGCATCGACGTTACATTCGTTCATCCGGATGCCAGCGAAGAAGAAATCTCGGCAGCTTTCCAGCCTAATACGAAAGCACTGTTCGGAGAAACGATCTCCAATCCTTCTCTCGAAGTGCTGGATATCGAAAAGTTTGCCCGTATCGCACACAGTCACGGAGTGCCTTTGATTGTGGACAATACATTCCCGACTCCTATCAACTGCCGTCCTTTTGAATGGGGAGCAGACATTATCGTTCACTCCACCACCAAATATATGGATGGACACGCAACAAGCGTAGGTGGCTGTATCGTAGACAGCGGCAACTTCGACTGGGATGCCTATGCAGACAAATTCCCCGGACTCTGTACACCGGACGAATCTTATCATGGCCTGACCTATACAAAAGCATTCGGCAAAGGTGCTTACATCACCAAAGCAACCGCACAACTGATGCGTGACCTCGGCAGCATCCAAAGCCCGCAAAATTCTTTCTTACTGAATCTTGGACTTGAAACACTGCACCTGCGTATGCCTCAGCATTGCCGTAACGCTCAGAAAGTAGCGGAATTTCTTTCTAAGAACGAGAAAGTCGCCTGGGTTAACTATTGTGGCCTGCCGGATAACAAATACTATGCACTGGCACAGAAGTATATGCCGAACGGCTCCTGCGGAGTAATCTCCTTCGGACTGAAAGGCGGACGTGATGTCTCTATCAAGTTTATGGATTCATTAGAATTTATCGCTATTGTGACTCACGTAGCTGATGCCCGTAGTTGTGTGCTTCACCCCGCCAGCCATACTCACCGCCAGTTGTCGGATGAGCAGCTGATGGAAGCAGGTGTACGTCCCGACTTAATCCGCTTGTCCGTAGGTATCGAGAATGCGGATGATATCATTGCAGATATCGAGCAGGCATTGAATGCGTAAAAGCTGATTACTATCAGATAACAAACAGCAAAGGCACAGGACATTTTGATTCTGTGCCTTTCTCTTTTCACCAATGCTTCATCCCTTTCTTATTTACTGCCTATCATCCTACTTCTCAATAAGAAAGTTAATTTCTAACAGAATATGTTTAATCATGAACTGATAAATCGCTATAGATGTTTATCTTTGTAAGGAACCAAACTCTGTATAGATATGAAAAAGATTTTATTAGTAGCACTCGCGCTGTGCCTTTCTTACGGATTTGCTTATTCCTGTTTATTCAATCATTCAATTAATCTGACCACAAAGATGCAGAACTTCGAAACGGATTCGTTTACCACCAAGAACGGGAAAAGCCTGAAGATCACTTTCTTTAAGCATGCCAGCTTGTTAATAGAATATGCTGGAAAAAAGTTTTTTGTTGATCCAGTCTCTGATTACGCAGACTTTACACAGCAACCGAAAGCTGACTATATCCTGATAACACATGAACACCATGATCATTTCGATTCCAAAGCAATTGCTGCGATCGAAACTCCGGATACAAAAATTATTGCCAATCCGAATTGCCAGAAGATGCTGGACAAAGGACAAGCCATGAAAAATGGTGATATACTGCAAATTACACCCGAAATCAAACTAGAAGCAGTACCTGCTTATAATACAACTCCCGGTAGAGATAAATTCCATCCCAAGGGACGTGACAACGGATATATCCTCACTGTGGGCGGCACCCGGATTTACATTGCCGGAGACACGGAAGATATCCCGGAAATGAAACAAATAAAGAATATCGATATAGCCTTCCTGCCTGTCAACCAACCGTATACGATGACACCGGAACAAGCTATACAATCTGCTAAAATCATTCAACCGCATATTTTGTATCCGTACCATTACGGAGATACGGATATCAATAAAGTGAAGGACGGATTAAAAAACGAAAAAGAAATAGAAGTACGTATCCGTGCTTTACAATAAAAAGACATGGAGAGATGCGATCCACGCTTTTATATCAGGACAAAATAAGAACTATACATTAAATGTGCTATCTTTGAACTTTTAATACCAGTTCAAATGATATTTATACAACGAGGTTTAGCACACAGACCAGTATCTGTAATATAGAACCTAGGCTGAGTTAATATCTTTTGGAAGCTTCCTGTTTTCGTTTCACGTACGTGAGACTTTCGATCCACAGACGTGATCCCATGGGTTCACATACGTAATCCGGTGGGGCCACATACGTGAAACGAATTTTCTGCTACGCCAAAAGACATTAGTCCAGCGTTAGAAACAGCTAAGAGAACGGAGCATTGGTTATTAATGTAACGAGGATGATGAGAGATAGAAGGTTATATTATACCAAGGTGACAATACCAAAAGATGATTTTTTCTATTATCACCCTATTATCACCACTTATTATCACCGATACATCACTGCATATCAACAGATTAATCCTTAAAAGTGACAAGTGACAATAAGAAATAGAAAAATATTCTCATGAAGTATCTGCCGAAAAATGTGAAAGACATGACTATCAAATCTTATTATAGCCTCATCATAAGCCTACTGATAACATTATCAGTATCAGCCCAGCAAGTAGTCGTAACTGAACTGCCTACCCAGAAGCTGTTACCGGTAGCGCATATCCATCATATACTCCAAGATAGCGAAGGCTATATGTGGTACGCAACAGAAGGAGGAGGGTTATGTCGTGACAACGGTTATCAGATTGATGTTTTCCGTTCCGATCTGAATACGCCCAACTTATTATCAAGCAATGACATCACTTGTCTGACAGAGGATAAAAATCATCATATCTGGTTCGGGACCAAACGAGGTTTATATAAACTGGATAAAACGAATTATTCGATAACGGAGATAACGAACGAAGAACTCCGGAAACAGACGATCCATGCAATTCGAGCCATTCATGACGGTACAGTCTGGGTATCGGCAGAAGGAATGATCTATCATTACTCCAACGACGGCAAATTACTCGGCAGCTATCCGTCTCAATGGAAAGGTCACAGACAAAATGTTTCTGACTTTTATGAGGACAGTAAACATACCCTTTGGGTAATGCAATGGGGAGGAGGTCTTTTAGAATATAATCCCTCCACAGATAGCTTCCTACCTCACCCATGGACCTGTGGTACATCACCTACACAAATGACAGAGGACAGACAGAATAACTGTTACTGGATAGCCACTTGGGGAAAAGGAATCGTGCAATTTGTCCCTTCTTCTGATACACAGGCGGATACGGACAATTGCACCTTACAGCCGGCCACGTTAGAAGGCAATGAACCCACCCCTCATAAAAGCCAGATACTGGGACTGCTGAAAGACAGCAGACAAGGAGTGCTGTGGGTTTCGGCCATGAATGATCTGTATGCTTACCAGATTATCGATAATAAACTTCACTCGGTCTCTACCGAAACATTCCTCCCAAAAGGAAAAAAGATATTAGACCGAATCATAGAAGACCGCTCCGGTAATGTATGGGTACCGGGATATTCTCCCCATTCATTCATACTCTCATTCGATTCCAATAAAATAAAACGCTACCCTACTCCTGCCATGTCCGCCATCACCGGCTATCCGGTCATGGCAGACAGGACGATTCGGGAGGAAGACTATTTCTGGATATGGCAGGGAAGAACAGGACTATCGCTGTATCATCCGGCTTCCGAACAGATTTCTTTCGCTTCGGATTTTCCGGACGAAACAGGCAAATACTATATTATAAAATGTATAGAGAAATGCCGGACACAACAAGGAATATGGGCAGCAAGTGGGAATGCCAGTGTGCTGCATCTGCAACACGAAGGCATGAAAATGAAACGCATACAGGAAATCCAACTTCCGGATGCCCGCCAGATCCGTGTGCTGAATGAAGACAATCAAGGGAACTTATGGATCGGAACAGAAAATGCGATTTACCAATATTCCATATCGGACGAAAATATAAAAAGAGTACATAATGATGCAGGAGCGATCAACGGTATAGCGACTTCTCCCGATAAAGGTATCTATTACATCACTGAAGCACTGGAATTCGCCTACCTTACACCGGACGGAAAAGTACACACCATCCACAAAGGTGAAAACTATTCTTCCATTATCATATCTCCCGACAGTATCATATGGATTGCCACATTAGAAGGGAATGTATATAGCTATCATCCGCAATCACAAACACTAACCAAAGAAGACAACGCATGCAATGCCAACGGGGATGCGGTAAAAAGCATGACCGTGGATAACTTCGGACATTTGTGGATACTAGCCGATCAGTACGTAAAAGAATACAATCCAAGGAATCATTCATTCAGAATCCTGTACAACTCAGACCGTTTTATTCAGGTAGATTACTTCCTTTCCATACGTAAAATAGAAGACGGCACCATTTGCCTTGGAGGAATCGGAGCATTTTGCCTTGTTACCCCATCAATAGAGTTAGACCAATCCCCCAACGACGTAAAGCCAGTCATTTCGTCTATTAAAATAGATGGAAACAGACGAATCATGGGAATAAATACCCAACAAATCGAACTGGCTCCCGACAATATAAACGTAGAAGTTTCCTTCTCGACCCTTGAACATTTACATGCCGGACAAATCAGTTATGCCTACCGCCTGAAAGGATGGGACACAAACTGGAATCATTTGCCACCGGGAATCAACACAGCATACTTTACCAAACTTCCGAAAGGCAACTACACGCTGGAAATAAAAGCCACCGACATTCACGGCTGCTGGGCACAGCCCATCCCCTGCTTACAGATACACCGCCTACCCGCTTGGTATGAAACCTGGTGGGCATATACCCTGTACATTCTCTCTATCGCTTTAATAATAACAGGACTGCTAAAGATCTACTTCAGCCGCCTGCACAAAAAGCAGCAAGAACAGATGGAAGAACAGCTGACCCAAATGAAATTCCGTTTCTTCACGAACATCAGTCATGAACTGCGTACCCCTCTGACATTGATCATCACTCCGTTGAGCAGCCTGCTAACTGATATCCAGGACGGCAAATTGAAACAGCAGCTATCTTCCATCTACCGCAACGCGCAGGAATTACTTCAATTGGTAAATCAGCTACTGGACTTCCGGAAATTAGAAGTGAATGGCGAAAAGCTACATCTCATGAATGGAGAAATCTACGAATTCGTCTCATCAACCTGTGAAGTATTCAGAACCTACGCCAGTAACCAGCAGATCGAATACGCCATTCTACTGCCACGACAAGGGGTCAATATGTATTTTGACCGGGATAAGGTGCATCGTATCCTCTATAATTTACTGAACAATGCTTTTAAATTTACTCCATCCGGCGGAAGCATAACCGTTTCTGCAGATACGATAACCAAAGACGGAACTCAGTATATATGTATCCGAATCGAGGATACGGGAAAAGGAATAGAGGCAGAAGTTCTTCCTCGCATTTTCGACCGCTACTATCAGATAGAAGCAAGCGAGAACAGGCAAGCTACAGCAGGAAGTGGCATCGGATTGCATATCGTCAAAGAATATATCAGCCTGCATCATGGATTCATCGAAGTGGACAGCAAAAGATACAAAAGAAGTGAATTTCGCATTTATCTTCCGACCCATCTGGCAGATGACCGTCTGCTGCCGGAAGAAGAGAGTGAAAGCAAGGCAACAGCCTCATCCGGCAATCGAAAGACGATTCTTCTCGTAGAAGACAATGAAGAATTCCGCCAATTCATGTACCGGCAACTGTCACAGAAATATCAGGTATGGGAAGCCTCCAATGGAGAAGAGGCAGAAACTATCGCCAACGAAAAAGAAGTGGATATAGTAGTAAGTGACGTCATGATGCCGGGAATCGACGGATTTGAGCTATGCCATCGTCTGAAGCAGAATGTCAAGACCTCTCATATCTTCATCATACTGCTCACTGCCCGTGCCGGTGATGAGAGTATGCTGGAAGGATATAAATCAGGAGCCGACTGCTATCTGACCAAGCCTTTCAATATGGAAATTCTGGACAATCGCATTCACCATCTGCTGGCATTGCAACAAAAGCGCAGACAGATATTTCTGACAGAAATAGAAGTGAACACGGAAGACCTGACTACCTCCAAAGTAGATGAAGAATTTATGAAAAAAGCAGTGGCATTAGTTGAAAAGAATCTGGATAACAGTGAGTACAGTGTAGAGCTTTTCAGCGATGATATGTGTATGAGCCGGATGAACCTTTACCGTAAACTGCAATCCATAACCGGACAAAAACCGACAGAATTCATCCGAAGCATTCGTTTGAAGAAAGCAGCCCGGTTATTGACAGACACGGAACTGTCTGTTGTTGAAATCTCGGAAAAAGTAGGATTTGCCACTCCCAGTTATTTCAGCAAATGTTTTAAAGAAATGTTCGGAGTACTTCCTACCCAATATCACTAATCAAATTCGCAAAGCTAACGAGTATATTCATTGCAAACTCCTGCCACAAATGCGTCAGAGAGCATTTTGATACATTTATTGCAGGAGTTTGTTACATTGTTGTTCTGCTGATTTCATGTTCTTCCCTACCTTTGTCCGCATATCAAATGAATGACAAAAGCTATGGACAAACATTTCAGATTCTCAGCCATCTTGTTGGCTATTTCTTTTTTCATGTTAAGTTTCACGACAAGCATTTCCGCTTCGGAACGTAAGATAAACATGAACCGACATTGGAAATTCTATCGCGGATGCATTGCAAACGCCGAACAACCTTCCTTCAACGACAGCCGATGGAGAGTGTTCGACCTCCCTCATGACTGGAGTGTCGAACCTGTCCCCGTACAAAGAGAAGGCATAACCATCGGCCCTTTTTCACGCATGAGCATAGGCGGCCCGGACACGGGACAAACTGTAGGCGGTGAAGGATGGTACAGAAAAGAGTTCGTTCTCCAACCGGAGGATACGGACAAAATCATTTCCATCTACTTTGAAGGTGCATACAATCAGACGGAAGTATGGATAAACGGACAAAAAGCATATTTCAACGCCTACGGATATATCCCTTTCAAGATTGATATAAATAAATATTGCAATGCCCCCGGCATTCCCAACATCATTGCTGTCAAAGTCATTAATGAAGGGCTGAACAGCCGCTGGTATGCAGGCTCGGGAATTTATCGCCACGTATGGTTGATCAAAACGAATAAAGTACACTTAGACGAATGGGATACTTTCGTAGACGCTTCTAAAGTAGAAGGTAAAAAAGCGACAGTCAATCTTCACACCATTCTGCATAATGCCAATAAAAGAGAAGCTGTCGGCAATCTGAATATTCAGATTCTTTCACCGCAGGGAAAGGATGTCTATTCCACCACGAAACAAGTGAATATTGCAGGAGAAGGAAACACTCCCCTCTCCCTCTCTTTTGAAATCAAAAAGCCGGAATTATGGTCGGTCGATTCACCACATTTATACACCGCCCGCATTTCCGTCCGGTCGGAACAGCAGGAATCGGATCAAATAACCGTGCCTTTTGGCATACGCACCATTGAATTCAGCGCAAAGGAAGGATTTCTGTTGAATGGAAAACCGTTGAAACTAAAAGGGGGATGCCTCCACCACGATAATGGCCTGTTAGGTGCGGCAGCTCTCGACAGAGCAGAAGAACGCAAAGTAGAATTGATGAAAGCGAACGGATTCAATGCCGTCAGATGTTCCCATAATCTGCCTTCGGAGTACTTCTTGCAGGTATGTGACAGACTGGGGTTACTTGTAATCGATGAAGTATTCGACCAATGGCAACAGGCAAAACGTCCGCAGGATTATCACTAGTACTTCGATGAATGGAGCGAGCATGACATGACAACCATGATCCGCAGAGATAGAAATCACCCGTCTATTATAATGTGGAGTATCGGCAACGAAATTGCCGAACGTGCAGACGAACCGACCGGAGACGTGATTGCCAAGAAACTCATCGCAACCATTGAAAAATATGATACGACCCGCCCCTCTACTGCCGCTGTCAACGCATTTTGGGACAGAAGACAGTTCAGCTGGGAGAAAGACTCGGAGAGAGCTTTCCGTAATCTCGACGTCTCCGGTTATAACTATCAATGGAAAGAATATGAGAAAGATCATTCACGCTTTCCCGAACAGGTGATGTATGGCAGCGAATCTGTCCCCAAAGAAGCAGCACAAAACTGGAATCTGATTGACAAGAAGCCTTATCTGATCGGGGACTTTGTATGGACGGCTATCGACTATCTGGGTGAAGCAGGTCTGGCTCATACCCTCGAACTGGCTCCCGGAGAACACAGCCCTCAGTTTATGGGATGGCCTTGGTACAACGCCTGGTGCGGAGACATCGACCTCTGCGGAGACAAGAAACCACAATCTTACTATCGGGATATACTTTGGAACAGACGGGATATTTCACTGGCCGTTCAACCGCCTGTAACAGACGGAAAAAGAGAAGATATCAACTACTGGGGATGGAAAAACGAATTACTAAGCTGGAACTGGAAAGAAATGGAAGGCAAAGTGATGACGGTACACGTTTATAGCCGTTCACCCAAAGTGCGACTGTATCTGAACAATCGTCTGATAGGCGAGCAAGAAACGACTCCCGACACTTATACCGCTTCTTTTGAAATCCCCTACGAACCGGGACAATTAAAAGCCTGCATCGTAAAAGGGAAAAAAGAGACTGCTTCGGCCGAACTCAACACTACCGGAAGTCCGGCAAGTATCCGTCTGACTGCCGACCGGTCTAAGATAAAAGCCGATAAAAATGATCTGTCATACGTAAAAATTGAAGTTCTCGACAAAGACGGAAGAGTAATTCCCGACTGTGACATTCCTTTGGAAATCAAATCGAGTGGGAAAGGTTCGGTCATAGCTTCCGGAAACGGAAGTGCTGATGAGATGAGAAGTTTCCGTTCCCTGACTCCCAAAGCATTCCGAGGAAAGGCGATCGCTATCGTCCAGCCCGATATGCAAGCAGGAAACATTCATCTCACTGTCTCTGCCAAAGGATTACCGGAGGCCAATATCACCATAGAAACTTATTAATAACAACCAATAATGGATATATAGAAATATGAGGAACATATTAAAGAATGCCACTTTAGTGAGCGGGTTAGCATTGACCCTGTCTGCGGGCAGTATGCACGCACAATCCTACGAATGGATTAGCAGTACGGAAGGAAACACCTGGCAACAGTCAAAGATCAAATTACAGACAAATGCCGGACAGACTCCTATACTTGAGATAGACGGTTCGGAAGACGGCAGTATCTTCAAGGCTTGGGGAACCTGTTTCAACGAGCTGGGATGGGACGCACTCAATATGCTCCCAAGAGCACAACAGGAGACAATCCTCCGGCAACTTTTCTCTCCCGAAGGAGACTTGAAATTCAGTATGGGGCGTTTTTCGATGAATGCCAACGACTATGCCCGCGACTGGTACAGTTGCGATGAAGTATCCGGTGACTTTCAACTGAAGCATTTCAATATCAACCGTGACAAGACAACACTGATTCCTTTCATCAAAGCCGCCCAGCAGTACAATCCGAACATGACTTTCTGGACGTCTCCCTGGTCACCCCCATCCTGGATGAAAATCAATCACTATTATTCAGTACGTAGTGACCGCAATCAGAATCAGATGTCTCCTTTGTCAGACGTAGCCCTCTACGAAGATCGCTCAGAAAAACAAAACGGAGTTTTCCCGCAGCAACTGGCAGTAAACGATTACTTCATACAAGACCCGCGCTATCTGCAAACATACGCAAACTATTTCTGTAAATTTATTGATGCGTATAAGGAGCAAGGCATTCCTGTATCCATGGTCATGTTCCAAAATGAATCATGGAGTTATACCAACTATCCGGGATGTGCCTGGACAGCCGAAGGTATCATCCGTTTCAATACGGAATATCTGGGCCCGACATTAAAGAAACAACATCCGGAGATAAAGCTATATTTAGGGACAATCAATACCAACCGTTACGATGTGATCGATCAGGTATTGTCTGATCCACGTATGCCGGAAACTATAGAAGGCGTCGGTTTCCAATGGGAAGGCGGACAGATTCTTCCTCGTCTTCGCGCCAAATATCCGCAATACAAATATGTACAGACAGAAAGCGAATGCGGATGGGGATCGTTTGACTGGAAAGCTGCCGAACATACCTTCGGTCTCATGAATCATTATCTGGGCAATGGCTGCGAAGAATATACTTTCTGGAATGCCATCTTATATGATGGAGGTTTCAGCGGATGGGGCTGGAAACAAAATGCCTTGATTCACGTAGATTCAAAGGCAGGAACCGCGACTTACACTCCCGAGTATTATGCGGTGAAACATTACAGCCACTATATAACTCCGGGATCACGCATCATTGCTTACCAGGCAGCCAAAGAAGAAAAAGTACCGGTAATGGTGGTTATGACTCCACAGAAAAAACAAGTAGTCATAGCCGGAAACTTTAATGATGAAGCTAAGGAGGTGACATTAAAACTAGGCAAACGCTATTTAAGTGCTACTCTGCAACCACATTCTCTGAATACATTTGCAGAAAAGTAATAAATAACAACCAAGAAAGAAGCAATCAAAAAAGAAGAGTCTCAAAATAATAATTTAAGCCTCTTCTTTTTTGAATAGTTAACTTTGTGACTCTGTGTTTTATCCTCCAAAGCTCCATGTTGCGTGATTGTTCGGAATTTCCGAACAACCACTTCTTCATTCAGTTCACCTTCTTCAAAAATATTTTCTATATGCTCACTGATAGTAGATTTCGATTTGCCAAATAACATACATAGTTGCGCCTGAGACAACCATACAGTTTCACCTTCAAATAAAACATCTACTTTGATTGTTCCATCATTAGATTGATAAATTACAACTTCGTTCTTTTGATTCATATTTTTATAGATCAATGCTTGATAGTTTATTTCTATTCGGTATTCTACAAATGTAGCGAATTATATCCTAACCTATAAACTTTGCGACTGATTATTTTTTGAGATTCAAAATACCTTGCAGATAATACATCGGAAAAAGAAAAATGCAAAAAAAGGACGTTCCCGGGGAAAAAGGGGAAATAGGAACGTCCTTTGAATAGAGTTGGCGAAAAGTCCGGTCTTTCACAAGTGCAGACCTTTCCTCTTTTCACTAAAATAAACTAAGGATGTGGGGAAATCCTTAGTGAGAAATACGATTATCAACCACTTCACAGAGGCGTATAACCGCAAAGTAGTCGCATTCGGGAATTTAGTATCAATGATACCTTTTATTAATAAAGATACTTTCGTTCCAATGAAGCAACATTTTTTCTTATACGTCTTACAATATTTTGTTTATACTGTTGTTTATTCAGCAATACAAATACTTACACGATTTTCTTTCGGTGTTTTATATGGCTGAACAGTGTCTCCTTTAAAGTCTACAATAATTCTATCGGTCGATATTCCTTTAGTCTTCAAGGCATCAGCGACATTAACAGCTCGCTTTTCAGACAATGTTTTATTGATTCGGGAATTACCGGTATTCACATCCGCATAGCCGGTCACTTGTACTTTTGCAGATGGATTCTTTTGCAAATATTCTGCTAACTCATCAATCTTGGATTTTTGATCATCTTGAATACGTGCTGAGTTCAAAACAAAGAAAATATCCTGTTTCATAGGCTGTACTGTTACCACTTCTTTTTTAGGCTGCGGTTGTTCTACCACAGGAGCAGGTTTCGGTTGCTCTGCTACAACAGGTTCCGGTTCGTAGTATACAGGTTTGGTTTCTGTATAGCCTTTACCAAATTTTATATTCAAACCTACCAAAGCGTTAAATTGCCAGTCGGAATTACCAGCTTTCTTTGAGTTGAACTTATCAGACATCACATTGGCATTGCCTTCGATGTTAATAGCCAAACGGTCGTTCAGACGTAAGTTGCATCCTAAGCCGAGACGTCCTGCTACAAAATTCTTATGATCTTTCCAAAGGTATTCCATCTTGTAGCCATTCGTGTTAAGCGCAATAGCCTCATCATTGTCGAAAGCATGGTTGAGTCCTACACCAATAAATGCATAACCATTGAATACCCTCTTGGGGATGAAACCACAAAACAGTGTGCTAAGGTCAGATACGATATCCACATTACCTTGCAAGTATTTAAACTGATAATCTTGTCGTGGAGAAACCCATCTTCCTTTTGCCTGCCATCCGCTGGCACCTATTCGTGCCCGCCATGCAGGAGCAAACTGGTAGCCCAGGTTGATTGCAGCAGCCGGAGATATAAGATCGGCAAATTTGGCTTCGCCAACTGTATGAGCTACGCCATCTTGAACTTGCATAAACCAATGAGGTTTAAATGTAGTCTTTCCTTCTTCTTTGATTTGCCGTTCTTGTGCAGATGCCATCGTTCCACCCAATATTAAGACGAATACAGTTATCCACAAATTCTTTCTATTCATACTCACCTCTTTTCTTTTTAAAGAGAGAGCATCCCTACAAAATAAAAAGGGATGCTCTCAGATTAGAGTTATTAATTAAGTCCGAGCTTTCACCCAAATGACCTTATTATTTGTTTTTGAGTTACTGTCTCTTCTTAAGTGGAGCGTTAACTTTACATTGAGTTGTTGCACCCCATTTATCCTTAACAGATATAGTAACATAACTATCAGTTCCTGCCACGTCATTTTGGATATCAGTTACACTAGTTTTCAGAGCAACTGTAATCTTATCACCTTGATTAATTTCAACCGGGTCGGTACCTTCGTGCAAAGTACCTGTTCCTACTTGAATTGTTACGTATCCGGCAGCTACTTCACTTAATGCTACAGTATATTTCTCAACTCTGGTTTCAGTAGCCCAATCAATATAAGTAGTACCACTCATATTTACATCTTGCCACTTAATATCAGTTTTATTCATCGTGAAATCAAAGCTCTTCTTATCCATAGACAGAGATTTGTTAGTAATGCCGTTCTGTTTACCTTCTTTAATCGGTGATTTAACAGTCAGACTGTAAGGATAGCTATAAGCAGCCAGACGTTCATTACCAAACGGAAGATAAGTAGAAACAAACTTACGTGCAGAGTATGCACCTGCATTATCTTCATCAGCTACACCGTCAGCTTCTTTAACATCCTTCATCGGATCTACACTTATCGCATCAGTTAAACCAGTCAGCCATGCAGCAGCTTTCACACCATTGAATGTAGGTACTGTTTCTTCAAATGTGATATACTGAGCATCTGCAGATACACTGAATAGTTTATTCAAGTTATACAAAATCTTATCACCACTAGCATTCAATTCACCAAACGCTGTAGCATTAGCCTTAGCTTTATCAAAGTATGCATCTAATGGTTCAAACTTAAAGATTGCATCATTGTCTTGTTTAACAACTACCTTAAAATCAGCAGAATACACTACCTTATCAGCATCATTCTTATCAATAATGTTCAACTTAACATTGTGAGATGTTGCAGCGACATTTTCAGGATCAAATTTAGCTACTACATAGAACTTAATACCATCTTTATAGGTAGCTTCACTAACAAATGGAATCTTTTCACCATCAATGTCAGTTGCTACTAATTCGAATGTCACACTACCATCTTCATATTCAAAATCTTTTCCGTTAACACGAATCTTGCCACTAGTATAGGCTATTCCTTCTTTCGTATCAAGCGCAATATTGTAATGTCCTTGTCTGAACAAATCTTTCATATTTGTTACATCAGAAGCAACCCATTGTTTTTTAGCATCCGGAGTGATAGTCCAGGCCATATCAGCAACAGTGAAGTTAAGTACAATATTTTTAAATGAGATAGTCATATCAGCAGTTGCTTCTGAGCCATCATTTTTCAGATAATGAACAGTCACTACCAAGTTACCTTCTTTATCTGCATAAATAGTTCTGGCAGCAGCGTCAAACTCTACACCCATCAATTCAGCAGTACCTCTATTAGCACCTTCGATAGCATAATAGAAATCTACAGCATTATTCATCTTGTCTCCTACAAGTTCATCTAAGTTATGTTTTGTACGATACATTGCTTCTACACTAAAGGGATTACAAGTCTGTGCAGCACTGCTAGCTTTTACCTTTATTGCATAATCAGAAAGAATTTCTTTACCAAAAGCATCTTTTGTAGATAAAGCATACGCATACTCGTTACTACCTTCAAGATCACTGTAAGCTACACCATCAGCAACAGCAATGCTCAAATCAAATACACCTTTATTAGCTGTCGGTTCTTTGTCGGCTGCACGTGATAACGGCTCCTTGCTCATATTATTAGCTACATTTGAAATCTTGTAGTTAGTATTACCTTTAGAATCTGTCAGCCCAATAGTATATGCACCAAGTTCAAGATCAACAGGATTGATTAATGCAGTGACAAAAGCACTTTTTGAAGTCAGTAAATCGCCTGCAGTATATTTCACTCCGTTAAATTCGAAATCTTTTTTAGCACGTCCGTAATACATATTAATATCAACGGCAGTAGAAGGAACTTCAATCTTATTGTTTGTGATTGTTATCACCTTCATACTTGAAATCTTGTCAGCAGATGGCAAAATAACAGTTTGATCAGTATATGAACCGTCAGCGTTTTGAGATCCTACATGAAGTACCCAGTTCGGACGGTCTGTTCCTTTTACGATATATACACTTGTCTGTGCGTAATCTCCCTGTACAAGTTTGCCTACTGTTGCATCCCAGAAATACCAGTATCCGTCTTCTCCGATGTAAGGTGATTGTCCATCTTTACCGTCTTCACCATCCTTACCGTCTTCGCCGTCTTTTCCTGGTTCACCGTCTTTACCATTTTCAACTTTTGCAAACCAGCCAGTTGGTTTTTCATCGATCAACCATTCTCCTGTTTCCGGATCAATAGTAACCTTTGAGCCCGGAGCACCATCAGCACCTGCTACACCCGGAGCACCTGTATCCCCTTTATCTCCCTTGTCACCTTTGGCACCATTTACAATTTCATAAGATTTGTCATCGTTAAATGTAATCTTGAATCCCCCTGCAATAGGTTCTACATTTTTAACCCACTTACCATTATCAACAAACTTCTGCAAACTTTCGATACTAGCTTTGTTTGCGTCAATCTGAGTTTGCAGATTGTCTATGTCATCATCGTAGTCCTTACAGCCTACGTAGGTGACAGTTGAAAGCGCTAATGCTCCGAAAAACATCACTCTAATAAATTTTTTCTTCATAACTACTTAAAAATTACATTAATAATATATTATTAAACACTAAGTTTCAATAACACCTTCCCGTTACTTTGTAGGTAACGGGAAACAGCCTGTAGCTACTTCTGAAGAAGCGTCTAAAGGGTAGACAAGAAACATAAGTATCAAAATATATTTAACCCCTGCTTTAGAATAGCAGCAG
This sequence comes from Bacteroides sp. B1-V-101, assembly GCF_023656585.1. Lineage (NCBI taxonomy): Bacteria > Pseudomonadati > Bacteroidota > Bacteroidia > Bacteroidales > Bacteroidaceae > Bacteroides > Bacteroides sp. B1-V-101. The sequence continues at coordinate 217,322 of NZ_JAMOKH010000004.1, read as the reverse complement.
AGGGGAGGGAAATCTTTTGCAATAATAAGAGAGCATGGTGTGTTCTTCACAAAAAATCCGCAGTTTTGTTTGGTGTATTTCCTTTTTTTAGTAGTTTATCAGAAAAAATATCTTTTTTGTTTGCATGTTTTCCAAAATATGTTCATCTTTGCAGCGTATTATCTCCCCGTTACCTACAAAGTAACAGTTCTCTAATTCAAGAACTTACCTGCACTATAGACCTTCTTTAAGGAAGAAATAACCGCTACATTCGCTTCATCAATTTTCTTATTCTTGAAAGGTTTCAGATACGTTTCCGTCACGGTGATGGAAGAATGCCCCATCGCTTCGGAAATAACACCGGGATGTACCTCACAATAGTATGCCATCGTAGCCCAGGTATGACGGGCAGTGTACGAGCTTACTTCAGATGTCAATCCCAAAACCTGTTTCAAAATCATTAACTGATAATTAAAGTTGCGCAATGCCAGCTGATATTCCTTGTAAGCAGCTTCCGTTCCCTCTCCACTGGTGATCAGCGAAAAAAGATAGGGAGAAGCAGGATCGGTATTCATATACCGTTTGATCAGCTTCATAGCTTCCGGTACAAGAGTCACTGTTAATAACCTGCCGGTTTTTCGACGGCGGTAAGTCATTACATTCCCATCGATATCATGCTTTTTCAGATAGGCAAGATCCACAAAAGGAATCCCACGAAGTAAAAACATTAAAAAGAAAAGACCACGAGTACGCTGTAGTTCCTTGTTGTCCTGACACAGCTGTTTCGGAAGTTCCTTCATCAGACGCTCCATGTCTTCCTTATCCAGCGCACGTTTCCTGTCCGCGCGCGTTCCTGTATAGACATACCGGAAGTGATGAGGCACATAAGGCGCAAGATGGCGGTCGACCGCACGGTTATACACTGCACGCAACGTACGCATATAAGTGGAAACTGTATTCCAGCTACAGTTCCTGCCACGCAGATACGATTCGAAACTTTTAAGAAACTCCTGACTTACTTTCCGGAAAGGAAGCTTATCACTTCCATGAAAGGCAAGGATTGCACTCATACTGCTCCTGTAAATATGGGCGGTCCCATAATTCCCACTTTCCCGCAACCCATCGGCTACTTCCTTCATAAACGAAATTAAATTCCCCATTTTCTACTGATTTAAATAATACTCAAAAGATACGTTCGTAGAGAAAGCCGTTCCCTTACCCACTCTGCTTTCCCCAGTGTTCTTTGTTTTTCTATTCTCTAAATACTAAGAAGACAAAGATAGAAATAAATTTGTTCAGTGACCGAGCCGTTTCATAAATCTGTTTTATAAAGGAAAATAAGTGACTTATACTTATTTTTCATACTTTTGTATGCAACAAAGAAATAAACATGGAACAATCGAAGAATAAACGTGCACGCCGTACCCGCGCCGAACTGGAAGCGGACGTGTTTGATGCCATCCGTCAGTTAGCAAGTGAAAAAGGTCTGGCGCAAATTACCTTTACGGATATTATGCAAAGAGCCGACATACAAATGTCCGTCCTGCTCAATAACTATAAGAATATTGAGCGGTTGCTGGATAAGTACGCATACATCTCTGATTATTGGCTGCACGATCTTTTCGATGAAGAGCACCCTACAGACAAAGCCAACGAGGACATCATGAAAAGCACCTTAAAGGCTTTGGCAAATTACTTATATGACAATACCGATATGCAGCACTTGCTAGTGTGGGAACTCGAAGCAGACAATTCGACCACAAGACGTATGGCACGAAGCAGGGAAAAGCATTACAAAGTGGCTATAGAAGAATACAAAAATTTGTTTGAAGGAACGGGTATCCCAATTGATATAATAGCGGGACTTCTTACTGCCGGAACATACTACCTGATATTACACCGTAAGCGTTCCACATTTTTTAGTGTGGATTATCAGCGGAAGGAAAATCGGGAACGCTTGTACAGTACACTTGAATATCTTTCCGGTCTGGTGTTCTCCGCGCTTAAAGAGCACAACCAAACCATAGAGATAGCCCGTAATTTCAAGCAGAAAGGTATAGCGGATGATGTGATAGCAGAATGCACGGGTTTGTCTGTCGATGTGGTGAAAGGGCTTTAGATTGATCATTTGTCAAGTTTTCATACGGAGACAAAGGATAGCCCAGCCGCTTTTACCAAACAAGCGGGAAACTACATTATTAGAGATTGAGCGTTTGAGGCAGTCATAAAATAGCAGGCATAAGACAGATACTGCTATACTGCTATCCGATTAATACATAGCATGATACAAGTTGCTATATTCTCAAAGTATTCTCATGCCTTTGAGAAAAAATTCTCACCACAGTGAGAAAAAGTTCTCATGCCTTTGAGAATTATTTCTCAATGCGATGAGAAAATGTTCTCAAAGGCATGAGAATAAAAGCGTTTATACTAACCTGCCAACGGTTAACTGCCTTTCTGCTTATCTCCGGGTTTAATTGACAAGATTTAAAAAGCAACTTAATATATCACATGATCGGGAATTTCAGAGAATAACTCATTTCAAACAAATAAAAAGGCGTGCCTGCTTAAAAAGCAATACACGCCCTTCCTTTCATACACAAACATTAAATTTATCCAGTTTCAGGTGTTCGTCAATATACCGAATGCCGTCCACCTCAAAAAGCCCTCGTAAGAGAGTATGGTTCAGCGTCCGCTGAACAACATACGGAGTACCTTGCAGGCAACTCTGATAAATAACCTCCTGCAAATCTGCCGCAAAGCGATCCGGATCGACTCCCGGAAGCAGGTAACCACAGATTTTGCAATGCGTCAGTACGTCGATAAACTGCTGCAACCAGAAGGCCTCTTCCCGTTTGAAGGAAGCGCTGTAATCTTCGTTCGCGGCGATATCCAGCAATAAAGTCTTTCCTAACGAATGCAATAGCGTGAGATACCCGTTCACTGTGGCAAAAAGCACCTGCATACACGAACTGTCCATCCGCATCTGACTTTGTTTCAGACGACTTCTGATCCCGTTGGTGAAATCAGAAAGACAGATGCGGAACAGACAAGTCTTACTGGAGAACAGCTTGTAAAGCGTACGCTTCGACATCTTCATCCCCTTGGCTATGTCATCCATGGTCAGTCCGTCAGCACCGTGCAGATACATCTCGTGTTTGGTGTATTCGATTATCTGACACCGTACTTTTTCAGGATTCATACTATCCTCCTACATCCGGCCTCCGCCCAAAGCCTGATACAGTGTAATCACGCCCTGGATTTCGGTAAAGCGATTGGCTACCTGTGAAAGTCTGGCGTTCAGCAATGTCTGCTGTGCGGTCAGTACTTCCAGATAAGTAGTATTATTACTATGTTCCATCAACAGACTAGTGCTTCTGGCAGCAGTCTGCAAAGAGGTGATCTGCTTATCGTAGAAAGCGGATTTCTCACGGGCCGTCTGATATTGCACCAGTGCCTCGTTTACTTCCACACCTGCGTTCAGCAATGTCTGTTCAAAGCTGAGGCGGGCTTCTTCCTGCTGTGCCTTCGCTATTTTCAGCTGGGCGATATTCACTCCCTTGTTAAATAAAGGTTGCGTCAGTGAAGCTACGGCAGAAGCAACGAATTTGCCCGGATTGATAATCATGCTACCGGCACTGTTTGTCCATCCGGCACTCCCGCTCAGCGTGATGGAAGGATAGAAAGCAGCACGGGCAGCATTCGTCGTATAGAATGCCTGCGCTAAAGAGAACTCCGCGCTACGTACATCCGGACGGTTGGAAAGCATCTGCAAAGGAATCCCTACGGAGAAGTCTTCCGGCAACTGCTGGTTTTCCAGTTTGCCGCGTTGTATCTTGTGAGGTGTTTCCGCCAGCAACAAAGCCATTGAGTTCTCCGTCTGATTGATTTGTTCTTTCAGGTCGAGCACTGCCGTACATATATTATAATAGGTGGCTTCCGTCTGAGCCAGTCCGGCTTCGGTCATCATACCGGCCTTCTTCATGGCACGGGCTGTCCGCACGCTCTCTTTCCATGCCGCTTCGGTGGACACGGAAATCTCATATTGAGCGTCGAGCATCAACAAGGTATAATAAGTATTTGCCACGGCAGACACCAATTGCGTCTTCACCGCCTGTTCATACTCCTTGCTCTGCTCATAGGCCGCTTTTGCCCGACGTTTGGCCGTGGTCACCTTTCCGAAGATATCCAGTTCCCACGAGGCAGTCACCGGCAATGAGTAGGTCTGAGTCGCTTTGCCACGGTCGAAGCTGCTCACAGCTCCTTCCGGTGCGAGAAACAAAGAGGGCAGATAAGAAAGCTTGGACGTCAGCAACGAAGCCTCCGCTTCTTTCACACGGAGATGCGCTGTCTGCATATCCGTATTCCGTACCAAAGCCGAATCGATCAAATTCTGCAAATACGAGTCAGTAAAGACCTCTCTCCACGAGAGATTACCGAAGTTCGCCGTATCGGCGGAAGCGACGGTTTCGCTTCCATAAAGTCCTTCGGGGACTTCCGATACAGGTTTGTATTTATTGTAGATACCGCAACTGCTCAACACGAGCGTTGCTGCGGATAAGATTAATATTTTCTTCATCATCAATTATTTTTTTCCTGCTTTAGATTTTTCTTCTTCACTCACCTTGATTTCTTCCTCGATCTGCCAGTCTTCCGTAGGTCTGCTCTGCACCGGGCGTAAGCGTTCCTGCAACCACTGGAAAGCGATAAACAAAGTAGGCACGATGAAAAGTAATGCCAGCGTACCGATCGTCATACCACCGACTACACCCGTACCCAGCGAACGGTTACCATTGGCTCCTACACCACTGGACAACATCAATGGGAACAGACCGAAGATCATCGTCAATGCTGTCATCAGAATCGGACGCAGACGGGCTTTGGCTGCACTTACCGCAGAAGCGATCAGTCCCATGCCTGCCTTACGGCGTTCGGCAGCGTATTCGGTCAACAGGATGGCTGTCTTTGCCAACAGACCGATCAACATAATCAAACCTGTCTGCAAGTAAATGTTATTCTCCAGTCCGAACATCCATGCGAAGAGGAAACTTCCCATCAATCCGCAAGGCACACTCAGAAGCACGGCGAACGGAATGATAAAGCTCTCGTACAATACACTCAGAATCAGATAAATCATCAGGAAGCAGATACCAAAGATGATCATAGTCGTACCGCTTTGCTGATTTTCCTCACGGGTGATGCCTCCGTAATCATAGCCATATCCCTTGGGAAGAGCCTGTACGGCTGTTTCCTGTACGGCCTTGATAGCATCTCCCGTACTATATCCGTCTGCCGGCATCGCATTCACGGCGATGGAATTGTACATATTGAAACGGCTCAGCGACTCTGCGCCGTAGCTGCGTGTCAACGTTACGAACTGGCTCAGCGGAGCCATCTCTCCGTTCGACATACGTACGAAAGCATTGTCCAGTGAAGTTTCGTCCAGACGGAATTGCGGGTCTGCCTGAATCATGACTCTGTATACTTTAGAGAAACGGTTGAAGTTGGACACATACTGACCGCCATAATAACCGGACAGTGTGCTCAATACCGCATCCGGTGTAATGCCTGCGCGTTTACACTTGGCTGCATCCACCTCTACCGTCCACTGCGGATAGCGCACGTCGAACGTAGAATATGCCATCGCAATTTCCGGACGCTGGTTCAATGCTCCCAGATATTGCTGGGTAGTGGTAAAGAATTCGTTGATATCACCGCCCATCTTATCCTGCATATGGAGTTCCAGCGCATTACCCATACCGTAACCCGGAATCATACCCGGCGAAATAGCGAAGACACTGGCATCCTTGATATCGGCCGTACGACCGTACACCTGACCGATGACTGCCTGCACATTATCCTCATCATTCGGACGTTCGTCCCACGACTTCAATTTCAGAATCAACATACCGAACGAGCTTCCCTGTCCTGCCAGCAATCCGTAGCCGGCCACTTTCTGCACGTGCTTAATCTGCGGAATATCCATCAGACGCTTTTCGATGCGTTCCATCACTTCGTCGGTCGTAGTCAGCGAACTACCGGCCGCCGTACTTACATTGACGAATACCACACCCTGGTCTTCGTCCGGCACCAGACTGGTCTTTGTTGTGTTCATCAGGAATACAAGCAACACTACAGAGCAAACGAGCAGCGACCATGCCAGCCATCTGCGTTTGATAAAGATCAGTACCACATTCTTGTATTTCTCTATCAGAATATCGAAAGCCGAGTTGAATGCTTTACGGAAACGTGCCGCAAAGTTATTCTTCTGCGTACCGTCTTCATTGATATAAGGCTTCAACAGCAACGCACATAATGCCGGACTCAGCGTCAACGCATTAATAGCGGAAATACCAACGGCAACCGCCATCGTCAGACCAAACTGGGTATAGAACGTACCGGAAGTACCGCCCATGAAGGATACCGGAATAAATACTGCCATAAACACCAGCGAAGAGGTGATAACAGCATTACTGATACCTTTCATTGCATCGATACTTGCCATATAGGACGACCTGTATCCTACGTCGAAGCGTGCCTGCACCGCCTCGACGACAATAATGGCGTCGTCCACCACCGTACCAATGACGAGCACGAGCGCAAACAGCGTGAGCAGATTGATACTGAATCCTGCCACCGCCATGAAAGCAAACGTACCGATGAGCGAAACAATGACTCCCACCAAAGGAATCAGCGTAGAACGAAAGTCCTGCAAGAACACATATACCACCAGAATCACCAGGATAATCGCCTCGATCAACGTCTTCACCACCTCATGGATAGAAGCGAACAGGAAGTCGTTCGAGCTCATCATCTGTGTCAGTTCCACTCCTTTCGGGAGGTCTTTACGGGCTTCTTCAAGGAATTTATCAATGTTCTGGTTTACTTCGGTCGCATTGGAGCCCGCCGTCTGAAACACCATGCACGAAACGCCCGGATGACCGTCCATTCCACCGTGATAAGCATAGCTATCCTGTCCCAACTGTATCTCGGCGATGTCTTTCAACTTCAGGACCTCACCATTGTCCGTAGAACGAATGACAATATCTCCAAATTCTTCCGGAGTGATCAGACGTCCTTTATATTTCATTGTATACTGATAGGTTTCGTTCGAGTTTTCACCGAATGAACCGGTGGCCGATTCGATATTCTGTTCGGCAAGCACACCGGTGATATCCGATGGAATCAGTTTGTACTGGGCCATCACGTCCGGCTTCATCCATACACGCATGCTATATTCACCTCCCATAATCATCAGGTCGCCTACACCCGAGATACGCAGAATCTCCGGTTTCAGATTGATACTGATATAGTTGGAAAGGAAGTTTTCATCGTAGCTATCGTCCGGACTGGAAAGCGAGAACATCTGCAGGATACTTGTCTGACGTTTGGAAGTAGTCACACCGACCTGCGTTACTTCTGCCGGAAGCTGTCCCGTCGCTCTCGACACGCGGTTCTGTACGTTGACCGCTGCCATGTCCGGGTCTGTTCCCTGCTTGAAGTACACGGTGATACTCACTGTACCAGCATTGGTGGCGCTGGAAGTCATGTAAGTCATGTCTTCCACACCATTGATCGCTTCTTCCAAAGGAGCAATCACACTCTTCTGCAAAGTTTCCGCACTGGCGCCATAATAGGTGGTACTCACCATAATGGTCGGCGGAGCAATATCGGGATATTGTTCGACGGGCAGACTGAACAGCCCGATGATACCCACAACGACAATCGTAATAGAGATGACTGCCGATAATACGGGGCGTTCAATAAAGGTTCTTAAATTCATGGATGATTCCTCCTTTGTTTAATTTTCAGTAGTTGTCGTAGATGCCTGGGCAGTCTTTGCCTTAATCGGAGTACCTTCACGAAGCAATCCTACGCCTTCCGCCACAATCACATCGCCCGGAGCCAGTCCTTCATCCACGATAAATTCGCGGCCGCCGTTCACACGGGTCACCTGCACCAAGGCAGATTGCGCTTTGCCGTCTACTACCTTATATACATATCTCTTATCCTGTATTTCGAACGTAGCTCCCTGCGGAATCACCAAAGCTCCCGTTTTCTGTACCGGAATCACTACGTTACCCGCACCGCCGCTGTGCAGCAGTCCGTCCTTATTAGGGAAAACGGCACGCAGGCTGACAGTACCCGTCGAACGGTCAATGACTCCGCTGATAGACTCGATCTGTCCCTGTTCGGGATAAGCCGATTTATCGTTCAGCTGCAAGTCGATGGCAGGCATACTTTTCAGCGCCTCGTCTTTAGAGCCATACTGGCGAATCAATCCCAGCAACTGGTTTTCCGTCATTGAGAAGTAGACGTACATGTCCGAATTGTCGGAAACGGTGGTCAGCGGTTCGGGAATGCTGGAACTCACCAACGCACCTACGCGATAAGGCAATGTACCTACCACTCCGTCTGCCGGACTCTTCACTACCGTATAAGAAAGGTTATTACGGGCGCTCACTTCTTGTGCCTTGGCCTGTGCCAGTTGGGCTTTGGCAGCCAGAAGAGAATTTTTTGCCGTACTCAGATCGAAAGCGGAAACTACATTCTCCTTATACAGTTCCTCTTTGCTGTCGTAAGTCAGCTGTGCCGTTGCCAGAGACGCTTTGGCTGACTCTACATTCGCCACTGCCGTCTGCAGGGCTGCCTCATACGGCACTTGGTCGATGATGAACAGCGTCTGTCCGCTCTTCACCCGCTGTCCTTCGGTGACACTGACTTTTGTCAGCGTACCGCCTACCTGTGGATAAATATCGATGTCCTGACGTCCGCGGATGGTCGCCGAATAGGCACTCGAAATCATCCGGTCGGTCGGAGAAACGGTCATTACTTCATATCCTGTTTCCATTTGTGTGGGTGGAGCTTGCTTACAACCTACAGCAGCAACCAGACAACCGAGCAACAATAGCCCTTGCTTCATTTTACATACCTTTTTACTCATTGTGTTACCTATTAAAATTTTTGATCGCGGCAAAGGTAGACTCTTTTCACCACAGAAAACTGGTCATAGTGTTTAGAGTTTTGTTCATTTTCGGAACAATATGAGCGATATTTAGTGAAAAAGTCCTATTTTTGCCCACTAAATAAGAATAGTTATGATACAGAGAAACTCTACCCTTGCCGTTCTCCGGGAATCATTTGTTGCCGGAAGCGATGAGAATTTGTCACCTATCATGCATCACCTCTGGAAAATGGAAGGGGGTGCCATCTATTTCTGCCGCAGTGGATGGGCACACGTCACCATCGATCTGAAAGAGTACGAAATCGTCAAAAACACTCAGGTGGTACTGCTGCCGGGAAGCATTATCCGTATCAATGGCAGCAGCAGTGACTTCACAGCCTCCTTTTTCGGATTTCCCAAAGATATGTTTCGGGAAGCCTGCCTGCGGTTAGAACCGACCTTTTTCCGCTTTATGAAGGAAAGACCGTGCTATGTGCTTCCCGATAAGGATACCGGAGCAATCAACGGATTGATACAGGCGGCAACTGCTATTTATAATGATCGCGAGAACCGCTTCCGCAACCAGATAGCCAAGAATCATCTCCAATCCTTCATGCTGGATATTTACGATAAATGCTACCGCTACTTCGACAAACAGGAAATAGAAGGGGGAAGCCGGCAGGACGAAATCTTCAAGAAGTTTGTCGCATTGGTGCACGAAAACTGCATTTCACAACGGGAAGTTAACTTCTACGCCAACGAGCTTTGTATTTCGACCAAATACCTGACAGGCATCTGCCGCAGTGTGACCGGAGATTCTGCCAAAAAGATCATTGATGATTTCGCCATTCTAGAGATCAAAGTACTGCTTCAGTCTACGGAGCTGACAATGCAGGATATAGCCGACCGGCTCGGTTTCCCGGACCAGTCGTATTTAGGAAGATATTTCAAACGGCATGAAGGAATGTCGCCTAGAGAATATCAAAACAGATATGTTATATAGCAATCAGAAAAAAGAAATAACCATTATACATTAAGGAGTACAGAGACCCGGATAGCAACCATAAGTTTGTGCAAAATCAGTCATTTTGCTATAAAATTAATAGAAATTATCATCTAAAGACAACAATGTATAACTTTTATTCCTACATTTGCAGCCAAATGATAACTTATTAATAAAAATACCAATACCATGGCTAAAATAACCAAAGAAGCCGCTTTGCTCTACCATTCGCAGGGCAAACCCGGTAAGATCGAGGTAGTTCCTACCAAACCTTACAGTACACAAACTGATTTATCACTTGCATACTCTCCCGGCGTGGCAGAGCCTTGCCTCGAAATAGAGAAGAATCCGCAGGACGCTTACAAATACACAGCCAAAGGCAACCTGGTAGCTGTTATTTCTAACGGTACAGCCGTACTCGGACTGGGTGACATAGGCGCACTGAGCGGCAAACCGGTGATGGAAGGCAAAGGTCTGCTTTTCAAAATCTACGCAGGAATCGACGTGTTCGATATCGAAGTGGACGAGAAAGACCCGGAGAAATTCATCGCTGCCGTAAAAGCAATCGCTCCTACTTTCGGCGGTATCAATCTGGAAGACATCAAAGCTCCCGAATGTTTCGAAATCGAACGCCGTCTGAAAGAAGAACTTGACATCCCTGTGATGCACGACGATCAGCACGGAACCGCTATCATCTCCAGCGCCGGACTGGTAAATGCCCTGCAAGTGGCCGGAAAGAAAATAGAGGATGTGAAAATCGTCGTAAACGGTGCCGGAGCATCTGCCGTATCCTGTACCAAATTATATGTATCACTGGGGGCACGCCTCGAAAATATCGTCATGCTGGACAGCAAAGGCGTTATCAGCAAGACACGTACCGACCTCAACGAACAGAAGAGATATTTTGCCACCGACCGCACGGATATCCACACACTGGAAGAAGCGATCAAAGGCGCTGATGTATTCCTCGGCTTGTCCAAAGGTAACGTACTGAGTCAGGACATGGTGCGCAGCATGGCTCCCATGCCGATCGTATTCGCACTGGCAAACCCGACACCGGAAATCTCTTACGAAGATGCAATGAGCGCCCGCCCCGACGTACTGATGGCAACCGGACGTTCCGACTATCCGAACCAGATCAACAACGTAATCGGCTTCCCGTACATCTTCCGCGGCGCACTCGATACACAGGCCAAAGCGATCAACGAAGAAATGAAAATCGCAGCAGTACATGCTATCGCCAATCTGGCAAAACAGCCTGTACCTGATGTAGTGAACACAGCATACCACGTCAACAACCTCTCTTTCGGTCCGGAATACTTCATCCCGAAACCGGTAGACCCGCGCCTCATCACCGAAGTTTCCTGTGCCGTAGCCAAAGCAGCCATGGAAAGCGGAGTGGCACGCACGGAAATCAAAGACTGGGACGCTTACTGCGTGCATCTGCGCGAACTGATGGGATACGAATCCAAACTGACCCGCCAGCTTTATGACACCGCCCGCCGCAACCCACAACGTGTCGTATTCGCCGAAGGCATCCATCCCAACATGCTGAAAGCCGCCGTCGAAGCAAAAGCCGAAGGCATCTGCCATCCTATCTTATTAGGAAACGACGAAGCAATCGGCAAACTGGCCGAAGAACTCGACCTGAGCCTGGAAGGCATCGAAATCGTCAATCTCCGCCATCCGGACGAGTCGGAACGCCGCGAACGCTACTCACGCATCCTTGCCGAAAAACGTGCCCGCGAAGGCTTTACCTACGAAGAAGCCAACGACAAGATGTTCGAACGCAACTACTTCGGTATGATGATGGTAGAAACCGGAGATGCAGACGCATTTATCACCGGACTCTACACCAGATACAGCAACACCATCAAAGTTGCCAAAGAAGTAATCGGCATCCAGCCCGGATTCAACCATTTCGGAACGATGCACATTCTTAATTCAAAGAAGGGTACCTACTTCCTGGCAGATACGCTGATCAACCGTCATCCGGATACGGAAACTCTGATTGACATCGCCAAACTGGCTGACAAGACAGTCCGTTTCTTCAACCATACACCGGTCATCTCGATGTTGTCGTACTCCAACTTCGGCGCCGATACCTCCGGCAGCCCTGTCAAAGTGCACGGAGCAGTGAACTATATGCAGAAGGAATATCCGGAACTCGCCATCGACGGTGAAATGCAGGTGAACTTTGCCATGAACCGCGAACTGCGTGACGCCAAGTATCCGTTCACCCGCCTGAAAGGTAAAGACGTGAATACGCTGATCTTCCCGAACCTGAGCTCCGCCAACGCAGGATACAAACTGCTGCAGGCAATGGACCCCGATACGGAATTCATCGGCCCTATCCAGATGGGACTGAACAAGCCTATCCATTTCACTGACTTTGAAAGTTCTGTCCGCGACATCGTGAACATCACAGCCGTAGCCGTGATCGACGCCATCGTAGTGAAGAAGAAAAACGAAAGCCGATGAGAAGACCGTTATCAAAATCACAAATAGTTTGCGTCAGCCTGCTTTGGCTGGCGCTTTGCTATTTAGTTCTCACAAAAGCCGAACGTATTGACGGTATGACGATAGTAATGCTTGTCATTTCGGCAGCGTTAGTCTTTATTCCTGTCTATAAGTCGATGAAAAAGAATAAATAAATATCTTTTTTCTGAGTTTTAATGCAATAAAATATCAAATTTGATGTTTTATTGCATTTTTCTTTATAAAATGTTTGCTAGTTCAATTTTTATCTTTACTTTTGCAACCGCATAAAAGAAATAGGTAATCGAAATTTAATCAACCAATAAAAGAAAAAAAGATTATGAATGCAGCAAAGGTATTAGACGATCTGAAAAGACGGTTCCCCAATGAACCGGAGTATCATCAGGCAGTAGAAGAAGTACTTTCTACTATTGAAGAAGAATACAACAAACACCCGGAGTTTGACAAAGCAAACTTAATCGAACGCTTGTGTATTCCTGATAGAGTATTTCAGTTCCGTGTAACTTGGATGGACGACAAAGGTAATATTCAGACAAACATGGGTTACCGTGTTCAGCACAACAACGCTATCGGCCCGTACAAAGGCGGTATCCGTTTCCACGCATCTGTAAACCTTTCCATCCTGAAATTCCTTGCCTTTGAGCAGACATTCAAAAACTCACTGACTACGCTGCCTATGGGTGGTGGTAAGGGTGGTTCCGACTTCTCTCCACGTGGTAAGTCAAACGCTGAAGTAATGCGTTTCGTACAGGCATTCATGCTGGAACTGTGGCGTCACATCGGTCCCGAAACTGACGTACCTGCAGGTGATATCGGTGTAGGTGGCCGCGAAGTAGGTTTCATGTTCGGTATGTACAAGAAGCTGGCTCACGAATTTACCGGCACATTCACTGGTAAAGGCCGCGAATTCGGTGGTTCACTGATTCGTCCGGAAGCTACCGGTTACGGTAACATCTACTTCCTGATGGAAATGCTGAAAACCAAAGGTACTGACCTGAAAGGTAAAGTTTGTCTTGTTTCCGGTTCGGGTAACGTAGCTCAATATACAATCGAAAAAGTAATCGAACTGGGTGGTAAAGTAGTTACTTGCTCCGACTCTGACGGTTACATCTACGATCCGGACGGTATCGACCGCGAAAAGCTGGATTACATCATGGAACTGAAGAACCTCTACCGTGGCCGTATCCGCGAATACGCAGAGAAATATGGTTGCAAATATGTAGAAGGAGCTAAACCTTGGGGTGAAAAATGCGATATCGCACTGCCTTCTGCCACTCAGAACGAATTGAACGGCGACCACGCCCGTCAGTTGGTAGCAAACGGCTGTATAGCTGTATCTGAGGGAGCAAACATGCCTTCTACTCCGGAAGCTATCAAAGTATTCCAAGACGCTAAGATTCTGTACGCTCCGGGTAAAGCAGCTAATGCAGGTGGTGTATCAGTATCAGGTCTTGAAATGACTCAGAACTCCATCAAGTTGAGCTGGAGCGCTGAAGAAGTAGACGAAAAGCTGAAGAGCATCATGAAGAATATCCACGAAGCCTGCGTTCAGTATGGTACTGAAGCCGACGGATATGTAAACTATGTGAAAGGTGCTAACGTAGCCGGATTCATGAAAGTTGCCAAAGCTATGATGGCTCAGGGTATCGTATAATCAGCAAGATATAAGAAAGCTATAGTCATTTTTAAGATAAAGGCTCCCGCCTTCCGAAAGGAAGAACGGGAGTTTTTTATGTTGTACCGCAGCAACTGTAGCAGTAAAATCAACGTAATAATATAAAGAGACTAAATGTCTTAAAAGTAAAAAACGATATACTATTTATCCTATCAGTCAATCCCCGGCATCAGAACAACACCGAGCTTCTTCTTACCATCCATCTTGACTACCATCGGCTTTTCGAAGCGAACATGACGCAGGAATTTCGTTTCTTCCACCGCAGGTTGGGCGTTGAGGAAATCCTGATTGTAGACTCCGTCATTCATAAAGGCATTGATCGTAAAATAGCCTACGCCGAACGAAGTGAGGTTCTGGAAGAAGTGAGTTCCCTGACTCGGATCTACACGATAATTGGTCAGTCCGGCCTCCACTATCACACGGGCGGCGGAGATATGCGGCCACTTCACCGGAATACCCAGCCATGTGTCACTGCTGCCCCAACGCCCCGGACCTACGAGCACATAATTCCTTCCTGCATTGAGGAATTGCAGGTTCATCTTCTCTATTTCCCAGGCAATGGCCTGATTGTTCGAAGCACTGTATCCATCCGTCTTGACATAGACGATATCATAAATTTCGTTCATGACGCCATGCCCCAATGAGTTATTGGAACGGAGCACCACGTCTTCATCCGGTATCAGCGTCAGGTCTTCGTCCAGCATTTCTTTGCTGTCCACAATCGGGCGGATTTGCAACAGGTAGAATGTACCCGTCTTATCTTGTTCACGGCTCAAGGTCGCGGCAAACTCAATCTCCACCGGGCGCCGCATTTCCTGTTCACCGTACTTCAAAACCAGTTGTAGGATGCGTGCCAGCGGGAATACATCGTGTTGAAGGATATTGGCAAACGTGATCACCTTGCGTCCACCGGGATACAAACCGTCACGGATCACCTGGTCATACGGATCGTAAGTAGAAGCGATATAGCGCAACGAACCGTCACTTTCGGCTTCCTTCACGTGAAGTTTCAACAGGTTAAAGCCATCGTCGATAGAGAAATCATGCCCTGCGTTTTTCAAGTCCAATGCGTAGAAACGGGTCTGTGTTTCTTTCAAGGCTATCTCCATTTCACTGGTTTGCAACACTTGATTCGGGTGATAAGGAGAGAAACGAAGTGTCATACCTCCGTCTACAATATATTTTCCTAATCCAAGAGCCAGATTCACCGTGCCTTCTTCGGCTTTTTCATCTCCCAAGGGGTAGTAATTGAGCGAACGTGCCACGCCGGACATAGACGGGTAGTAACGGTCTCCGTATTGATTTCCCACGACTTCCTGCAAGATGACTGCCATCTTTTCCTGGTCGATCACGTTCGATGTGGCCTGCATATAGGCTTTACTGTCTCTGAAGTAAACCGACGCATAGACTCCTTTGATCGCATCGGAAAGCATACGGAGCATTTCGTAACGGTCGTCCAGATAAGGAATCATATACGTATTGTATATTCCGGCAAACGGCTGATAATGTGAATCTTCCAACAAGGAAGAAGAACGAATGGCAATCGGGGACTTCACCACATCGAAGAAGGTGAAAAAGTCCTCTACCAACCGGTCGGGCAGTTTCGCCTTTAGGAAATATCGTAGAATCGTATCATCGTCGGCATCCGAAAGAGCGATTTGATAGAGATTATTGGTCTCCATAAACTCGTCGAAGACATCGGTACACAGTACCACTGTCTTAGGAATTGCCACCCGTGCATTTTCGAACTCTTCAAATTCGGGATAACGCTTCACCATATTATCAATGAAGGCAAGGCCACGGCCTTTTCCTCCCAGCGAACCGTCGCCGATACGGGCAAAGTTGGAGTAACGGTCGAAACGGTCACGTTTGAAGACGGCAACCACTCCCTGATTTTTCATCTTCCGGTACTTCACGATCGCCTCGAAGATAATCCGGCGGTGTGCATCTACGTCCTGAAGACTTGTCCACGTGATCGGCTTCAGAAACTCGGCTACCGGAAACATGGCACGCGAATAGAGCCAGCGCGAAACGTGATTCCGGCTGATATGGTACAAGAAAGACTCGGCAGGCACGGCAAACAGGATATTCTGCAACTCTTTCAGGTTCCGCACACGGGCAATCTCCTCTCCTGTCTCCGGATTGCGGAACACAAAGTCACCGAACCCGAAGTTATCGGAAACGATGCGCCGCAGGTCAACGTCCATCTTTTTAGAATTTTTATCGATAAAGCTGGCACCGTATTTGGCGGCATACGAAGAGTTTTCCGATTCGGAGGACTGGATAATCAACGGTACAAACGGATCGTTCTTGCGTATGGCGGCACAAAGCTTGATACCTGCCAGACCGTCTTTCTCGCCCCGTTCCACTTTCGGAAAACGGACGTCGGTAATGACTCCTAATATATTATTCTGGTATTTGCGATAGATTTCCATCGCTTCCTGATACGTACGCGCCAAAACGATTTTAGGACGCCCACGCATACGAAGCGTGCGCTGGTGCGCATTCAGAGCTTCGGTAGAAAATTCCTGGCTCTGCTTCAACACGAATTTATACAGGTTGGGAAGAATGGAAGAATAGAACCGGATGCCGTCTTCCACCAAAAGTATCATCTGCACGCCTACTTCCTGCACATCGTGTTCGAGGTTCATCTTATCTTCCATCAATTTGATAATAGAAACCAACAGGTCGGTATTGCCCAGCCAGCAGAATACGTATTCAAATGCGCTCAGGTCTTCGTTGATAATCCGCTTCGTAATACCGTGACTGAAAGGAGTCAGGATAACGATCGGAATATGTTCGTATTTCTCTTTAATATGCCGCCCGATATCAAAACTGTCATTGTCTCCCGTACTCGGCATACAGATCACCAGATCGAATGACATATTCTCCAACTGCGTCAATGCCTCCTCTTCCGTAGAAACCTGTGAGAAACGAGGCGGATAACGAAGTGACAAGGATGTATATTCATTAAATATCTTTTCGTCAATGCGTCCGTCATCTTCCAGCATGAAGGCGTCATACGGGTTGGCAATCAACAGAACATTGAAAATCCGCCGTGTCATCAAATTGGCGAATTGCGTATCTTTGAAGTAAAGCTGGTTTAATTTATACTTGCTGAGCATAGTCTCTTTCTATTTTTTATTCCATAATGAAATGATTCATAGTACAGTCTACTTGACGTTTACTCTGCAAAGTTAATTTTTTAAATCTCATTTGCTATCATCTTCTTTATAAAGTTGTAATAAGTATTAAGTATTAGGTATTAAGTATTAACCTGACGGTTCACAGCGCAGCCTAATACCTAATACTTAATACCTAATACTTACCACTATCATTTTATCATTATTTAATCAAAATATCACCATAAAATCAATCGCATTTGAAAAATTTTCCTATATTTGCAGTGTGAGCAGTTTACATTTTATCAGAACAACCTTTTAAAATATGATATCATGAACATCCAGAAAATCATGTCCTCTTTGGAGGCAAAGCACCCCGGTGAATTAGAGTATCTTCAAGCAGTAAAAGAAGTTCTTCTTTCGATCGAAGATATATACAATCAGCATCCCGAATTTGAAAAGGCCAAGATCATAGAAAGACTGGTAGAACCTGATCGTATCTTCACTTTCCGTGTCACTTGGGTAGACGATAAAGGGGAAGTTCAGACCAATCTCGGTTATCGTGTACAGTTCAACAATGCAATCGGCCCGTACAAAGGCGGTATCCGTTTCCATGCTTCCGTCAACCTCTCCATTTTGAAATTCCTCGGCTTCGAGCAGACATTCAAGAATGCGCTGACTACCCTTCCGATGGGTGGCGGCAAAGGCGGTTCGGACTTCTCACCCCGTGGCAAGAGCGATGCTGAAATCATGCGTTTCTGTCAGGCGTTTATGCTTGAATTGTGGCGCCATCTGGGACCGGACATGGATGTACCAGCCGGTGATATCGGTGTAGGCGGACGCGAAGTAGGTTATATGTTCGGTATGTACAAGAAGCTGACCCGCGAATTTACGGGAACCTTTACCGGAAAAGGACTGGAGTTCGGCGGTTCGCTGATTCGTCCGGAAGCTACCGGATTCGGCGGTTTGTACTTCGTTCATCAGATGTTGCAGGCAAAAAATATAGATATCAAAGGCAAGACAGTCGCTATCTCCGGCTTCGGTAACGTAGCTTGGGGCGCTGCCACCAAGGCGACCGAATTGGGTGCCAAAGTAATTACGATCTCCGGACCGGACGGATATATCTACGATCCGGACGGCATCAGCGGAGAAAAGATAGATTATATGCTCGAACTTCGGGCTTCGGGCAATGACATCGTTGCTCCTTACGCCGAGAAATATCCGGGTGCAACCTTCGTAGAGGGCAAGCGTCCGTGGGAAGTAAAAGCAGATATTGCACTTCCTTGCGCTACTCAGAACGAATTAAATGGAGAAGATGCACAAAATCTCATAAAAAATAACGTTCTTTGCATTGGAGAAATTTCCAACATGGGATGTACGCCGGAAGCAATCGACTTATTTATCGAAAAGAAAATAATGTATGCTCCGGGTAAGGCAGTCAACGCCGGTGGTGTTGCCACTTCCGGACTGGAAATGTCTCAGAACGCCATGCACCTGAGCTGGAGCGCTGCTGAAGTGGACGAAAAACTCCACGCCATCATGCACGGTATCCATGCACAATGCGTGAAATACGGCACAGAACCCGACGGATATATCAATTATGTGAAGGGAGCTAACATTGCCGGATTCATGAAAGTAGCTCACGCTATGATGGGACAAGGCGTTATTTAAAAGAGACTTTGTTTAGTTGTATTTGTATTTGTGGTTTGCGCTGCTCGCCTCCTGTGACAGGACGCGGGTAGCGCTATTTTTTTGAGATTAACATTATTTTCTTCAATGGAATTAATTATCTTTGTAGCATTATACAGTAATAACAATAAAAAATGCTACAACCCGAATTAAAACTCCGCCGCGACAAGATTCGCAGTCTGATGGTGTCACAGGGCATTGATGCCGCCCTCATTACTTGTAATGCAAATTTAATCTACACCTATGGCTGTGTAGTCAGCGGCTATCTTTATCTCCCTCTTCATTCACCGGCACTGCTGTTTTTCAAGCGGCCCAACAATATCACAGGCGAACACTCGTTCCCCATCCGCAAGCCGGAACAGATCGTCGATATTCTGAAAGAAAAAGGTCTGCCTTTGCCCACTAAACTGATGCTGGAAGGCGACGAACTTCCTTACACCGAATATGTTCGTCTGGCAGGTTTGTTCCCGGACGCTGAAGTCGTAAACGGGACACCGCTGATCCGTCAGGCACGCAGCGTGAAGACAGCTATCGAAATCGAAATGTTCCGTCGTTCGGGCATGGCACATGCCAAGGCATACGAACAGATTCCGTTCGCATATTACCCCGGAATGACAGATATCGAGTTCTCGATAGAAATCGAACGTCTGATGCGCCTTCAAGGTTGCCTCGGCATCTTCCGCGTGTTTGGACGCAGCATGGAAATCTTCATGGGAAGTGTGCTGACCGGAGATAATGCCGGTTATCCTTCTCCCTACGATTTTGCTTTAGGGGGTCGCGGACTCGATCCTGCCCTGCCCGGAGGCGCTGACAAGACTCCGCTGAAAGAAGGACAAAGTGTTATGGTCGATCTGGGAGGCAACTTCAACGGATATATGGGCGATATGAGCCGTGTGTTCTCTATCGGCAAATTGTCGGAAGAAGCATATACCGCTCACCAAGTTTGTCTGGATATCCAGGAAAAGATCGCTTCGATAGCCAGACCCGGCATTCCCTGCGAAATGCTGTATAACACTGCAATCGAAATGGTTACCCAAGCAGGTTTTGCCGATAAGTTTATGGGAACGGGACAACAAGCCAAGTTCATTGGTCACGGCATCGGACTTGAAATCAACGAAGCGCCTGTACTTGCTCCGCGCATCAAGCAGGAGCTGGAACCGGGCATGGTCTTTGCTCTCGAACCGAAAATCGTTCTTCCCGGTGTAGGCCCCGTAGGTATCGAAAACTCTTGGGTAGTGACAAACGAAGGAGTTGAGAAACTGACTAACTGCAACGAAGAAATTATAGAATTGTCATAAGGGACTGACTAAAAAGTCGGTTCTACCTCTATTGGGGCTGACTAAAAAGTCAATAGTATCTCGAATCTCCTCCTTCGGGAAGGAGGAGTACCCGTAGGGGGAGGTGGTAGGTGAATACATAACCCTGTCATTTACAGAGAAATAGGAACAAACATTATTTCTCCTACCACCTCGGTCTGCGACCACTCCTCCTTCCCGAAGGAGGAGAATAGAGATAGAATCGACTTTTTAGCCACTACAATTTGAACAAGAAAAGCTATTTTACAGGCTTCAGTCCCATCTTCGCCGCCCGTTCCAGCATAAAAGCATGGGCTGCCTCATACTCATTGGGGATAACTCCATCCAGAATAGCATCCTTTATCGCACTTTTCAAAGCACCGACTTCACGACAGGGCTGTAAGCCGAAAGTTTCCATGATCTCTTCTCCACTCACCGGAGGCTGGAAATTACGGACACGGTCTTTTTCTTCAAGGTCTTTCAACTTTTGGCGAACCAGCTGGAAGTTATTCAGGAAACGCTGCTTGCGCTCCATGTTTTTCGAAGTGATGTCCGCTTCGCAAAGTGTCATCAAGTCGTCGATATCATCCCCCGCCTCAAAAAGCAGACGGCGTACGGCAGAATCTGTCACTACATCATCCGCTATCACAATGGGACGCATGTGCAAGCTGACCATTTTCTGTACATACTTCATCTTCTCATTCATCGGCAACTTCATCTTCCGGAAAATATTCGGAATCATCTTCTCACCGATAAAATTATGATTATGGAACGTCCAGCCCGCTTTAGGCTCCCAACGTTTCGTTGCAGGCTTGGCGATATCGTGCAGCAAAGCTGCCCAACGCAACCAAAGATTATCCGTCTTTTTGCTGATATTGTCCAGCACTTCCAGCGTATGGTAAAAGTTATCCTTGTGCGACCGTCCGTTTCGTGTTTCTACTCCCTGCAAGGCAGCCAGTTCCGGAAAAATTAACGGAAGCAGTCCGCTTCGTTCCAGTTCTACAAAGCCTTTTGAAGGGATAGGCGAAAGAATGATCTTGTTCAGCTCATCCGCAATCCGTTCACGGGATATGATTTCAATCCGGTCTTTGTTACGGCAGAGCGATTCGAACGTATCGTCATCGATATAAAAATTCAGTTGCGTGGCAAAGCGAATGCAACGCATCATGCGCAGCGGGTCGTCACTGAACGTGATATCCGGATCGAGGGGTGTGCGGATGGTCTTTTCCTTCATGTCCGCCATGCCGCCAAACGGGTCAACCAGTTCGCCAAAGCGTGCTTTGTTCAGGCAGACAGCCATCGCGTTAATAGTAAAGTCACGGCGGTTCTGATCGTCCTCCAGTGTTCCGTCTTCCACGATGGGCTTCCGTGAATCCCGTTGATAGGATTCTTTGCGGGCACCTACAAATTCGACTTCCGTACCTTTATATTTCACTTGTGCCGTACCGAAATTCTTGAAAACAGAGACGTACGCACCACGCCCCAAGCGTTTTCCAAGTGCTTCCGCCATTGCGATCCCGCTGCCTACTACTACTACATCTATATCTTTGGAGGGACGTTGCAGAAAAATATCACGAACGTAACCGCCTACCACGTAACACTCCAGTCCGAGTGCGTCAGCGGTTTCGGCAATGTGTCCGAAGATCGGTTCGCTAAAATACTGTTTCAGTTCCTCTTGAGTCAACTCTATCATCTTTTTAATGCTTAACGACTGGCAACAGACAGTTAAATAGTTGATGAAAACACCGGTCGGGCGGTCCATAATCATCAAACACTTATTGCCAATACAAGTTTTGAGGGGGCAAAATTACAAAAATAAGGGATATATTTGTATTTTTGTCGCTATAAAGTAAACGATGAACGGGCGAGGAACGGTAAACGGCAAGTAACACGAACGGCAAACCGCAAGTAACGAACAGTTGGCGGTAAGTCGTGAACACTGCACGTCCCATCTCCATCGCAAATCGTCTAATAGTAAAATGTAAATGGTATGATGAAAAAACTGATTATCTTCTTTTGCGGCACGCTGGCACTGACAGCCTGCGGAAACGGCATCGAGAAAAAAGCCAATGAAAAACTGACGATTGCCCGTGCTGCCTACGAACGTGGCGACTACGAAGAAGCAAAGACACAAATCGACAGTATCAAGATTTTGTATCCCAAAGCATTCGAGGCCCGCAAAGCCGGTCAGGAATTGATGCTGGATGTGGAACTCAAGGCTCAACAAGAGATTCTGGCCTTTCTGGACAGTGCTCTCCAGGCAAAGCAAGCAGCGTTTGACGCCATCAAAGGCAAGTACACCCTGGAGAAAGATGCCGAATATCAGCAAGTGGGTAACTACATATGGCCTACACAAGCCATCGAGAAGAATCTCCATCGTTCCTTCCTTCGCTTCCAAGTGAGCGAGCAGGGAATTATGAGCATGACTTCCATTTATTGCGGAGCCGGCAATATCCATCATGTAGGCGTCAAAGTGATGACTCCCGACGGCAGTTTTGCCGAAACTCCGACTTCGAAGGACAGCTACGAAACATCGGATATGAACGAGAAAATAGAAAAAGCCGATTACAAATTGGGAGAAGACGGTAACGTGATCGAATTTCTGAACCTCAACAAGGACAAGAATATCCGTGTGGAATTTATCGGCGACCGTAGATACACAACGACGATGAGTCCGACCGACCGACAGGCAGTAGCAGGCGTTTACGAACTGTCGAAAATCCTTTCCGCCATGCAGCAAATCAAGAAAGAACAGGAAGACGCCAATCTGAAAATCGGATTTATCAATAAGAAAAAAGAACGGAAAGCGATGGAAGAAGCTGCCGAAGAATAAAGGTTCTTTCGGAGTAACGGCTTTCCGGAAAAGTGATAAAAGCGCTATCGGAGAAGAATAAATCAAGCAGTCCGAAAAGGATAAGTAAAAAACGGTAAGCGATGAAAATTTGTGTTTATCAGAGATAGCACATTTATTTTTTCATCGCTTACCGATTTTTATTTCAATTCAAGAGACTGTTCTCCGACTTATCATTAGGCACAAATAGTAATGATATTTCATTCCAACTTTAAAGAGACGCAGCATTGTTTTCTTGCTCGCACCCTTTTACCTTGGAGAAACGGCGTAAACCAGCATCCTAAAACGGCGTAGCCTGCCTACATAAAACGGCGTAGCCTGACAGGTAGAAAGGGCGCAGTCTCCAAAGGCTTATTTCACTCTCCTATTCAACTGATTATTAGCCTTCTCCACCTTTGACTTACCTATCCGTTTCCCCGTCCCTTTCTTTTTTCCGGCAGCAGGCTTCGCCTTTCCGGCGAACGGATTGTTACTTTTTTTGATTGGCATAACTTAACAAAGTATCATTCTCCTTCGTAATACTCACCCAAAAACCAGCGGGCAATAAAGTCCCAGTTTTCGTGCAGCAGCTCTTTTCCGTTCTCGAAAGGGAATTGCGCTTCCGGCAGCAGATCATGTTCCATGCCGTACTTCAGCAGATCGAACGGGCACAGCCCTTCCTCGCAGAAAAGTTCGTACGCTTCTTCCTCAGCCATTTCCGCATTATACAGCGGATTCCGTTTGTCGGCAAAGTAGCGGGCTACGTCCGGACCTATCAGCAAACCTTTCGGATTAGCGTACATCACGAAATCCGAAAACTCCTTCAAGTCGGGCAACAGAGCATCTTCCTCGTCCTCCCATTGCAGGGCCTGCACAAAGAACAGTTTCAAAGCCTCATACGAATCGAAGAACATCAACGGCTCGCCACCACTCGCTTTCAGAAAGCGTTCCACATTCACGGGCAACTGATCGCCCGGCGAGGCAACAGGCAAAGCAGTCCGCTGCTTCTCCATCAGCTCCGATTCCATCAGCCAGTCTCCGGCAAGTCCGTCGCTGATAGGCGCTTTCTCGAAAACATCCTCCAACTGCGCATAGATCACATCGGCAAACTCCAGCAAGTCCGCATCCAAGGGATTCTCCACACCGTCAAAGTCATCGCCTACCGGCGAATTAATTCCCCACAGCAAGAAAGCGATATCCTCTTTATTGATCTCGTCGGTGAGATAACCTTCCGACAATTCATAAAACGGCAGGTAACGTCCGTAATTCCTTTTATGCCAACGGATGAACTGGCGCCAGTTGCCTCCGTCCGTCACACAGTCTTCCAGATAAAGAGTCAGCATCAGAGTCACCTGATTCTGGCTTTCCTGTGTCTCCGACTTATATAAATAAGATTCGCTGACGACAGGCAATAAAAGATTGGCAAATTCAAGATACCAGTGATCCGTCGCCAACACCTTTGCACGGCCATGAAGATCCAGCCATGCTTTCATATAAATTTTCCCTTGTTTCATTATTATTCTGTTGCTTGTTTTAGTTTCTCCACGCCCTATTACCTATTACCTATTACCTATTTTACAGTCTTTTCAAAGCCAGTTTTATTACTTTCTCCACCGGAGCATCCGGTTCTTCCTTCAAGATAGCCAGTACCACTTTCTGCGAAGGCGCGGCGGCAAAGCCAAGCATGGTCAGAGCGGCTACCGCTTCCTCCTGCACTTCTACGCTGGCAGATTGCAGCAGCATTCCGGCAGAAGCGCTTCCTCCTGCCACGGTGGCTCCCATCGTCTTTATCTTGTCTTTCAGGTCGACAATGACACGCTGCGCTGTTTTCAGTCCGATCCCCTTCACCGTTTTCAGCAAATTCGCATTTTCGGTGCTGATCACATTCACCAGTTCGGCAGGCGAAAGGGCAGAGAGAATCATACGTGCCGTATTGCCTCCGATGCCCGACACGGAAATGAGCAGCAGGAAAATCTCCCGCTCCTGCTTGTCGGCAAATCCGTAGAGCACATACGCGTCCTCCCGAATAGCTTCATAGATATATAACTTACAGTTTTTCTTCCCCTGAATAGCCGAATAAGTATTCAGGGATATATTGGCGGCATAGCCTACCCCGTTACAGTCGATTACTGCGGTTGCCGGACTAAGTTCGGCAAGTTCGCCTCTTACATATTCTATCATAGTGTGAGCAAAGATAAGACAAATTCACCACAGATGAAAAGACTTTCGCAACATTTCCGCCTCGCAGTCAGAGGTGAAAAAATTAAAAATAATGCAGGCAGTAAACAAAACTTCCTAGTAATTTGTTTACTTTTGTGGCAGAATTAAAGAAAAATGTTCATATAAAACCAATAAAAGAATGAAAAAAGTAAGAGCAGCTATTGTCGGTTACGGCAATATCGGACACTATGTACTTGAAGCGCTACAGGCAGCGCCTGATTTCGAAATAGCCGGAGTAGTTCGTCGTGCAGGAGCAGAGAACAAGCCGGAAGAGTTGGCAAACTATGCAGTAGTCAAAGATATCAAAGAGCTGGAAGGAGTGGAAGTGGCCATCCTCTGCACACCGACCCGCAGCGTTGAGAAATACGCGAAAGAATATTTGGCAATGGGAATCAACACGGTGGACAGCTTCGACATCCACACAGGCATCGTTGACCTGCGCCGCACGCTGGATGCCACCGCCAAAGAGCACAAAGCCGTATCCATCATCTCCGCAGGATGGGATCCGGGAAGCGACTCGATCGTACGCACCATGCTCGAAGCAATCGCTCCGAAAGGCATCACTTACACCAACTTCGGTCCCGGCATGAGTATGGGACACACCGTAGCCGTAAAAGCGATCGACGGAGTGAAAGCCGCCCTCTCCATGACGATCCCTACCGGAACGGGAATCCACCGCCGCATGGTATATATCGAACTGAAAGACGGATACAAGTTTGAAGAAGTAGCCGCAGCCATCAAGGCAGACCCTTACTTCGTGAACGACGAGACACATGTAAAACTTGTGCCCAGCGTAGACGCACTGCTCGATATGGGACACGGTGTAAATCTGACTCGCAAGGGAGTTTCCGGTAAAACGCAGAATCAGCTGTTCGAGTTCAATATGCGCATCAACAATCCGGCACTGACCGCACAGGTACTTGTGTGCGTGGCACGCGCTTCCATGAAGCAGCAACCGGGGTGCTACACCATGGTAGAAGTCCCCGTCATCGACCTCCTTCCGGGCGACCGCGAAGAGTGGATCGGACACCTGGTATAATCTTTTATCCGCATAACTGAAATAAAAATAGAGAAAGGAGACACACCTTTCTCTATTTTTTTTATCTTTGTCGGAGAAGACAAAACACACCCGATATGAAAAGACTATTCATATTCTCAACATTTCTGTTATGCTTGCTATCGACTACCTTTTCACAGCAGTCCGATAACACGATCAAACCGAATCTGAAGTACGGAAAACCCTCCAAGGAAGAGCTCACCATGACCAGCTTTGCTCCCGACACCACCGCAACGGCGTATGCCGACATCCAGATACCTTATTACTCCAACGGACGCAATCCGACACTGAAAGAAAACGTCAGCCAGCTTGCGTTATTCCTTGATTTCCGAAAACAAGTAGCAAAACAATTTAATAACAAAATTATAATAAAGAGAATATGAAGATATACAAAAAGAAAGAACTTCCCAGACATGAGGAAGAAGAGTTTTCAGTCATAGTACTGACTTGTGACGAACACGGAGAAACCAATCTTGGGTTTTATAACTTTGACACGGAAGATTGGAGTTTTCTTTCGGAAGCTGACCAAAGTTATAGAGACTCTGAATTTGTATGGATATACCCACCAGCCAATCAGATGAAAGAGTTTTTGATAAAATCAATCAAAGCTGAACGCGAATCAGCTCCACCTTCATCGAAGGAAAACTGGTTTAGAAAGAAAACCCAACCTATTAAAAAGAAAATCACTCTGGCTTTCAAGAAAAAATAAAAGTGTACCTTTGCGGCTCTAACCAAAGCCGAAAGGAAACATTGGAAAATAAAAGATACAATAACGTCGAAGAATGGGCAAACACGCTCAGTCACGGAGCAGGTATACTGCTTGGAGTCATAGCCGGCTATTTCCTGCTCGCGAAAGCGGCGGCGGGTGCCGAACCGAAGTGGGCGGTAGCTTGTGTAACCGTCTACCTGTTTGGCATGCTGTCTTCTTATGTCAGCTCCACCTGGTATCACGGCAGCCGTCCGGGTAAGCTGAAGGAATTGCTTCGCAAATTCGATCACGGGGCTATCTATCTGCACATTGCGGGGACGTACACTCCGTTTACACTGCTCGTCATGAGGCACGCAGGCGGTTGGGGATGGGGAATTTTCTCTTTTGTCTGGCTGTCGGCTATCGTCGGTTTTATACTGAGTTTCAAGAAACTGAAAGAACACAGTAATCTGGAAACCGCTTGTTATATAGCTATGGGAGCCTGCATCCTCGTGGCTATGAAGCCTTTGATGGATCATTTAGCAGAGATGGGAGCCGGTCCGGCTTTTTGGTGGCTGATAGGCGGAGGAGTTTCGTATATCATCGGGGCAGTGTTCTATTCGCTGCGCAAGCCATATATGCACGCTACGTTCCATCTGTTCTGTTTGGGAGGAAGCATAGGGCATATCATAGCGATCTGGCTGATATTGTAAGTAAAAGAAAGCCGTCAGGCAGAGTTCATCATTTCAATACGATGCTTCATCATTCAACACAAAAATTTCTTCCACCGGAACCCCGAAATAACGTGCTATCCTCAGCGCAAGGACAGTAGAGGGAATAAACTTTCCGGTCTCTACCGTATTGATTGTCTTTCGGGTTACTCCAATGGCTACAGCCAGTTCTTCCTGGCTGATATTCTTCATCGCCCTGTAGACCTTTATTTTATTGAGCAGTTCTTTATTTTCCATCTTTATAGGGATTATACAGAAGCAATCTTCTTATTTCTGAGAAAAGCATAGCTACCACCACTATAACCAGAGCACCCATACGTACCGAGAGATTAAAAAAATCTCCAAAGCAATAAACTAATAATCCCATTTGCATAGCCGCATAAAAGCCTGCTGTCAAAGCCTTAGAATTATAGTCCGAATATATTTCACTATCTAATGCTCCCATTAATTTCTTATCTTTCTTTATTCTCTCCAAAATATCGGAAGCTCTTATCGCTACAACGACATACAGCAAAACTGCAAATGCAAATATATACCATGTCTCTCCCAAAAATCCCTTTCTGCCAGTATCAAGACAAAATGTCTCCCACATTAATACTCCCATAAACAACATACCGACAATCGTCCGCATCAAAAGAGCATTAAATCTTTTAATCTCCATTTTCTCAATCGTAATATTTTCCATAACCATAGAATTTAGTCCATATTCTTATTTTTAAGTTTCACCCATAGGTTCCAAAAAGAAACCTTTAGGTTACAAATATAGATATTAAAAACTATATTCCAACCAATCATCCATCTATTTTTTAATTCTTCCGTTTTTGTTGAACCAAACACTCCCTTTCATTCGTTATATAAATAGAGACTCTAAAACTGCAAGAACCATGAACTGGGAAAATCACCTGATCAAAGACCTCCAATGGTCCAATGAGATTATCAACAGAGAAGCGAAAGAACGTGTAGCACGTGAGATCGCCGCCACAGCCAAAACAGGCGATGTGATAGGGGCCGGCTCCGGTTCCACCGTCTACCTCACTTTGTTTGAGCTGGCAAAGCGGATTCACGAAGAGCACCTATATCTGGAAGTGATTCCCGCCTCTCAGGAAATCTCCATGACTTGCATACAACTGGGCATCCCGCAGACCACCCTTTGGGACAAACGCCCCGACTGGACATTCGACGGAGCGGATGAGGTAGACCCCGACCGCAACCTGATAAAAGGACGTGGCGGAGCCATGTTCAAAGAAAAGCTGCTGATCAGAAGCAGCGGAAAAACCTTCATTATCGTCGATCCCAGCAAACTTGTCAATATCTTGGGAAGCAAATTCCCCATACCGGTAGAGGTGTTCCCGCATGCACTGCCATACGTCGAAAAAGAACTGCGCCGACTGGGTGCCTCCGAAATATCACTACGCCCCGCCCACGGAAAAGACGGTCCTATTTTGACAGAAAACGGAAACTTTATCCTTGATACCCGTTTCCATTATATTGACGCTTCGCTGGAAGAACAGCTGAAAACAATCACGGGCGTTATTGAAAGCGGACTTTTCATCAATTACGACATTGAAGTAGTTGTAACCAGATAAAAACCAAGCATAGCACATAGGAAAATCACCTTTTTAACATTTCACCCTTCCTTACACCCGGTCTATCTTTGCAGCCGACTTAAGGAACCGACTATTCTGCACTCAATAAAATAGTGAAAGCACTATTCTCCCTTCTTTATCTCATACTATCATTTATCAATAAAAACAAAAAAACATAGTATGGAAAAGCAAAGCTTACCACAAACCGAAAATTTACAATTTCAATTTTCTTTTTTTAGAAATACTTGGAGCAAGGAGTCTACCATAATCACCCTGCACAACCTTTATCTGCAAACCATCGGAACACTTTGGAAAGCACAGACCGAATGCTACCGCAAACTACAAGACCGTCCCGACCGCAGCAATGAAGCCAAAATGGTAAAAGACGCCATGCCTGTCGTCATCATCGAGGGCATCTGCCGCCCGCATTGCAGCCATGCCGCAGCCAATCTGGAAAAGATGAGCCGACTAGCCATGTACGACCTCGACCACCTGAACGAACGGACATCTGCCGTCAAAGCCCTTTTCCGTGCTCTCCCCTACGTGGCCTACACGCAGACCAGTATCTCCGACAGAGGCCTCAAAGTCGTCGTATTTCTCGATGCCCGCACCCCGGAAGAGTATCCTCTCGCCTACGCCATCTGCCAGCAGACACTGGAACGCATCGCCGGGCATCCGTGCGACGAACAATGCGCCCGCATCACCCAGCCCTGTTCTTGCGTATGGGATGCCGACGCCTACTACAATCCCACTCCCGAACCTTATCCGTGGAGGGAAGAACTCGACACCGACCCTTCGTTGACCAACCTGATCAAGGATAAAAGAAACCTTCCGGGCAGCAACGGCAACCCTTATGCCACCAGTAACGGCTCCTCCTCCCCCTTCCCTCCCGCTACCGAAGCCTGCGGATACATCGAAACCTTCGCCCGTAACTTCACCCATTACCACCCCTGGCAGAAAGGCAACCGCCACGAGTCTATGCTAGCAATGGGAAGAAGCGCACGACGTAAGGGATTTTCAAAAGAAGACCTTGAAAAATTAACATCTGTTATGTCAGTAGAGATCGTGAGAAACGGCTACACGCTGCAAGAACTCAGAAAAGACTTATCAGCTGGATATCAATACGTTGACCTATCCTATGTACCCCAAGAGACCCACAATTCACTGCCAACACTGACAACTGACACCTTTAGGCCTGTTTCTGTGGGAAATGAATCGGGGAAAGAAGAAGAGTTGTCCATAAAAAATGAAGAATTACGAGGATCTACTCCCTGCATTCCTAACCAAGTATACGACCATCTTCCCGACTTTCTGAAAAGAGCCATGAAACCGGCACGCAGCAAACGCGAACGCGATATACTGCTTCTAGGACTGATCGCCAACCTGAGCGGATGCCTGCCACAAGTCCGCATCAGTTTCGACCAGCGTCCTTACAGTCCGCAGCTCTACACCCTGATCATTGCTCCCCCCGCCACCGGTAAAGGACTTCTCACACTGGCAAACATGCTCCCACGAGAAATCGAGAATTATCTGAAAGGAGAAAACAAACGGAAAAAGGATGCCTACGACCGTGAACTCACGGAATGGGAACGAACCAACCAACAAATCAAAAAAGGGACGAAATCTACAGCAGCCTCCCCTGCTCCCATGCCCGAACCACCGGAATATTACCACCTCTGCGGTGCCCCCAGCACTTCCAGAAACCAAATTATCCGCCGGCTGAAAATCAACGGAGACCTCGGACTCATTATCTGTGCTACCGAATTGGACATGATCTCCGGCGCCATCAAGCAGGATTACGGCAAGCACGACGATGTGTTCCGTGCCGCCTACCATCATGAACCGGTAGCCACGGACTATAAGGTAGACGGCGAACTCATCTGCGCAGAAGTACCGCGCCTGGCACTCTGCCTGTCCGGCACCCCCAGCCAACTGGCCAACTTTATCCGCTCTTTGGAAAACGGACTTTACTGCCGTTTCGGTATCTACACCTGCGGAGCACGATGGAAATACCGTTCGGCGGCCCCCATCAAAGGACAGGAAGATTATATCACACTCTACAAGGGATTCGGCAAGGAAGTATTGGAGATGTACTTCTTCTTCCAACAATCTCCTACGGAAGTCACGCTGAGCGACAGACAATGGGAGGAACATACCGCCTACTTCGACTGTCTGCTCAACGAAGTGGCCAGCGAACAAGCGGACGCGCCGGGCTCTATCGTACTCCGTGGCGCACTGATGGTGGCACGCATAGCTTCCATCTTCACCGCCCTGCGCAAGTATGAAGGTGCCATGCAGATGAAGGAATACATCTGTACAGACGAGGATTTTCATGCCTCCATGCAGATCGTACAAACCATCCTCAACCACAGTCTGCTGGTCGCCTCCTCACTGCCGGGAGAGAAAATGAAACCTCAGCCTATGCAGTCATACTTCCGAATCCGGTCGGTCGTAGAGAGCCTACCTAGGATTTTTACTTACAAACAGATTAAAGAGAAAGCACTGACAGAAGGTATCAGCGAACGAAGTACCTGTAGATATCTAAAAAGCCTCATCGAGCTAAAATACATTGAGAAACAAACAGATAAATATATCAGAATAAAAGAATTCACTGACAAATAAGCGCTAAGTGGCAGTTGGCAGTGGCAGTAACGGAAAACGCCCGATAAATTGGTATAGAAAACGTACATCGAAGTAACGACAGAGTTCAGAAACGTACCGGAAACAAGCACAAGAAAGAAGCAAAGGTTGTACAAGAACCGAGAAGTACAAGTACTTGAATCAGGGAAAAGAAGTACTGAAACTGCCTCCATCAAGTACTGGAAAGAAGAAAGACATATACATGAAGAGAGAAAGAGAAGTACAACAATCTGCTGAATGATATACTGGAAACCGGAAGTAGACGTATGAACAGCAGCAGAGATAAAGAACTTCATTCTCTCTTTTTTCAAGGCTCGCCCAAATGACGGACAATCTGTTCCACCTCCTGACGCAGGAAACGATGCCGCCGCACATTATATCCGATGCCGCCCAACGCCTGCATCAACGGCTGGCATTGCTTGATCCATCTCATCAGTGTTTTAAGAGCTGACTCTGCCGAACGTCCCGGACAATAAAGCAGAGCCAGCTCTACTTTGTCATAGGCTCTCATTTCAAACTTTTTCTCTTCAATTAATTCTTTCATAATCTCATTTTATTAGCATTTTATAATGGTATAAAGGTACTAATAAAAGTTCACTTTGTAAAATAATAAGCAGATTTTATTGGGATGAATACAGACTTTTCCGGATAAAAAAGGATATCGGCGGACACCTGCGGACAAATACAGACAAGCAAAGAAAATAATTAGAACAGGGGGAGCGATTAACCAATAATAAGTAGTATCTTTAGCGGAACAAACGAAATCAAAATGGAAAATCAAAACCATGCATTCAACTATGCATATCTACTCAAACAAGTAAAAGCAAGAGTACTACTAGCACAAAAAAAGGCGATTTACACAGCCAATGAAGAAATGCTTTCAATGTATTGGGATATTGGCAAACTACTGTCCGAGAGTCAAAAACAAATAGGTTGGGGAAACAATGCCCTGGAGAAGCTCGCCAATGACTTGAAGAATGATTATCCGGAGATGAAAGGATTCTCTGTCAGGAACTGCCAGTTCATGATACAGTTCTATAATGAATATAATCAGCAACTTACAAATACGAAACGGGCCGTTTCGTATTTGAACAATAATGAAATAGTCCTACCTGTCAGCAAATTAGGTTGGTCACATAATATAACCTTAATGCAACGCACTAAAGACATAAAAGCCCGCTACTGGTACATGATCCAATGCCTGAAAAACGGTTGGAGCCGGGATTTCCTTATCGAGGCAATCAAGCAAGACTATTACCATTCTCACGGAGCATTGGCTAGTAACTTCGACACCACTCTTCCCGAAATACAAGCCAAGCAAGTAAAAGAGACATTAAAAGACCCCTATATTTTTGATATGCTTACGTTCACCGAAGAGTACGACGAAAGAGATATTGAACTGGGCCTTATAAAACATATCGAGAAGTTTCTCGTCGAAATGGGTGCAGGCTTCGCCTTTATGGGCAGGCAATACCATATCGAAGTATCAGAAAAAGATTTCTA
Organism: Bacteroides sp. B1-V-101; assembly: GCF_023656585.1. NCBI lineage: Bacteria > Pseudomonadati > Bacteroidota > Bacteroidia > Bacteroidales > Bacteroidaceae > Bacteroides > Bacteroides sp. B1-V-101. The sequence continues at coordinate 183,861 of NZ_JAMOKH010000004.1, read as the reverse complement.
CATCGACATTCTTATGTACAATGCCTTCATGCATAGATATCTGGTCGTAGAGCTTAAGAGAGGAGAATTTCAACCCGAATATATCGGCAAACTCAATTTCTATTGCTCGGCTGTAGACGATATCCTTTGCCGGGAGGGAGACAATCCGACCATCGGACTGCTACTCTGTCAAAACAAAGACCAGATTATGGCGGAATATGCCTTACGGGATGTACATAAACCTATAGGAATCTCCGATTATGAACTTGGTCAAGCCCTGCCGAAAGATATCAAATCCGGACTTCCCAGTATCGAAGAGTTGGAAAACAAACTTAGCCGGGACCTACAAGACATAGACAATAAAGAATAAGACATAGCATAACATAGTCCTAAACCCCAATCAGGAACGAATCGTTCCATTCCCTGATGTGAACTGAACAGTATTATTCAGCTCGCATCAGGGAATTTCTTTTTAATCCCGGCCTCAAACCACCACAAGAACAGACATCCGCAGACATTTCCAGATAAAAAAGGACATCGGCGGACACCTGCGGACAAATACAGACATCGCCCATCCCCACTACCGTACTTTTGTCATGTCACAAGCAAGGAACCACCTGTGACGCAACACTTTATTATCATTTATTCAAGAACTTAAAACCAGTAAAGAAATGGCAAAAGTATTTTCATTCACCAGCGTGCTCCGCAAGAACATGATGGAAAAAGACAAACCGGACCTATATTACGCTCTCGCCAAATCGAGCGGAGAGATCGATATAGATGAAATGGCGGAACGCATCCAGCGTTCGAGTACCGTAAACTGGGCAGACGTAGTGTGTGTGCTGCGTGCCCTGCAGACAGAAATGATCGACAGTTTCAAGAAAGGAGAGATCGTCCGCCTGGGGAATATCGGTTCGTTTTATGTCACTTTGCGCAGCAACGGCGTACTCGTCCAGAAGGACGTGAAAGAAGGATTGATCAAAGGTGCCCGTGTCCGCTTCCGCCCCGGAAAGGAGATTAAAGACGCACTGAAAACGCTGGACTTCAGCAAGTACAAACCGGAAAACAGCGAAGGAGACAAGACCGATCCGGAAAACCCCAAACCCAAACCGGATCCCGATGACGGTGACGAAGAAGCTCCGGACCCAACCGTATAAGGCAATCATAAACCGGGGATTTACCAAATCTGACGAATCATGAGAAAGATCGATTTAATCGTGATCCACTGTTCCGCAACACGGGTGGACCGGACACTGACGGCCTTTGATCTGGAGACGCTGCACCGACGACGGGGATTCAACGGAACAGGTTATCACTACTATATCCGCAAAGACGGGACAACACTCCTCACTCGTCCCATCGAACGCATCGGGGCACATGCAAAAGGATTCAATGCGTCGAGTATCGGAATCTGCTATGAAGGCGGTCTGGACTGCCGGGGACGCCCGGCAGATACACGGACGCCGGAACAACGTGCCGCCCTCCGCCTGCTGGTGCATCAATTGGAGCAACGTTTCCCCGGCTGCCGGGTGTGCGGACACCGGGATCTCAGTCCGGATCTGAACGGAGATGGGGAGATCGAACCGGAAGAGTGGATCAAGGCGTGTCCTTGCTTTGAGGTAAAGGAAAGCCTGTGAGGACAATATAAATGAGCAAAGGTATAAAGACGTTTTCAGGAAGTAATTAATCTTTTAAAGTATCGGAAAGGAGGTGTGTAAATTATGGCAATGAAGAAATCCCTTTGGGATATGATTCTGAAAGTAGTCATCGCGGTGGCTTCGGCAGTAGCAGGCGTGTTGGGCGCTAATGCGATGAGTCTGTAAGAAAGTCAAAAATGAGGTCCGCCACCAAGATATCTGTTTCAGCTGCCACAGCAGTATACAGAAATATTTGTGGCGGACTTAGTATACAAAAATCAATAAACTAATAATGAAAATGAAATATATATTATTCACCATAGCTTTTCTATTGGCAAGTAATTGCCTGAAAGCGCAAGGGCAATTTGAGAAAGTAATTGGGTTGACAGGGGCACAAGGCTTTCCACAACCGGGTGTCAGTAATGCCAACACTCAAGGTAAAATACCTGTCGGACTATATACCGGAACTCCGAATATCTCTATCCCATTGTACGAATTTAAGTTAAGAGATAATATCCAACTTCCAATCAACCTCAATTATCATATTTATAATGTAAAACCCAACAACCTACCCAGTGAAGTGGGATTGGGATGGAGCCTTGAATGCGGAGGATGTATTACCCGGATAATTAAAAATGAGCCAGATATTTCTTATGAAAGTTCTAGCAATGAATACAAGCCTATAACCACCGAAGCTGATTTATTAACCACAGCAGACATTCTAGTAAGAGTATCCGGCAACTATATTAATACCCAAGACGAGTATCAATTTAACTTTCTCGGTTACACCGGAAGCTTTATGTATAGTCAAGAAAAGAGCAAGTGGATGGTTCAATCAGATTCTGACATCAAAATTGAATTTACCTCGAATACTTACAATAATACCCGTTCTCAACTTACCAGTCCACTTTCTCAATTTTACAACTATTGCAGATCAGAAGGAACCGGATTTAAGAACCCTTTATCATGTTGGTTGATTGATTCGTTTACACTGACCACGCCAGACGGTTATAAATACATATTTGGAGGAACCGATAAAACAGATTACAATCTACCTTTCAAGGGATTCTTAAACCTTCCTGCTCCCATCACCTGGCATCTCTCCAAAATCATAACTCCTGCAGGACATGAAATAGAATTCACCTACGAAATTATGCCGTTTCAAATAAATGGAAATATGTCTTTCTGTATAAGCTTGGATGCTCTATTCTGGCAAACAGCAATGAGTTATGATTATGAATTACTAGCCCCTGTACAACTTGCAACAGTCAAAGATGTAACAGACAATAAAATACTTGCCCGGTTTCATTACTCCCCAAGTACACAATTACCCTATGACTCACAGTATGCATGGGAAACCTGTATGGACCATGGGCCAGCTACATTTTTTACAAAAGAAAAGAATTTCACGTTAAACAAGCTAAACTCCGTGGTAATATTGGATAAGATAAACTATCAGTTTACTTACACTAATAGCTCCACTGAGCGATTAAAACTGAAAACACTGACTAAAACGACTCCATCAGGAACCCAATCGACCTATTCACTAAATTATTTCCCCAATCACCTACCCGGATATAATACAGGACACTATGACAACCTCGGATTCAATAACGGTGAAAATTTCTCATACTATTTCAGCAAAGAGTTCTTTGAAAATGCAATTTTTGCTGACAAGCAGATAGCCGAAGGCAAAGAGTATACCAACAAAAGAATGGGAGACAAGGGAGGATTTCGTGTGACTGCAGAAATGCTAAAATCCATCACATACCCCACACATGGAAGAACAGAATTCATTTATGAACCCAACGTCATATCCAGTATGGTGTCAGCAGACCGGAAAACAGTACAAAGTGCCCATTTACCTTATCCAGGCACTCCAGATTATACATATCCGGGAGGTCTCCGTATCAAAGAAATCAACAACTACGATAGCAATGATGAACTACTGACAAGAAAGCACTATTACTACACAAAAGAATTCACACCGACAACAAAGGGAGGTGTCTCTTCCGGTATTCTATCTTTCACTCCACAATACCTTTGGGGTTGGCAGCTATACAATCTCCTCAAATCACAAAACGGAGGACCCGAATATTATACCTTGAATGCCATCATGTCTCAAGCATCCAATCCGCTCTGGTACAACAGTCGGGGAGAGTATATCGGATATTCTAAAGTCATAGAGTGCAATGAAGACAAAAATGGGAAACTGATAGACGGATATACTGTCCATACATTCAGCAATTTCGGACCAGGTTATATGGACGAAGATCCCATAGCTATGTTGAATAATAAGTTCTCCCGTGAATACCCTCCTCATGTCGGTACCCCTTATAGTCCATACACTCCATGTTCATCAAACGCACTAAAGCGCGGAATGCTCTTAAGTAAAGAACAATTCGACTGTGCCGGTCATGTGAAACAAAAAGAACTATTCGAATATACTCCTATACAGAAAGATTCCATACTCATCACGGAGATAACCACTACTAATGTCATGGACTATAATTCAGACGACCCTACACTGGGATTCCTGAGGTTTGCTTTCGGAGGTACCTACTATCAAAAATTCTACAGCAACCTACTTTCGGAAAAACGGACTATCACTTACGATGACAATGGAAACACTATTGAGTATAAAGATAAATACGAATATAACTCCGTCAACAAACAGATAAAGCTGAAAACCAGTGAAGACGGAGCCGGAAATGTATACGAAGAAAAGACGCGATACGTGCCGGACATGCTGATATTTCCATTTGTACCTCCCTATAGTTCTTTCTACCAGATGAATCAGCTACACTTCACCGACTATCCATTGGAAGTGACAAAGATAAAAAACGGAAAAGTAACTGAGAATGAGACATATTTCTATAAGTTACTGACTGCAGACAGCAAAAGCTTAGTGAAAGACAAAGTATCCATACTGGGAAAACATGCTGATGCTGCAACATACCAAGGACTCCATAATGTGGGCAACGAGTTAGTAGCCGATGTTTCTAATATTCCCGCAACCACATACCTGGCATACGACTCTTACAGCAACCCGACTCATATCCGTAACGAAAAAGACAAAACAGAAACTGTCTACCTGTACGGATACAAAGGCAAATATGCAATTGCGGAAATCAAGAACAGCGATTACGAATCAGTTACAGGACTATTGGGGAATGATCTTATCAAAAGACTGGCAGACGCAACGAAGCCCAGTTATTCAGACATGCAGAAAGTTGAAAATTTGAGAACGCAATTACCGGCATCATTTATCACTACTTATGAATATATCCCATACATAGGTATCAGCAAAATTAGAGATCCCAAGAATGTTTCTACCTATTTTAAATACGATGATTCTGGACGTCTGATAGAAAAGACCGACCATAAGGGCGAACTGATTAGTTCATATAAATATTCAAACAACCTCTAAAGAGATAAATTTATGAAAATTATTATTTATATTACAGCTTTAATATGCAGCTTACTCGCCAGTCCTGTATTGGCGACAGAAACCGGGCAAATATCCATGACCGACATGGGGCTAAAAGTCACACCTTCTCCTGAAAGTACTCTCTACGAAGGAGATACTTGGATGATAACAGCAAGGAACAACTTTAGCTTGAACGAAGCAGAAATCAAAAACTTCGTTCCTTCACGCATATCAGAAGAATTGCGTCCGTACGTGAGACTTTTCAAAGTTGAGTTTACTTCTAATTCAGACGGTATATGCAACCTTTACTTTCACATAACGGCCGATCCGACAGATACGATACGGTTCGTTATCAAAGAATCCCCTCAGGATTTTCCGATAGAAATAATGCCAGCTGAAAGTAGACATGGAGAGATATCTTTATCCGATCTGGGATTGAGAGTAACGACTTCTATAGATTCACATCTCGAATACGGAGGTCAGTGGATAGTAACGATGGAAAACAAAAATCACTTATTCACTGCAGAAATCGAAAGGCTCGTGCCTTCAAGAATAACGGAAGATTTAAGAAGATGTTTAAGGCTCACAGGGGTAGGAATTTCAGACATATCATCCGAGTTCGTCGTACTCTTTTTTGATGTAACATTCGAAACAACATTTCCAGTACACTTCATTATCAAACAGTCACCTCAAAACATTCCAATAGAAATATTACCTATTGGAAGAGACAACTATATTTCCACAACGAATTATCTGGATAACACAAGAAGTGGGGGAAGAAAAGAAATTACTTACTACAACGGTCTGGGATATCCATCGCAGAAAATAGAAGTGGGTACTTCCAATAAAAACAAGAGTATATACCATCCGATCGTTTATGATAACTTGTTAAGAGATGATGCCAAATCGTATTTGCCATACGCACAAGGTTCGAACACAGAAATGATAGACTGGAAGTTTACCGAAAGTCTGCAAGATTTCTATGCTTTTAACTATAAGGAATATACTTATCACTTTTCAGAAAAAGTCTACGAAGATTCACCTTTGGGAAGAGTACGGGAAGTGTATGGTCCCGGAAGCGACTGGCGTTCGCAAAAAGCAAGTACCAAATTCAGCTATCTGAGTAACATAGCCGGAAATGATACGCTCAACTGTCTTCGGTTTGAAATGACAGAAAAAGATAACCAAAACATGGAGCTGAAAGTAGCCGGCAATTGCAAATCTTCCGAGCTATCCGTCACCCGAACCGAAAACGAAGATCGTCAAGTGACATTGGAATTCAAGAATAAATTCGACCAAGTAGTACTTAGCCGGCAAATTGAGCACAACAACGGCAGTAAGACGAATAACGACACTTATTATCTTTATGATGAGTTCGATAATTTAAAAGCGGTGCTTCCACCTATGGTATCCGCCCAACTCGTAAGCGGTAGCAGTTATTCGAGTCAAACTTCCGCATCCTTAGCTCAATACGCCTATCTCTATAAATATGATATGCGTAACCGGTGCATAGGCACCAAGTTACCGGGCTGCAGTTGGGAGTACAAAGTCTATGACTTGGCAGACCGCCTTATCTTCTCCCAAACAGGAGAACAACGAAAAAGAGGTGAATGGCAATTTGCATTGCCCGATGCAATGGGACGCGAATGTATCATGGGTATTTGTAAAAACGCCATAGACCCATTCAACAACCCGATACTGAATACATGCGTCAAATGTGAACGTACGGACAACGCTTCTCTTCTCGGTTATTCCGTAACCGGAGTCGCACTGAATTCAGTCACAGTGCTTACCGCCAAATATTATGACGACTATCTGTTTAAGATGCAGAACGGCACCCTGATTTCCAACAGCAGTTTGAATTATGAAGCAAACAGCGAGTTCGGAGAAAGATATACGACTAGTTCGCAAGGCTTGCAGACCGGAAATGCGACAGCCCGACTGGATAAAAACGGCTCTGTGACAGGATACGACTATACCGCTACTTACTATGATTATAACGGTCGTGCCATTCAGACAAAATCGACCAATCATCTGGGAGGATACGAAAAGACATACACTGCTTACAACTTTACGGGACAACCTGTGCACACCAAGCATATCCACTCCAAAAGTAACTCCGATCTGATCGAAGAAACCAAACACAGCTACAATCACGCAGGACGTTTGTCTGAAACTGTACAAATCGTAAATGAAAAGGACTCTACGAAAATGAGCTATCTCTACGATGACTTAGGCAATATTAAAAGCTTAACCCGAATAGACGGCACTTCCACACTGACAACGACCAATACGTATAATATCCGTAACTGGCTAACGTCTATCGAAAGCCCTCTCTTCTCTCAAACGCTACATTATACTGATGGTCCCGGCACTCCTCAGTATGGCGGAAATATCAGTAGCATGACGTGGAAAGCAAACAAAGAGTCAATCACCCGTAATTACCAATATTCATACGATAAGCTCAACAGGCTGACCAGTGCCAATTATAGTGAAGGAAGCAATTCGATGACGAATACAAATCACTTCAACGAACAAGTGACCGGTTATGACAAGCATGGCAACATCACAGGACTGAAGCGTTATGGGCAAACCGGACAAAGCAGTTACGGATTAATTGACGACCTATCTCTTACTTACACAGGCAATCAGCTCAAGAAAGTGACAGACAGCGCCACAAGTTCAGCATACGCGAATGGTTTCGAGTTCAAGGACGGTGTGAATCTGGACACGGAATATTCCTACGACGAAGACGGTAATTTAACAAAAGATTTGAATAAAAACATTTCTGATATCCAATACAATTTCTTAAATTTACCACGTCGGATACAGTTTAAAGACGGTAGTGAAATTTCTTACCTATATAGCGCAGACGGAACTAAACTCCAAACTACACATATAATCGCAGGAAACACTACTACAACCGACTACTGTGGCAATGTGATCTATGAAAATGGAAGCCGGGACAAGCTATTGACCGAACAGGGATATTTCTCTATAGCAGATAAAAAGTTCCACTACTACATCCAAGACCATCAGGGAAACAACAGAGTGGTTGCCAGCCAGGATGGAACGATAGAAGAAGTGAACCACTATTATCCGTTCGGAGGTTTGTTCGCTATATATTCATCTGCACAGCCTTACAAATATAACGGCAAAGAACTGGATAGAAAAGCAGGACTGGATTGGTATAACTACGGAGCAAGACAGTATGATCCCGTGTTGGGAAGATGGCATACGATGGACCTGATGGCGGAAAAGTACTATAAGGTTAGTCCATACGTTTACTGCCTGAATAATCCTATCCTATTGATAGACCCGAATGGTATGTGGCCCACATGGGGAGGAATCAGCAGAGGGTTAAGCAACGCTTTTAAGGGTACTCTAAGTTTTACCAATGGAGCTGCACGCGCTGTGGCAGATAATATGTTTCTTGGACAAACCTCACTCCGTGAAACCGGAATATACAGCAACGCAGCTGCCTACAACGCAGGACAGAACGTTGGCGATATTATAAGTATTTTTGCTGGAGCCGCAGAGATTATTAATGGTTTTGAAGAAGCAGCGGGCGGAGTCGCACTCAGTCCGGAAACCGCAGGAATTTCTTTAGGTGTTACCGCTAAAGGCGTGTATGATATCACTCACGGTTCATTGATGGGCACAAGTGGATTCATAAAGCTATTCTCAAAAAAAGGAAGAGTTAGCGAAGGCAGTAGTAACGGAAGCGGGTATTCAAAGTCTAGCGGGAAGAATGAAAAGCATTCGAATATGAAGGCGAGAGATGCGGCGAAAGGAAAAATGGAAGCTGCGCAGGAGAAATTAGATGCAATGAAAAAAGATCCCAAAAAGTCCAGAAAAGAGATAGATAAAGTAAACAATGAGATAAAGCATTGGAGAAATAAAATGGATAACTCTGGTGAAACACATCACCGCAAATAAATAAATGAAATTATGAAAACATTTACTTTCTTAGTTAATGCCAACGATAAGCATTGCTTTGTTCATCAGTATCAATCAGAAATGCCGACTAATGATTTATTTCGTGAATTAGTTCATGACACGTCTCATATATCTTCAAAAATGAAGTCTTTACTTATTCGTGAATCTCTGGAATGCTATCATGACAATGGCCCAGTAAAATTAGACTGCGTAAAAAACGTCTGGCGTGATTTCTTTTTAATTGATGATCTAATATCTCTTTACAATGCGAATATAGCAAAAAAATACCACGAGGGATGTGGCGATAGGAAATATTACAAGTTAATGTACTTATATGATGTAAACATGATAGAAACCGACATGAGCGATACAGTGTTTCCTCTATCAGAGAAAGCAACCTTTACTTTCATTACCTATATTCGTAATTACAATGCCTCATATCAGTTTGAAGTGACAACGTTGGAAGAAGGACTTATGCTATGGGCTACAAACATAGACATTTTGAATCGCCAGCAACGGAAGGTTCTGCTGAAATACATTCAAAAGTCTAAAAACAATCCGATAGCAGTAGAAGGAGTAAAGAATGTATGGAGTACATCATATCGGATATTCCGTCCGTTACTGACATTGCATATTGTTAAAACGGTCTCTTGATAAAAGTCACCGACTGAACAATAACTATTAGATTATTACCCTGGCATGAAACTAAAACATTTACATGTCAGGGTATCTCTGTTATCATTGATAATTTGCACCCAAAAGTTACTGAGAACCAAGTTAAACATTGGAAAACGAAACAAGACTTTTCAGGTGAAAATCATAGTATGAACGCAAAAAAGTAATTGCTAATGAAAAAGTTTACATTTATTGCAGAGTTTAAGAATGGTACCTATATCAGTCAATACAAAGCTGATAATTTAATGGAAGCAGTACTTATCTGGGCTGATAATTTGGATGTGCAATTTTTCACAAACAAGGTAAAAACTAAAATCCAAGAAAAAGTTAGAGACAGTTTTTATTCACCGGTATCAATAGAAGAAGTTGACAATGTATGGTGTTCTAGTTATGTTATATTTCGGTCTCTTCTACTACTTAATATTGTAGAAACAGTCTAATTTATAATTATTTATACACATTTTACCCTGACATGAAACCAAAATATTTCCATGTCAGGGTATTTTTTTCTTGGCTAATTCTAAAACAAATAAGAGTAGACTCAACAAATATGCAAGGGACTCACAATATTATACGCATTTGCTGGTCTACTCTTCCTGTTACCTTCCGGACGTTCTCAATGAAACATCCGGAAGATTAGAACTCCCTTTTCAGGTTCCGGAGCAGTTCTTCTTTCCTCGCTTTATACTTCTTGGAAAGAGGATTGTACGAGTAAAGGTTGGTATGTCTCAAACGTATCTCGTCTGTCTGCTCCTTTCGGTGCTCTTCCCGCTCTTCCACATCATCCGGATCTTCGGACTTACGTCTTGTACCTCTCCTGCTAAACAACTGAAACTTGGATGTACCCCGAAGCTGACGAATCAGCATCTTGATAATCCGGACAATAATCTCCTGTTCCTGTTCGGAATAAGGCCTATCTACAGTCTCTGTATAGGAGAGATAATAAACTTTCAGCTCTTCTTCCAGCTCTTGCAAAAAATGCAGCCGGGAAATTCTGGAAACTGTCTTTTTACCAGCATGCAAATCTTCTATTTTCTTCATTTTATCTATCTTTTTCAATTTCAATAAAAGCATGAATCCCATTGATTAGACTTATAAGTGACGAAATACTCACACAAGAGTCCTTTTTTTTCAAATTAGTAATAAAGAAAAACTAATATTTTCCACAAGAATCATTTCTTAAAAGTTTTCCAAAACGGAAAACTTTCTGTATCAGCAAGAAAGGAAAGTTATCCAAAAATTTAATGTTAAATCCTATCCAAGCTATCACAATATCCTTTATCTTTGTATCCGGTTTCGGAACTAAAAAGAGGTTTAGTCAATGAGGGAACGCTGTGCAAATCGGCGACAGTACCCGCTGCTGTAATTCTCTGTGAATCCGCACACTATGTCACTGCATCCAGATGTGGGAAGGCGCTGCGGGGGAGGGATAAGTCAGAAGACCTGCCGGAGTCAAATAAACATATTATTAATCACTTTCGGGAGTTAAAGTTATGAACTACGCGGAAATTTGTATCATCAAACGAGATGGTAAAAGAGAAGATTTCTCTATCAGTAAGATCAAGAATGCGATCGGTAAAGCATTCAGTGCGACAGGGATTCAGGACGAGCAGCAACTGATTGCTGACGTCACGATGAGTGTAATCAGTCAGTTCACTAACCCCACGATCACCGTGGAGGAAATTCAGGACTTAGTAGAAAAGGCATTGATGAAGGTACGCCCCGAAGTAGCCAAGAAGTACATCATCTACCGCGAATGGCGGAACACGGAGCGGGACAAGAAAACCCAGATGAAGCACGTGATGGACGGCATCGTCGCCATCGACAAGAACGACGTGAACCTGAGCAACGCCAATATGAGCAGCCACACGCCTGCCGGACAAATGATGACATTCGCATCGGAAGTCACCAAAGACTATACCTATAAATATCTGTTGCCGAAACGTTTTGCCGAAGCGCACCAGTTGGGCGATATCCATATTCACGACCTCGATTACTACCCGACAAAGACGACCACCTGCATCCAATATGACATGGACGATCTCTTTGAACGTGGCTTCCGCACCAAGAACGGCAGCATCCGCACACCGCAAAGCATCCAAAGTTATGCTACGCTTGCCACCATCATCTTCCAGACCAACCAGAACGAGCAGCACGGCGGACAGGCAATCCCCGCCTTCGACTTCTTCATGGCAAAAGGGGTGGCAAAGTCTTTCCGCAAACATCTGGCTTCGTTCATCAACTTCTACGTGGCGATGGAAAACGGAACACAGGCGGACGAGAAAGCAATCCGCACCTTAATCAAGGAACATCTGCCCTCTATTAAATCGACCGAAGCAGAACGCGAAACATTGCGCATCGCCCTGGTAGCCCTGCAAATCATTATTGACAAGGAACACCTGACACGCATCGCAGAGAAAGCGTACCAGCAGACAAAGAAGGATACACATCAGGCAATGGAAGGCTTTATCCACAACCTGAACACCATGCACTCCCGTGGAGGTAACCAAGTGGTATTCAGCTCCATCAACTACGGAACGGATACTTCCGCCGAAGGCCGCCTCGTGATCGAGGAACTGCTGAAAGCCACCATCGAAGGCCTCGGAACACGTGGTGAAGTCCCCGTATTCCCGATCCAGATATTCAAAGTAAAGGACGGAGTTTCTTACTCCGAAAAGGACTTCGAGAAAGCGATGAAGGCGGAAAACATCGAAGACGCCATGCGGGGAACTTACGAAGCTCCGAACTTCGATCTGCTGCTGAGAGCTTGTCAGACTACATCGAAAGCGCTTTTCCCGAACTTCATGTTCCTGGACACGCCTTTCAACAAGAACGAGAAATGGAAAGCGGACGATCCGAAACGGTATATCTACGAGTTGGCTACAATGGGATGCCGCACCCGTGTATTTGAGAATGTGGCAGGAGAAAAGTCATCTCTGGGACGCGGAAACCTTTCATTCACCACGTTGAACATGCCACGCCTCGCCATCGAAGCACGCATCAAGGCGGAAAATCTGATTGAGGGTGAACGCAACAAGGATGCCATCGAACAGAAAGCGAAAGAGATTTTCATGGAGTCAGTCCGCAATATGGCGACTCTTGTAGCCGATCAACTGTACGAGCGCTACCAGTATCAACGCACCGCACTGGCACGCCAGTTCCCCTTCATGATGGGAAATGACGTATGGAAAGGCGGCGGCGCACTGAATCCGAACGAGCAAGTGGGCGATGCGTTACGCAGCGGTACGCTGGGCATCGGCTTTATCGGCGGACACAATGCAATGGTGGCACTTTACGGAGAAGGCCACGGACACAGCCAGAAGGCATGGGACACGCTGTACGAAGCTGTAATGGAAATGAACAAAGTGGTAGACGAATATAAAGAGAAATATAACCTGAATTATTCCGTACTTGCCACACCTGCCGAAGGACTTTCGGGACGTTTCACCAAGATAGACCGACGGAAATACGGTAAGATCGACGGCGTGACGGACCGCGACTACTACGTCAATTCCTTCCATGTGGATGTGAAGGAACCGATCAGCATCACCGAGAAGATCAGGCGCGAAGCTCCTTTCCACGCCATCACCCGCGGTGGACACATCACGTATGTGGAACTGGACGGGGAAGCTCAGAAGAATGTACGTGCCATCGCGAAAATCGTGAAGGTCATGCACGACGAGGGCATCGGCTACGGCTCCATCAATCACCCGGTGGATACCTGTCACAACTGTGGATACAAAGGAGTAATCTTCGATAAATGTCCGGTATGCCAGAGCGAAAACATCTTACGCATGCGCCGTATCACCGGATACCTGACAGGTGACCTCAGCTCCTGGAACTCTGCCAAACGGGCGGAAGAAAAGGATCGCGTGAAGCACTTGTAGAAGTTGAAAGACACTCATTTATTTTTTACTGAAGTTTCGTAAATTGTTTCCGCATGGATTCTCCTCCTTCTGGAAGGAGGGGAATCCATGCGGGATACAGCACATGCGAAACTTTAATTTTTATTTTAAGATGAACACTCTCAATTCTCCACTTTCAGCTCTCCACTTATTATCGACTTATCCCGAAACGATTGTTGACGGTGAAGGCATCCGGTATTCGATTTATCTTGCGGGATGTTCTCATCATTGCGTCGGCTGTCACAATCCGGAGAGCTGGAATCCGCGGGCGGGAGAACTGCTGACGGAGGAAAGGATTCAATCGATCATTCGGGAAATTAAAGCCAATCCATTGCTGGACGGGGTTACTTTTTCGGGAGGAGATCCGTTTTATAATCCGGAGGCTTTCCTGCTTTTTGTCAAAAGGGTAAAGAAGGAAACGGGGCTGAATATCTGGTGCTATACGGGATATACGTACGAAGAGATTCAGGCTAATCCGCGCTTGAAGGCTGTACTCGACTACATAGATGTGCTGGTGGACGGGCGTTTCGAACAGGCGCTCTTTTCACCTTATCTGGAATTTCGGGGAAGCAGCAATCAGAGGATATTGAGAATAGGTAAAAAGTAATAGGTTATAGGTAATAATGGTGGGGGAGGTTTTGTATTAGTTTAGTGCGGGGGGAGCTACTACGAACTGTTGTGGGCGTGTCTCCTGCGCTAAAAAAACTTATATTTCAAAGAAGATTGAAACACGTACTTCTTTGTTTTGTTTACATTTACAAACAAAATAAGGTTCTACTAGAATAAGTTTTTTTTATGATACAAGCCAATAATACCACTTCTATAGATGAAACCGATGGACTGCCAATGCCGAGACGTATCTGGGCAGTGGTTTCCATCGGATTCGCACTTTGTATGTCGGTGCTCGACGTGAATATTATCAACATCGTACTCCCTACGCTTTCGCACGATTTCGGAACTTCGCCTGCTGTAACTACGTGGATTATAAATGGTTATCAGTTGGCTATCGTTGTTTCGCTGCTGTCTTTCTCTTCTTTGGGGGAGATTATCGGTTATCGGAAAGTGTTCCTGTCGGGCATTGGGCTGTTTTGCATCACTTCGCTGATCTGCGCCTTGTCCGATTCATTCTGGACGCTGACGATTGCACGTATCTTTCAGGGATTCAGTGCGTCGGCCATCACAAGTGTGAATACGGCGCAACTGCGCTACGTATACCCGAAAAGTCAGATCGGGCGGGGAATGGGAATCAATGCGATGGTAGTGGCGATATCGGCGGCTGCCGGTCCGTCGGTGGCAAGCGGCATACTTTCGATAGCCAGCTGGCACTGGCTGTTTGCTATCAATGTACCGCTGGGGATTACGGCACTGCTACTGGGTATCAAGCATTTGCCGAGACAGGAAGAGCGGTCGAAGCGGAAGTTTGACTTCGTGAGTGCGATAGCCAATGCGGTCACGTTCGGGTTACTGATTTATACGCTGGACGGATTCGCGCATCATGAGGAGATGGATTTCCTTGTGCTGCAATTGATCATATTGGCCATCGTAGGAACGTTTTACGTACGGAGGCAACTGACTCAGACGACTCCGTTGCTGCCGCTGGACTTATTGCGGATACCGATTTTCCGGCTTTCGATTCTGACGTCTATCTGTTCGTTTATCGCTCAGATGGCGGCCATGGTGTCTCTCCCGTTTTTCCTTCAGAATACGTTGGGGCACAGCGAGGTCATGACAGGATTGTTGCTGACTCCGTGGCCGTTGGCTACACTGGTGACGGCACCGTTGGCAGGTTATCTGGTGGAACGCATTCATCCGGGGATATTGGGGAGTATCGGGATGGCGTTGTTTGCCGTCGGACTTTTTTCACTTTCGGGGCTTACTGCCGAATCGTCCGATATCAGTATAATTCTTCGTCTGATGCTTTGCGGAGCCGGTTTCGGGTTGTTTCAGACGCCCAATAACAGTACGATTATCTCTTCCGCCCCAACGAAACGTTCGGGCGGTGCAAGTGGAATGCTGGGAATGGCACGTTTGCTGGGGCAGACGTTCGGTACTACGCTGGTAGCGTTACTTTTCAGTTTTGTCGTGCACGACCGGAGTACGGCGGTCTGCCTTATGGTCGGAAGTGGGTTTGCTGTTGTGGCGGCGATTGTCAGCAGTCTGCGGTTGTCGCAACCGTCTACGCTGAAAAGAGAAACGAATCGGTCATGACGAATAAAACTATCTGTCATCGGGAGCGAAAATCATAGGAGAAGAAACTAGGATCAATCCAGAAAACCGGTTGTTTCCGATTTGTTTCTTTCACATATTGTTATGAGCTAAATGATAGTCGGTTCTATCTTCAATTCTCCTCCTTCGGGAAGGAGGAGAGTTAAGTTACTATTGTGTACTACTGTTTAGTTCATTCCTTTGCACTATCGAGCTAAAACCAGCTTTTCGGACTACCCCAAAGAATGTTAATTATTTAACATTCGTCTCCGGGCATCCAAAGAGCCAAAAGGAGAAAGGGCGTATCATCGTTGGCAGACTAAGGCATTTATCGTATATAGAAACGGCGCTTTAACGTAGTGTTAAAGCGCCGTTTCTATATACGATAAATAGTACATTATATTTTACTGTATTTCAACAATATACATTGCTTCATCGCCGACATCCTCCTTTTATCCGCCAGCAGTCCGCTGTCGCCGAGATTGCTGTTCTGACAACTTCCGGTCTGCACGAGGGGAGGACGGATGTGTATGCCTTGCCGGTCCCTGCTTAGAAGAAGAACCTCAATATGTCATTGAAGTTTGCCCAAATCAGCAAGCCGAACAGAAGCACCATACCGGTCATCTGAGCGTACTCCATAAACTTGTCACTCGGTTTACGACGGGCTATCATCTCGTAGAAGAGGAAGAGCACGTGTCCGCCGTCCAATGCGGGGATCGGAAGAATGTTCATGAAGGCAAGGATGATGGAAAGGAAGGCGGTCATGTACCAGAACTGGTGCCAGTCCCACGTAGCAGGGAAAATGCTTCCGATAGTGCCGAAGCCGCCCAACTGTTTGGCTCCTTCTTTCGAGAAGAGATATTTCATGTTGCCGACGTATCCTTTCAATGTCTTCACACCCAAAGAGACGCCTGCGGGGAAAGATTCAAAGAATGTGTATTCCTTTTTCACCATAGGCAACAGACGATCCGTTGTCAGACTGGCAACTACGCCCATCAGATAAGCGGAATCCACGCGCAGGGAAGTCGTATCGGTCACACCGCCACGCACATACGTCAGCGTAATCAGACGAGGGTCGATGCTGTCTTTCAGAAGTGCTTCGGCGTTTTTCTTGCGTTCCGCCATCGTCTGCTTGAAATCAGAGAAGGAGATGGATTTTCCGTCCAATGCGATGATACTGTCGCCCGGCAGAATGCCTGCCTGCGCAGCGGGAGAATTAACCATCACGCTGTCAATCACATACGGGAAACGGAAAGAAGCGAAACGAACGCTGTCCGCCATCAGGCGCTGCATCATGTCTTCGGGAATGTAGACGGAGGCTTTCTTGCCGTCACGAAGCACTGATACCTCACGGGCATCGGCTATCTGACTCAGCATATCGCCGTCATAACGTACGAAAGGCACATTGTCGGCAGACAAAAGGATGTCGCCATCCTGAAAACCGACCGCTTTCGCCGTTTCGTTGAAGTCCATACCAAGGGGAGCTTCTTGGACCTTTATATACTGGTCGCCCCAAGCGAAAAGAATCATTGAATAAATAAAGAGCGCCAACAGGAAGTTGAACAGCACACCGCCCACCATGATCAGAAGACGTTGCCAAGCCGGCTTGGAACGGAACTCCCAAGGCTGCTCAGGCTGTTTCATCTGTTCGGTATCCATCGACTCGTCTATCATTCCGGCTATCTTGACGTAACCGCCCAGCGGCAGCCATCCTACTGCATACTCCGTATCACTTCTCTTGGGTTTGAACTTGAACAAGGTAAACCACGGGTCAAAGAACAAGCAGAATTTTTCTACACGCACCTTGAACAACCGGGCAAAAAGGAAATGCCCGCCTTCATGAATAATAACGAGCAAGGATAAGCTCATTATCAGTTGCAGGGCACGAATTAAAAATGTTTCCATATAGTCTATTTACAATTTAAAGCCTCATCCAAACCCTCTGCTCATAAGAGGAAAACCGAGGCGCTTTCTAATTTATATTACTTATTTATATTTTTCATTGTTCACGAAATCAGCTCCGGTGCTATCACGGAATCAATTCCGCAGCTATTCTCCGCGCTTCGGCGTCGGTAGCCACATAGTCGTCGTAAGTAGGAGCGGCTACAAACGCAGCGCGTTCCATCGTCTTTTCGATCACGTCGCTCATGCCGAGGAAGCTGATGCCGTCCCGGAGGAAAGCGGCTACCACTACTTCGTTAGCGGCATTGACGATGCAAGGCATATTTCCGCCCCGATACATCGCCTCGTAAGCCAGGGCAAGGTTGCGGAAACGTTTCGTATCCGGTTGCTCGAACGTCAGGTTCGTGCACTGGGTGAAGTCGAGCCTGTCGAAAGAAGAGCAGATACGGTCGGGATACGAGAACGCATACTGGATCGGCAGACGCATATCCGGCATGCCTAACTGTGCCTTGACGGCACCGTCCTCAAACTGCACCATGGAATGAATGACCGACTGCGGATGCACCACCACCTCGATCTGGCTGGGCTGCACGCCGAACAGCCATTTCGCTTCGATAACCTCAAAGCCTTTGTTCATCATGGATGCGGAGTCAATGGTGATCTTGGCTCCCATCTCCCAGTTGGGATGTTTCAATGCCTGTGTCTTGGTGACGGACTTCAACTGCTCCAGCGTGCAGGTCCGAAACGGACCGCCGGAAGCGGTCAGTATCACCTTCTCAATCGGGTTCCCGACTTCTCCAGCTAAACACTGGAAGACTGCCGAGTGTTCAGAGTCCACCGGCAAAATGGGAGTGCGGTATTGCTGTGCCAGCTGGTTGATCAGTTCTCCCGCCACCACAAGCGTCTCTTTATTGGCAAGCGCAATGGCTTTCTTGGCACGGATGGCGTTGATCGTCGGCTTCAGTCCGGCATAGCCCACCATTGCCGTCAGCACCATATCCACCGGTCCGGCCTCCACGATCTGGCAGACCGCGTCGATTCCGGCATATACTTTGATTGGAAGGTCGCTCAGCGCTTCCTTCAGTTGGGCGTACTTTTCTTCGTTGGCTATCACCACCACTTCCGGCTGGAACTTGCGTGCCTGTGCAATCAGCAGTTCTACCCGGTTGTTGGCCGTCAGGGCATAGGCTTCGTAGAGGTCGGGGTGTTCTTCGATCACCTGCAACGCCTGCGTCCCGATAGAGCCCGTAGAGCCTAAAATAGCTATTTGTTTCTTCTTATTCTTCTTTTCTGAATCCATTATTATCTAATTCCTCTGTCACTTGTCACTTATAATCGTATATCCCACTTCTCGTCATTGGCTTTAAAACACGATGTACTTCTCCGGATTGACAGGATGTCCCTTGTACCACAGTTCGAAGTGGAGATGCGGCCCTGTGCTGAGCGTTCCGCTGTTTCCCACCAGTGCGATGGCTTCGCCTCCTTTCACGCGGTCGCCTTCTTTTTTCAGCAGCGAGCCGCAATGCTTGTAGATCGAGACGAAATCCTGACTGTGCTGTACGCCTATCACGTAACCGGTTTCGGCGGTGTAGGTGCTCAGAAAGACGGTGCCGTCCATAGTTGCCAGCACACTTTCGTTGGGGTTGGCAGCAATATCTGTTCCAAAGTGTTTCTTATCGGTGTTGAAATGGTCGGAAACCATTCCACGGGTCGGACGATACAGGATCAGTCCGTTGACATCCGGCTGCGAAACGATCGTAGTCAGATTATATTTTTCATTTTCTTCGTATTGGCGGCGAAATTCCTCTTCACGTCTGGTACGTTCCATCAGGGTGTCTTCGCGGGCGGCGGTCAGCGAGTCGAGCGTCTGCACGCTGTCTATGGGCACTTTTCCGCTGAAAATATCCTGTATGTTCATGATATAGAGGTTCTGCCTGTTGAGCAGTTCCTGCAAGGAATCCACACGGAGCGCGTTGTCCACGATCTGACTGCGGACTTCACTGTTCATATATCCGGGGAGGTAATTGCGCAAAGGGGTGAAGGCAATGATGCAGGCGGCAATCAGAAAAAGCACCGCCAGCACGGACAACAGCACCGAAAGCCCGTTCAGCTTGGATACCCGAAGCCCCACGATTTCTTCAAGCGTATTCTCATTGATAATGGTGAGTTTATACTTGAACTTGAAATTGTTCCAAAATGCTTTACTCCGTTTTCTTGGCATCTTTATTAATTATTAATCTTCCTCCAAATCTTCCAAATTCAACAATCCTTCAGGAAGCTCGACTGTGATGAGCTTCTTTTCCTGATTGATCTCCACTATAAATTCTTCCTGTGCAGGGACGAGGAGTTCTTCTCCGTCCTCCTGTTCGACCACAAAAAGGGTATTCACCGTAGCGGTATCCACTTCGACCACTTCGCCCAGCTCGCCGTGACGAACGTCTTCCATGCGGAAACCGATGAAGAAGTTCCACGACAGTTCGCCGTCTTCCGCCTCTTCCGCGTGCTTCACCGGGAAGTAGACTTCGACATTGGTGAACATACGCGCGCGTTCCGCCGTATCTATGCCTTCGAGCTTCACCAGTGCGGTGGAGTCCGAACGAAAACGGTATTCTTCGATGAAAAACGGTACGAAAATACCGTCGAGCAGGCAGATCAGATAATCGCAGTCCACACGGTCGAAGATGTCGTCCGTGAAGGTAAACTGCAACTCGCCGTGAATGCCGTGCGGCTTGTTGAATAGTCCGATTTTATATACTTCTTCTTTCTTTATCATATTCGAGTGATTCTGGCGCCGATGGCGTTAAGTCGTCCTTCGATGTTCTGGTAGCCACGGTCTATCTGTTCGATATTGCTGATCGTGCTGGTTCCTTCGGCGCTCATGGCGGCGATGAGAAGGGCGATTCCCGCACGGATATCGGGCGAAGTCAGTCGGGCGCCGCGCAGCTTGAAGCCGTGGTTGTGTCCGATTACTACGGCACGGTGAGGGTCGCAAAGGATGATCTGAGCACCCATGTCGATGAGCTTGTCTACAAAGAACAGGCGGCTTTCGAACATCTTCTGATGGATCAGTACGCTTCCTTTGGCTTGGGTGGCCACTACGAGCATCACGCTCAGCAAGTCGGGTGTCAGTCCCGGCCAGGGGGCGTCGGCAATGGTCATGATGGAGCCGTCGATGAATGATTCTATTTCGTATGTTTCCTGTGCGGGGACGTAGATATCGTCTCCCCTCTGTTCCAGTTTGATGCCCAGCCGGCGGAAACTTTCGGGGATGATGCCGAGGTTCTCGTAGGAAACGTTTTTAATGGTAATTTCGCTTTTGGTCATGGCAGCCATGCCGATGAAGCTCCCGACTTCGATCATGTCGGGCAATACGGTGTGCTGCGTGCCGTGCAGTTCTTCCACGCCCTCAATGGTGAGCAGATTGGAAGCGATGCCGCTGATCTTTGCTCCCATCCGGTTGAGCATACGGCAGAGCTGCTGCAAATAGGGTTCGCAGGCGGCATTGTAAATGGTGGTAGTGCCTTTTGCCAGTACGGCAGCCATCAGAATGTTGGCTGTACCGGTCACGGATGCCTCATCGAGCAGCATATAGCTGCCCTGAAGCCTGTCGGCCGTTATCTCATAGATACCCCGCGACTCGTCATAACGGAAATCGGCTCCCAAATTCTGAATCCCCACAAAGTGGGTGTCCAGACGACGGCGACCGATCTTATCTCCGCCCGGCTTCGAGATCAACGCCTTCCCGAAACGTGCCACCATCGGACCGATCAGCATCACCGACCCCCGAAGGCTTGAACACTTCTTCAAGAACTCATCACTCTCCAAATAAGCCAGATCGACGTTCTCCGCCTTAAAACTGTAAGTATCAATGCCTTCCTTTGCAACCGTCACTCCCATCTCCCGCATAAGCTGAATCAGATTGTTGACATCCAGAATGTCAGGTATATTGTTCACCGTCACTTTTTCAGCAGTCAGCAACGTGGCACAGATAATCTGCAAAACTTCGTTTTTGGCCCCTTGCGGATGAATTTCCCCGCTAAGCCGATGTCCTCCTTCAATTACAAATGAAGCCATTTATTTTAAGTAATAGGTAATAAATAACAAGTAATAGGTAATAGGTAATAAGTAATAATAAGTAAGATTCTCAATACACGCAACACGCCGAACGCAGCTATGCTATTACTTATTACCTATTACTTATTACCTTTTAATATCTTCTCCGCGGATTATTATTCCGATTATTATTGTAGTTCACCTTTGGGCGGTAGTTCTGGTTCAGGCGTTCTGCCATCAGTCGGATGATGTCGTCTGTCAGTTGTAGTTTGCCGCCGGAAAGTTCGTAGAGGTCTTCCGCAATTTTGCGGTCGTCTACGGTATCTTTGTTCCATGCCATGTAGTCTTTCTTCATGTGGTTGCAGATCATGGCTGTCAGATTTCTCTTGTCGTTTCCTTCGGGAAGTTCGCAGGCTTTCTTGATCAGCACTTCCAGCGTGTGTCCGTAGTGGCGGTAGCGCATACGGGTGGTAGAATATGGGATTGGTTCCGGCTTGGTCACCAGGTTGTCTTCGCGGATGATTTCGTAGGGATAGTCAATATCCAGCTCAAAACCGGACATGATGGCCAGGTGATCCCAGAGTTTATGCTTGAAATCGGGCACATCACGCAAATGGGGGAACATATTTCCCATAATGTTGATAATTGTGTTAGCACAACGCTGACGCTCGGCACGGTCCTGAATGGTCAACGCATAATCTACCATGTTCTGTATGCTGCGGCCGTACTCGGGAAGCGGCATTCTTTTCTGCTGGGTATTGTATTGCATCTTTTAAATTAAAAGTTTTAAAATTAAAAATTAAAAGTCGGAGGACGACGGTCACTCACTTATCACTGTTTCCCGCCAAAGGCGGTTCACTTACTGAGGCACTTTTTTCTACCGAAGTGCGTTATTCAAGAAGTGACTTCTTCGGCAACGAGGCTACAAATTCTTTCAGATAGAAAGGTTCGAAGTAGGCCACATCTTTATAGTCTTCCCTGGCAACTGCTTTTTCTGCCAGCGGATACATCATCTTCGCCAACGGATGAATGTCATCGATAAAATGCGCATTCGGATGCGTGATCTTCTCGCGGCACTTGGCGGCTCCATTTCCGTAGAAATAAACGGGCGCTTCGTTCAGAAACTCCAGATAGGAGTTCTCATCGACAATATCGGCGGCGATAGCGCGCTTCACGTTCAATGCACGGTCGTAAACGGCAGCGTACACTTCCATACGGCGGGCATCGAGCATCGGGCAGAGCAACGCATCTTCCGGCAAATCGTGATACAGCAACACGGGCACACTCAGCACTTCGAGCGTAGGAAGACCGATCAAGGGTACATTCCGTCCGTAACAAATGCCTTTTGCCATCGAAACTCCAATCCGCAATCCTGTGTATGATCCCGGACCGCAACTCACTGCAACTGCATCCAAAGGTATGGCATGACTATCAATGAACGACAACGCTTCATCAACAAATACTCCCAAAGACACGGCGTGTGAAGGGCCCTTCAAGTCTTCTTTCACAAAAATCGTCTGTCCGTCTTGACTTGCCGCTACCGAGCAAACAGTGGTAGAGGTTTCAATATTCAGTATACACGACATAAAAATCAGCTTATTAAATTGTCGCAAATTTACATGATTATTTCCAATTCTTAAAATATTCGTGTACTTTTGCACAAAACTTTAAGTATATGATACAGTCGATGACAGGATACGGCAAAGCTACGGCCGAACTTCCAGATAAAAAGATAAACGTAGAAATCAAGTCGCTCAACAGCAAAGCAATGGATCTTTCCACTCGCATCGCTCCGGCTTATCGTGAAAAAGAGATCGAAATCCGCAACGAAATCTCCAAAGTGCTGGAACGTGGAAAGGTGGACTTCAGCCTCTGGATAGAGAAAAAAGAGAGTGCGGAAAGCGCGACTCCTATCAACCAAGTGTTGGTGGAAGGCTACTACAAACAGATTCAGGCGATCTCGGAAAATCTCGGCATCCCCGTCCCCACCGACTGGTTTCAGACGTTGCTCCGTATGCCGGACGTTATGTCTAAGACTGAAATCCAAGAGTTGACGGAAGAAGAATGGGAAATGGTACGTGCCACCGTTCTCGAAGCAATCGGTCATCTGGTGGACTTCCGCAAACAGGAAGGCGCCGCACTGGAAAAGAAGTTCCGCGAAAAGATAGCTAACATCGCACTGCTGCTCGAAAAGATAACTCCTTACGAAAAAGAACGGGTGGAGAAAGTCAAGGAACGTATCACCGACGCGCTCGAAAAGACGCTGAACACGGACTATGACAAGAATCGGCTGGAACAAGAATTGATTTATTACATCGAAAAGCTGGATGTCAACGAGGAAAAACAACGCCTCACCAACCACCTGAAATATTTCATCAGCACGCTGGAAAGCGGCAACGGACAAGGCAAAAAACTCGGTTTCATCGCTCAGGAAATGGGACGGGAAATCAATACGCTTGGCAGCAAGTCCAACCATGCCGAAATGCAGAAAATCGTTGTGCAAATGAAAGATGAGCTGGAACAGATCAAGGAACAGGTGCTGAACGTAATGTAATTATTTAATGGAAAATTGAAAGTTGAAAATGTCGACAAGTGTAGGGTTTTCAACTTTCAATTCTCAATTTTCAATTAAACAAATGACTGGCAAGTTAATTATTTTTTCTGCCCCGTCCGGTTCGGGCAAATCGACTATTATCAATTATCTGCTGACGCAGAACTTAAATCTCGCGTTCTCCATTTCTGCAACCAGCCGCCCACCGCGCGGGACGGAGAAACACGGGGTCGAATATTTCTTCCTTACTCCCGAAGAGTTCCGTTGTCGCATTGAGAACAACGAGTTTTTGGAATACGAAGAAGTGTACAAGGATCGGTATTACGGAACGCTGAAAGAACAAGTGGAAAAGCAGTTGGAGAAGGGGCAGAACGTAGTATTCGACTTGGATGTAGTAGGCGGATGCAACATCAAAAAGTATTACGGTGAGCGTGCATTGTCCATCTTTGTACAGCCGCCCTCCATCGAAGAACTCCGTTGCCGGCTGACGGGTCGGGGCACGGATGAGCCCGAAGTAATCGAATGCCGCATCGCAAAGGCGGAATACGAAATGACTTTTGCTCCCCAGTTTGATCGTGTCATCGTCAATGATGATCTGGAGGCGGCAAAGGCTGAGACACTGAAAGTTATCAAAGAATTTCTAAATAAGGAATGAAAGAGTCTCTGAAAAGACAAAAACTAAAAACCGGAATCTTCAGCGGGTCATTCAATCCGGTACACATCGGACATCTGGCCTTGGCCAACTATCTTTGCGAGTATGAAGGACTGGACGAAATTTGGTTTATGGTCAGCCCGCAAAACCCACTGAAAGCGGGAACGGAGCTATGGCCGGACGACCTGCGTCTCCGGTTAGTAGAACTTGCCACAGAAGAATATCCCCGCTTCCGCTCTTCAGACTTCGAGTTTCATCTGCCCCGCCCTTCATACAGCGTACATACGTTAGAAAAGCTACATGAAACCTATCCGGAACGGGACTTCTACTTAATTATCGGCTCGGATAACTGGGCCCGCTTCGACCGCTGGTATCAATCGGAGCGCATCATCAAAGAAAACCGTATTCTTATCTATCCCCGCCCCGGATTCCCGGTAAATGAAAACGGGCTGCCCGAAACAGTCCGTCTGGTCCATTCACCTACCTTTGAAATAAGTTCTACGTTTATCCGTCAGGCACTTAATGAGAAGAAAGATGTAAGATACTTCTTGCATCCAAAGGTTTGGGAGTATATTAGAGAATATATCCGACAGAGTATAAGGGAGCACTGATCATCTACTCTTTGAGACGATGAAGCGTAATCATTATGATTTCTGCCGGAGCACCGATTCGTACAGGCATCTGAGAAGTACCGATCCCATTAGTAACAATCAATGGCATTTTAGTTGAATTGTACGCCAGTCCGGTCAGAAAGCGGGTGCCGTAGTGGGAGTTCTGTATCGGGGCGTAACCGAATACGCGTACCTGTCCACCATGAGTATGTCCTGCCAAAGCGATGTCCGTGTTGGCCACCGAAACATCCTCCACGTAGTCGGGAGTATGCACCAACAAGATAACGAAGTCGTTGGGAGAAAGCGCCAGTGTGGGCGACACCCCATTTTGTTTCAAGTCGAAAGGATTGCGTACTCCGGCAAGGATAATCTGCTGACCGTCTTTGCGTAATGTATCGACTTCGTGTTCCAGCGGACGCATCCCGTAATGCTTCATCGTGCGGATTATTTCGTCATGGCAGCGTTCATAGTCATTATTTCCCATAACCCCGAAAGTTCCCATCGGTGTTTTCACACGGACCAATGCGGCAAATAACGGTTCTACGTATTCACAGCCTTCCTGATAGTCTCCTCCCATCAGCAAGACGTCCGGTTTCTGGGCGATCAAAAGATCGACAAGGTTGTTCAAGCCTTTCTCTTTCAGCAGACTCTTGTAATGCAAGTCGGAAATGAAGGCGATGCGGAAGCCTTCGAAGGCTTCGGGGACATCACGGTGGGTGAAGTCATATTCCACGACACGGTCTATGCCGCTATAAGTGGCAGGGACGTTCACGGTAGAAGACGTGATCTTCGTTCCGCGAAGTACCAAATTACGTTCTTCCTGCTCGGTCGCAGCTTCTTTCTTCGCTGTTTTCTTCTGCTTTTTCGTCGAAACTTTCAAGTCGGCAAGCTGAGAATGATCCGGAGCAAACAGGCCGTCGATAGCGGCGGAACTGTCCGGACGGACGGAATCGACATTGAGCACAGGACGAGGCAGGATCGATACAACATTCTTCTTTGACTTACAAGATACGAACAGGAATAATACGAATATTATGAACAGGTAATTTATTTTTTTCATCTTCTTTGGTTTATTTTCTTCTACATATAACACATTCCCCCACTATTTGAGGCGCAAAGATAGGAAAAATCATGTATCTTTGTCCGTCAAAACTTATTATTATATATTAAAGCATGGAAGAAGTAAAGCGTAACTCGCTGCGTGCGTGGATATTAGCAGCACGTCCCAAAACTCTGACAGGAGCCATTACGCCGGTCATGATCGGTAGCGCACTTGCTTATATGGATGGACATTTTCAATGGTTGCCGGCCCTTATCTGCTGCCTGTTCGCCGGTCTGATGCAAATTGCCGCCAATTTTATCAACGACCTCTTCGACTACCTCAAAGGAACCGACCGCGAAGACCGGCTGGGACCGGAACGAGCCTGCGCACAAGGCTGGATTTCACCGAGAGCCATGCGAAACGGAATCATCGTCACCGTCCTGTTCGCCTGTCTGATCGGATCTGCGCTGCTGTTTTATGCCGGATGGGAGCTGATCATAGTAGGACTTCTCTGCGTACTCTTCGCTTTCCTCTATACCACAGGTCCTTATCCATTATCCTACAACGGCTGGGGCGATGTTCTGGTCATCGTATTTTTCGGATTCGTCCCCGTGGGTGGAACGTACTACGTACAGGCGCTGACATGGACTTCGGACACAACGGTAGCTTCTCTTATCTGCGGACTGCTGATTGATACCTTGCTGGTAGTCAACAATTACCGAGACCGTGAAGCGGATGCACGGAGCGGAAAGCGGACGGTCATCGTTCGTTTTGGCGAGAAGTTCGGACGCTATCTTTATTTGATGCTGGGGGTGGCAGCAAGTCTTCTGTGTTTCTGGTTCTTCTTCGAAGGACACTTGTTTGCCGCACTTCTTCCGTTACTCTACCTGATTCCTCATGTCCTCACATGGAGACGGATGGTGCAGATTCACAGTGGTAAAAAATTAAACAGCATACTAGGTGAGACTTCACGTAATATGCTGTTAATGGGTATTTTGCTATCAATAGGATTCTTGATCCGACATTGATTTATTTTCCGTACATCTTTTCGTAATAACCTTGATAGTCTCCGCTGGTCACCTCTTCCACCCAGTCTTGATTTTCAAGATACCATACGATTGTCTTCACGATGCCATCTTCAAATTTCGTTTCGGGATACCAGCCCAAGGCGTTCGTGATCTTCGTGGGATCAATGGCATAACGCTGGTCGTGCCCCAGACGGTCTTTGACAAAAGTGATCAGATCGTTGTTGATCCAGTCAACGGAGATTTCTCCGTCTTCACCTTTCACTTTCTTTTTGAGGACCTGACGATATTCCGGTTTCTCGGTCATTAGTTTACGGATAGTGGCAATGGTCAGCTTCACAATTTCAAGATTGGTTTCTTCGTTGTGACCACCTACGTTGTACACTTCGCCCTCTTTGCCTTCGCGCACTACCAAGTCGATCGCTTTGCAGTGGTCTTCTACGTAAAGCCAGTCGCGCACGTTGCTTCCGTCACCGTAGACAGGCAGATGTTTGCCTTCGAGTATATTCTTGATAATCAGTGGAATCAGTTTTTCGGGAAAATGATAGGGGCCGTAGTTGTTGGAACAGCGGGTGATCGTTACCGGCATTTTATAAGTGTCGTGATAAGCCATGACTACCATGTCGGCACTGGTTTTCGAAGCGCTGTACGGGCTGTGCGGACAAAGCGGGGTTTCTTCCGTGAAGTAGCCTTCCGCACCGAGTGAGCCGTACACCTCGTCGGTAGATACCTGATGGTAGCGCACTCCTTTTCTCCAGGTAGGATATCCCTGTTCGTCCTTACCCATCACCCAGGCACGGCGGGCACAATCCAGCAGATTCTGCGTACCGAGGATGTTGGTGATCAGAAACAGTTGCGGGTTTTCGATACTGCGGTCTACATGGCTTTCGGCGGCGAAGTTCACGACATAGTCGAAACGGTATTCGGCAAAAAGGCTGTCCACCACTTCGCGGCTGCAAATGTCTCCTTTGATAAAGAAACAACGTTCGTTGTCGATATCTTTGGCAATAGTTCCCAGATTACCCGCATACGTCAGGGCGTCAAGAACCACCACTTTTATATCGCTGTGCTTGGCCAAGATATACTTAATATAATTGGCGCCAATAAATCCTGCGGCACCGGTCACCAGATAAGTTTTCATATATGATTATTTATGTTTATTTCAAGGGTTGTTTAGACAGTTCTATCAGGTATTTACCGTATTCGGTCTTTTCGAGTTTCTGTCCGAGCAGCAGCAATTGTCCGGACGAAATCCATCCTTGCCGCCAGGCTATCTCTTCGATACAGCTGACGTAGAAGCCTTGCCGGTTCTGAATGGTAGCCACGAAGTTGGAGGCTTCGAGCAGGCTGTCGCAGTTTCCGGTATCCAGCCATGCGAATCCGCGTCCGAACAGTTCCACGTTCAGTGTTCCTTCTTCGAGGTACAGGCGGTTCAGGTCCGTTATCTCATATTCTCCACGTGCCGAAGGGCGGAGAGAAGCCGCTTTTTCCGTCACGGTAGCGTCGTAGAAATAAAGTCCGGGAACGGCATAATTACTTTTCGGTACCAGTGGTTTTTCTTCCAGAGAAATCACTTTGCCTTGTTCGTCGAACTCCACTACACCGTAAGCCCGAGGATCTTTCACATAATAGCCGAAGATGCAGGCTCCCTTCTCCACACCGGCAGCACGCCGGAGCATAGCGGAAAACCCTTGTCCATAAAACATATTGTCCCCAAGTATCAGACAACCTGCCTCACCGTTCAAGAAATCAGCTCCCAACACAAAGGCTTGTGCCAGTCCGTTAGGCTGCTCCTGTATTTTGTAAGAGAAAGACATCCCGAGCTCCTCACCTGAGCCCAACAAGTCCCGAAACATCGGCAAATCACGCGGAGTAGAGATGACCAAGACCTCCCGTATCCCTGCCAGCATAAGCGTAGACAGCGGATAATAGATCATCGGCTTGTCGTATACAGGCATGATTTGTTTGGAAATCGCTTTGGAAAGCGGATAAAGACGAGTGGCGCTTCCACCGGCCAGAATAATTCCTTTCATTGTCGTCTGAGTTATTCATTTTACTGTGTGCAAAGGTCGGAAAGAAATCTGACGTGACAAAATGAATTGTAAGAAATCTATCCTGCCAATTCAATAACTTCGAGGTCTTTGAACGTTCCGTTGTCGATGACAAAGCGCACCATTGTCCGCACTTTATGGAAGCCGGACATCCCTGCGGCTCCGGGATTGATGTGCAGCATGTCCAACGTTTTGTCGTATTTCACCTTTAATATATGGGAGTGTCCGCTGATGAAAAGTTTCGGCGGACGTGCCATCAAACTGCCGATAACCGAAGGGTCGTACTTGCCCGGATACCCGCCGATATGCTTGATCAGCACTTCCGCTCCGTCCACCGTGAAGCGGTTCACCTGCGGGAACATCTTCCGTATTTCCTGCCCGTCTATGTTGCCGTAAACTGCCCGCAGGGGCCGGAAAGCCGCCAACTTCTCGGCTACTTCTACCGAACCGATATCTCCGGCATGCCAGATTTCGTCGCACGATTCAAAATATTCGAGATATTTTTCGTCCCAATAAGCGTGGGTATCGGACAATAATCCAATTCTTGTCATAATTTTCTTTGTTTAGTCCTGCAAAGATACTATATTTGGGAAAATCTTAAAGCACATGGAAAGCAAATATAATTATTTCAAACGTGATATCAGCTGGCTCTCATTCAACTATCGGGTGTTGCTCGAAGCGCTGGATGAGCACCTGCCGCTATACGAGCGCATCAATTTCATCTCCATCTACTCCTCCAATCTGGAAGAATTTTACAAAATCCGGGTGGCGGACCACAAGGCCGTGGCATCCGGCGCAACGGAGAGCGATGAAGAAACCGTACAATCCGCCCGCGAACTCGTGGAAGAAATCAACCACGAAGTAAATCGCCAGCTGGACGACCGTGTACGCATTTACGAAGAAAAGATACTGCCCGCCCTGCGCAAAAACCACATCATCTTCTACCAGGACAGACACGTGGAACCGTTTCACCAGCAGTTTATCAAGGACTTTTTCCGGGAAGAAATCTTCCCCTACCTGCAACCCGTGCCCGTATCGAAAGACAAAATCGTCTCTTTTCTGCGAGACAACCGGCTCTACCTCGCCATCCGCCTCTATCCGAAGGAAAACAGGAACCCCGCCAACCGGCAGCCTTTCTATTTCGTCATGAAGCAGCCGTACGCCAAAGTGCCCCGTTTCATCGAACTTCCGCCCCGTGGAGACAACTATTACATCATGTTCACCGAGGACATCATCAAAGCGAACCTCAACCTTATTTTCCCCGGCTACGACGTCGATTCGAGCTACTGCATCAAAATATCCCGTGACGCCGACATTCTGATAGATGACACCGCCAGCAACGCCGACCTCGTAGCCCAACTGAAAAAGAAGGTAAAAAAACGCAAGATAGGCGACGTCTGCCGCTTTGTCTACGACCGTGCCATGCCGCAAGACTTCCTCGACTTTCTGGTCGACGCCTTCCGCATCCACCGTGACGAACTCGTCCCCGGCGACAAGCACCTGAACCTCGAAGACCTGCGCCACCTGCCCAACCCGAACAAGTCTCTCCGCCGCATCGAAAAGCCGCAACCGATGAAGCTGAACATCCTCGACGAAAAAGAATCGATCTTCAACTACGTCGCCCAAAAGGATCTGCTGCTGTATTACCCGTACCACTCCTTCGAGCATTTCACCCACTTCCTCTACGAAGCAGTGCACAATCCGGAGACGCGCGAAATCATGGTCACCCAATACCGTGTAGCCGAAAACTCGGCCGTCATCAACACCTTGATAGCCGCCGCGCAGAACGGCAAGAAAGTCACCGTATTTGTCGAGCTCAAAGCCCGTTTCGACGAAGAGAACAACCTCGCCACCGCCGAAATGATGCAAGCCGCCGGCATCAAAATCATTTACAGCATCCCCGGACTAAAAGTACACGCCAAAGTGGCCCTCGTCCGTCGCCGCGGACTGAATGGAGAGAAAATCCCCAGCTACGCCTACATCAGCACGGGCAACTTCAACGAAAAGACCGCCACCCTATACGCCGACTGTGGACTTTTCACCTGCCGCAAGGAAATAGTGAACGACCTTTACAACCTATTCCGCACCCTGCAAGGCAAGGAAGACCCGAAATTCACCACTCTCCTCGTCGCCCGCTTCAACCTCATACCGGAACTGAACCGCCTCATCGACCGTGAAATATCCCTTGCCGACCAAGGCAAAGGCGGACGTATCATCCTCAAAATGAACGCCCTCCAAGACCCCGCAATGATCGACCGACTCTACGAGGCCTCCGAACACGGCGTGCAGATCGACCTCATCGTCCGCGGCATCTGCTGCCTCATACCGGAGCAGTCATACAGCCGTAACATCCGTGTCACCCGCATTGTCGACAGTTTTCTGGAGCACGCCCGCATCTGGTATTTCGGCAACGAAGGGCACCCCAAAATATACATGGGCTCGCCCGACTGTATGCGCCGCAACCTCTACCGCCGTATCGAAGCCGTCACCCCCATCCTCGACCCTGACCTGCGCGCCAGTCTGATCGAAATGCTCCATATCCAGCTTGCTGACAACCAAAAAGCCTGTTGGGTAGACGACAAACTGCAAAACGTATTCAAAAAAAGAGCGTCCGGCACCCCTGCTGTCCGTGCCCAATACGATTTTTATGAATGGCTGAGTAAAAAAGCGCAGGAAGCGCAGCACTCATAACTTTTTGATCATCTCCAACTGCTTGCCCTCCGGTCCGATGTTTTTCGACCGGAGGAAAGCAGTCATTGAGCTACACCCAATGTCAGTCTTGATAATCTTAACAGAATCGTGCTTATTGCTTTCGTTCATCTTCTGAAAAAGCAATTAGCCGATTCCCCTTCGACAATATTCTTTGTCAGCAGTTATCTGACTAACATCACGGGACGAGGGGCAAAGCCTTCGTAGGCAAGAAGTTTTTTCGGACGAAAAAACACCCATACAAATAAAATCTTCGACAAATAATATAAAATTAAATATTTACAAGCAATTCAATATATTACAACACAACCGTCACACTTTTATCATTTCCATGACAAAACTCGGGCAGTCCGAAAACCCAGTTTTGGCTCCATACTTTACAGTTTTGAATTAAATGATAGTCAATAGTATCTTAAAATCTCCTCCTTCGGGAAGGAGGAGTACCCGTAGGGGGAGGTGGTAGGTGAATACATAATCCTGTTATTTACAAAGAAATAGGAACAAACATTATTTCTCCTACCACCTCGGTCTTCGACCACTCCTCCTTCCCGAAGGAGGAGAATAGAGATAGAATCGACTTTTTAGTCACCCCCCAATAGAGATACTACTGTTTGATTCATTTTTCATTCGGATTCATTTTTCATTCGGATTCATTTTTCATTCGAAAGAAACAAACTGGAAACAACCTTTTTTCTCGGATTGATCCCAAAACTCCCACCCCCCTCACACATCACCTCCCACATCCCTCACATGCCACCTCACACATCACCTCCCCCCGCACCGCCTCCCCCCGCTCCACCCCACCCGCACGGTCCCCCGGCCTACTTTTTTCTCCGTCAAGCGAGCGCCCGCAACGGAGCGTTAAGAAGGGTAGACTGTTTGAGCGGAGCGAGTTTCTGCCCTTTAGCGTAGTGAAGGAAGCGAGTAGGAGAAAAAAGTAAGCCTTGAATTTTTCTTTGGTTCTTTCTTTTGTTTCAAGACAAAAGAAAGAACGTTGTAACACAAATGTAACATGTATGACATCCCCCTGCAACCTCAAACCCCGTCCTTTGCACCCAGAAATAACATACACAACTTTCTTTATGGAGACAATTTACTTATGCATTATCATTTTCCTGTTCGTGCTGGCCGTGTTCGATCTCATCGTCGGAGTCAGTAATGATGCAGTCAACTTTCTGAATTCGGCGGTAGGCGCCAAGGCCGCTTCGTTCAAAACCATTCTTTTCATAGCCGGGATCGGTATTTTCATTGGCGCATCCCTGTCCAATGGCATGATGGATATAGCCCGTCACGGAATCTATCAGCCCGAGCATTTCTACTTTGCCGAAATCATGTGTATACTGCTCGCCGTCATGCTGACCGACGTAGTCCTTCTGGACGTCTTCAACTCTATGGGCATGCCCACCTCCACGACCGTCTCACTGGTCTTCGAGCTGCTCGGAGGAACTTTCGCCCTCTCCCTGATCAAAGTAAACAATGACGCCACCCTTGCGTTGGGCGATCTGATCAACACCGACAAAGCACTTTCCGTGATCATGGCCATTTTCGTGTCCGTAGCCATCGCCTTCTTCTTCGGTATGTTAGTACAGTGGCTCGCCCGCATCGTTTTCACGTTCAATTACACGAAAAACATCAAATACAGCATCGGCCTTTTCGGTGGGATCGCCGCCACCTCCATCATCTACTTCATGCTGATCAAAGGGTTGAAAGACAGCTCCTTCATGACCCCCGAAAACAAACAGTGGATACAGGACAACACGCTGCTGCTCATCGCCAGCTTCTTCGTCTTCTTCACGGCACTGATGCAAGTGCTTCACTGGCTCAAAGTCAATGTTTTCAAAGTAGTGGTACTGATGGGCACCTTTGCCCTCGCCCTCGCCTTCGCCGGCAACGACCTCGTCAACTTCATCGGAGTCCCCCTCGCAGGCTACTCCTCCTTCATAGACTACACCACCAACGGAGCCGGAGCAAGTCCGGACAGCTTCCTGATGACCTCGCTGCTAGGCCCCGCCAAGACACCGTGGTACTTCCTTATCGGTGCCGGCGCCATCATGGTCTACGCCCTCTGCACCTCCAAAAAGGCGCACGCTGTCATCAAAACCTCGGTAGACCTCTCCCGTCAGGATGAAGGAGAAGAGAACTTCGGAAGTACCCCGATGGCACGCACACTGGTACGTTTCAGCATGACACTTGCCAACGGCACCTCCCGCATCATGCCCGAAAGCACGAAGCAGTGGATCAACTCCCGTTTCCGCAAAAACGAAGCCATCATAGCCGACGGAGCCGCTTTCGACCTCGTCCGCGCCTCTGTCAACCTCGTCCTCGCCGGTCTGCTCATCGCCTTGGGAACGTCGCTGAAACTGCCGCTCTCTACCACCTACGTCACCTTCATGGTAGCAATGGGTACGTCGCTCGCCGACCGTGCATGGGGACGTGACTCCGCCGTCTACCGCATCACAGGCGTTCTAAGCGTCATCGGCGGCTGGTTCATCACTGCCGGAGCCGCCTTCACCATCTGCTTCTTCGTAGCCCTCGTGCTGCACTACGGCGGCAACATCTCCATCATCGCACTGATCGGAATAGCGATTTTCATCCTCATCCGCAGCCAGGTGATGTATAAGAAACGCAAGGCGAAAGAGAAAGGCAACGAAACGCTGAAACAACTCATGCAGACCGCCGACAGCGAAGAAGCGCTGCAACTGATGCGTAAACATACCCGCGAAGAACTCGCCAAAGTGCTGGAGTACGCCGAAACGAATTTCGAACTGACCGTCACCTCCTTTATACACGAAAACCTCCGCGGACTACGTCGTGCCATGGGTTCCACGAAATTCGAAAAGCAGCTCATCAAGCAGATGAAACGCACCGGAACCGTTGCCATGTGCCGCCTCGACAACAACACCGTGCTCGAAAAAGGACTCTACTACTATCAAGGCAACGACTTCGCCAGCGAACTGGTGTACAGCATCTCGCGCCTCTGCGAACCGTGTCTTGAACACATCGACAATAACTTCAACCCGCTCGACGCCATTCAGAAAGGTGAATTCAGCGACGTGGCCGAGGACATCACTTATCTGATTCAGCAATGCCGCAAGAAGTTGGAAAACAACGATTATCAGAATATGGAAGAGGAAATCCGCCGTGCCAACGACCTCAACGGACAGCTATCGCAACTGAAACGCAAAGAGTTGCAGCGCATCCAAAGCCAGTCGGGCAGTATCCGAGTAAGTATGGTTTATCTGACCATGGTGCAGGAAGCTCAAAATGTAGTGACTTACATCATTAACCTGATGAAGGTAAGCCGGAAATTCCAAATGGAAACAGAAATGCCGTAAGGTGGCTCATCCCCCAAAAGCACACAACAAAAGGGTTTATCTTCAAAAAGTCTATCTGATTAAATAAAATGCATTAGAGATAAACCGGAAAAAGCAAGAAGGGCTGCTCCCAAGTAGAATTGGGGCAGCCCTTTTTATGGTTGGGCGGTTGACTGTTATCCAATCTGCCGGGATATTCTTTTATAGATGTCAAAATTCTCCAACTACCGCATTATCGGGCTCAAAAAACATAATGTAGCAAACAAGGGTATAGGTGACCCATTTTTTGATACTACACTTTTCCATAAATCCTACATCTCAGAGCAGGTATGAATCATTTCGCACAAGAAATGAAATGAATTAAATTCCACTACCTATTACTATACAATTACCTATTACTTTCCCATACAAAAATCCCCTTTATTCAACCCCATATCATAGACAGATACGGTTTTAAATAAAAGGGGATTCTCTAGTTTTTAAGAGAGGAGGTCGGTTTATGAATCTCCCGTCTTTTTAGCTTTCCGACGACGGAAGCGCAAGAGTGCTTCCAAAATATCCAATAACTTTTCTAAAAATAATTTCATAGCTTCCTTCTTTAGAGTTAAAAAACAGAGTGAATGGAGCAATTTAATAAGGGAACCGATCATGCATTAGTGAGTCAGCGATTCAGCCTCATTAAACGGTTGGGTCCGGAGCCTCATCGTCGTCGCCTCCGGGAGTGCTTCCTCCGCCGGGGTTGTCTCCGCCTCCCGAATGATTTTTATCATCGTCGTCCACAAAGCCGCCCGCTACGTCCTTGACGTGGACAAATTCTACTCCGGAAGTCAGTGCACGGGTAGTGACGCCATCGGCAGAACGGGTATATTCGGGAGTAAACTGACAGCGCAGCGAAACGATCTGCGAACTGCTGACTTTACTTTCCAACACGACTCCCTTTCCTCCGGCTTTGGCGATCATCGTAAATGTGCCCAAGCCTTCGAGACGTACTGTGCGGCTGTTGAGCAACTGTTCACGCATCACGGACATCAAGTTTCGAATCACGTTGTGGACATCACCCGGTGTCAGAGAAGCCTTCTCGGCGATCAGCTCCGCCATCTTCTGCGTGTTGACCATTTTCGAGAATTTCACGAGGCGGGGGTAATACAGTTTCTGTCCCGCTTTGTTGGCGATATTCGCCTGGTAAGGTTTGTAAATTAATGGCATAAGGTTGTTTTCCTTTCTTTTTTTAATGGTTGATGTAAGTTTTCTATGTGCAATCGATTACGGTGACAAAAGTAGGCGATGGCAAAAAAGTCCGGATACACGATGTAACGACTTGTAACGGAAGAGCACCAGTCGGCACGGCCTCGCACAAATACTGCCTCCAAGGACTTCTGTACAAAGCAACACCAAACGACTAAAAAAAGCGTACCTTTACATTGGCAACGAAAATGAAAGAAAGAAATATAGAAAAGATAGTAAAAGCAGTATCAAAAGACAATGAAAGCAAAAATCATGAAACCAACTTCCGAAGAAAATGCAACCCTGCCCCGCATACAGGCATACAGCAAAAGCCAACTGGCCACTCTCTACCTGCCCCACATACAGCCCGCCTCCGCACGCCGCACTCTCCGCAGCTGGATCGCCAAGAACACGGCACTACAAAACGAACTCGCCCGCACGGGATATTCCGAGAAAGCCATCCTGCTCACTCCGGCGCAAGTAGGGCTCATCTTCCGTTTCTTGGGGGAGCCTTGATTCGAGCTGACTATCCGCATGGCTTCCCCTCCCTTCGGGAAGGGGCTGACTAAAAAGTCCCATTCTTCGGGAAGCAAGTATATTTCCGTCACGCCACGTCCCTTTCAAACCTTCTCTTCGTTGGCCGTATAAGGCAGCGTGAACCAAAAAGTACTCCCATGCCCCAGCCGTGAGACAGCACCGATCTTTCCTCCCATCCTTTCGACGATTGCCCGGCAAATGGTGAGTCCGAGTCCCGTGCCCTGCACAAAGCTGTTGAGTTTGACAAAATTCCCGAAGATTTCTTCCAACCGTTCCTCCGGTATCCCGCAACCGGTGTCGGTGACATAGAAATGCAGGAAACCGTCTTCGCGCACATCAAACCCGAACTCAATGCTGCCTTCCCCGGTAAACTTCACGGCATTATTCATCAGATTCATCATCACCTGTACCAGACGGTTACGGTCCGCCTTTACGACACATTCGGTCGTCCGGCGGTGATAGCAGATACAGATGCCGGACTTTTTATTCCTCAACCGGAACGTATCTTCGAGTTCGATAAACAGGCCGTGCACATCTACCGGGGCGTAGTCGAACTCCATCGTTCCGGCTTCGATCTTCGAAAGGTCGAGCACATCGCTGATAAGCTGCAACAGGAGTGTGTTGTTGTTTTCAATGATGTTGATATATTCCTGTTTCTCTTCCGAAATCCCCCTTTCCGCCGACACCAGCAGCGAGGAAAAGCCGACAATGGCGTTGAGGGGAGTGCGTATTTCGTGGCTGATGTTGGCGAGGAAAGAAGATTTGAGCGTGTTCGCCTCCTCGGCTTTCACCTTTGCCTGTACGAGCGCTTCCTCCATTTCCTTTCGTTGGGTGACAGTCATCGAAGTGCCGATAAGGCTCAGCGGTTTTCCGTTCGCGTCGCGCTCGTCCACGGCTGCGCGCACTTCTACCCATTCATTCTGTTGCGGGGAGGGAAGCCACTGTCTGCCTACCCGATATTCCTCGCGCATTTTCTGCGTTTCGCCATTGGCGAGGCGCTCGAAGGCGTCCCGCACGCGTTCGCGGTCTTCATCGCAGATTTTCGCGAAACAGGCGGAGGTGGGCACGATAATCAGGTTGCCGTCATGCGTCACCTCCTCTTCGGTGACGTACA
The DNA here is from genome assembly GCF_023656585.1 of Bacteroides sp. B1-V-101. Taxonomy (NCBI): domain Bacteria; kingdom Pseudomonadati; phylum Bacteroidota; class Bacteroidia; order Bacteroidales; family Bacteroidaceae; genus Bacteroides; species Bacteroides sp. B1-V-101. Next base: position 145,306 of record NZ_JAMOKH010000004.1, on the reverse strand, counting down.
AGTCGTGGCTGACGTTGCACGAGAGGAGGCCGGTCTGCAAATCCCATTTCCAAGGGGTCATGTCGGCAGCGTCGAGGGCGGCGGACAACTTATGGTTGGTGGATTTCAGCATTTGCTGCGTCAGCACCAGTTCGGTATTGTCCACACCAAAGACATCGACGCAGCCTTTCGTTTTGGAATGTATGGAGATGACGGTCAGATGAGTTTTCGTCTTCTCCAGATAATACTGAAAGGTTATTTGCCTGTTGTCATTCAGTTCGCTGTACCTGTCGGGCAGTTCCGGCGAATAATCCGGATTGAGTTCGCTGTATTTCTTTCCCAGTATTTTTTCTTTGGGCAGGATGTATTTCTCGAAAGTGGGATTCACTTCCCGGTAGACATAGTCGATAATCCGGGCACCGGGGTCGAATATGAGCTCGACACGGGCATAGAGAACGGGCATGTTTTCGACCAGACTGCTATAGCTCCTCATGATCTCCAGCCGCCTGCTCCTCTCATGCAGCGCCCTCCGGAGCCATATCACATAGATGACGGCCAGTGCCATCAAAGAGAAAAACAGGGCCAGATAATATTTGTTCCGCTCGAAAAAAGTGGGGGGCTTCATACCAAAAACAGTGTCGTCGGGACACAGGCCGAGCAACAGTCCGCTCTCTACGTAGTCGGCATAATTGATGACGGATGGGGGCGTCCCCATCGCTGTCGTTTCCACTCTGTGCGGATGCGACGCTCCGTCCAGGCGGCTTTTGATCACCGGGAGCAGATGTTTCTTTATTTCACTGTCTGTCCAGAAATAGCCGCCGATCAACAGGAAAGGCATCACTTCCTCCGCTTCTTTCCTGCATTGCGCACTGATCCAGCGCCTGTCGGACATGAAGACCTGTTTGCGCATATCCGGGACAACGGTCGCCATCAGTTCCATGTGCTCGGCACATATGTCAACCGGGCTGTTCTGGACGCGAAACTCTTTATAGACAGGGGCCATAAAGTCATCGCTCCACAGACAGTTTTCGGTATAAGAATTGATGATTAATAGTTGACAAGAAGAGGGGCGGCCGGCATAAATGTAAGTCTGAAATGCACTGATCAGAAAGATTGCAAGTGCCGCTGTTTTTCGAGTTATCCGCGCTTCCATAAATAGTGATTGTTTTGATTGTTTGCGGAACCGATCACTGAATATCTTAAAATATTGCTATTAAATCTTTAAATATTACTATACAAAAAGGTAAGTTCTGTAAGAACTTGGTAGAGCGACTTATCTGCCAGTTTATAATATATTACTAAAGAAATAAAAACAAACAGACTTATTAAAAGCCGTCATCTGCATTCTCAGCTCGGAAAACGGATTCGTTTTACCCGAACTGAGAATGCAATAATTATAATTTGTAAATAATGACGAACGTGCAATACGGTAGAAACCGACAAAGGAAAACAAATAAATATCTAAAAGAGAAAACGTAGGATGTCAACATCGAATATGAAATCTGAGTGAACAATAAAACTTATTTTTCAGAATAAAAGCGTTTCTGCATGGTTTTCTCAATAATATGATTACATTTGTGGTGACATTATAACAAGGGAATAAAATGGAAGTCCATCGCTGATATCGAATCGTTTTTTTACGAATACAGACTACCAAGTTCTTACAGGACTTACCTCATTCCGTCAGTTGTTCTTTCCTTTGTCCCGATCATTGTCGTCGCTCAAAGGTGTTCGTCGTCTTTACCTTCTTTTCCTTTTTCGCTCTTTTCCTCGTCTTTCATGCGCAATAATTTATCTTTACCGAAATTTATTTCTATCACCACTTTCCTGGTCGAGTCGATATGGTAACTCACAATTCCGGCATCTCTAATCAAGAACATAATAATGACAACCAGCATCCCGACCAGATTTTCGGCAAAGACACAATTGACGGACACGCAGTGCGCTAAATTAAAAATCGTCGTCCAATTGGACATTCTCTTTCCCATCCAGGCCGAGTGGAAGCGCTTGATCGACGATGCCGAACAGTCCGAATGCTGCTGAAGATAAGCGTCGTCAAAGCCGTTATCCCGGCTGACTTTCATAATCGAATCGATGACTTTCTGTTTTTCTTCGTCATCACTGTGCTGCAAGCCATTACATTGCTTTTTCTTCCATTGCTTCTCTTCGACTCTTTCCTGAAGGGCATCCCTGTTCTCGTCATACACGGACTTTTCGCCACTCTGATTTGCTTTTTTCTGACTCATGCTTTTCTGATTTGCTTTTTCCTGACTCATGCTTTTCTGATTTACTTTTTTCTGACTTGTACTTTTCTGATTTACAGTCCTTTTTACTTCAATGTGTTGTTCTCTTTCACTACTGTTCTGGCAGTTTTCTTTTTTGTTCATTACTAATTATATTTAAATTAATCCGACAAAATTCGGGATTTACCTTTAACATTTTGGGTCACGCGTGACTCTTTCTACATATTTTTTCATTTTAGTCAAGCGTGAACGGTTTTTATTCTACCCACAGTCTACTTTTGCCCCGAAATCAATAAAAAACAATTGAATCATATGACTGAAATGAAAAAACAACATTCCCTCCCACGGGTACGGCTCATGAGGCGGGCCGCCGTCATCCGTCGCAACAATGACATGAACCGGCGTGATGCGCTCATCATCGCCCACCGAATCGGTGGACTGATAAGGAAGATGCACAGGGAGAACGTGAAATTCTGCTACACCAAGCAGGACGGAACCGTGCGCCACGCTGTCGGCACGCTCACCGGATATCAACACAGTTTTCACCGCCCCTATATGCCACGACCGGAAAATACGTTTGTAGTCTACTACGACCTCGAAGCCAAAGGGTGGCGCACGTTTCATGCCGAAAATTTCCTTTGCGTCAAATGAGTTTCGAAGAGCAGATGAGATTCGGAGAGCAAATGAGTTTCGGGCAGCAGATAAATTTTGAAATGAGTTTCGGACAGCAGATAAGTTTTGGACAGCAAATGAATTTCGGAGAACAAATGACTTCAGAAGAACGAAAAGAATGGGAAACGCTTTGCAGAATGTATCATGTGGACTCTTTGTACGAAGCCATTCAAGGGTGTCGGGAGGAACTGGAGTTTCTCGTTCGCTGTGCCGAACGGCTCGAACCCCGTGCAGAGGAGGAATGAGAAAGGTCAAAGACCGGAGTAAGCGGGCGGAACCGCCTCATGTCAGCGAGGAGGCTACGCCGTTTAACAGTCCTTGTTTATGCCGTTTTTACCTTGCAGGCTACGCCGTTTCTACCATGCAGGCTGCGCCGTTTATCCCCGGTGGTTTCGGAAAAGGGATTTCTTTTTAACGAAGTATAATTTTATTAACAATATAAAGAATAAAGTATGGAAAATTGGAGATTTATCGAAGCAAATTCCGATTATATGGTTTCAGACCACGGGCGGATATTGAGTTTCAAAGGCAAATCGAAGTTGATAATCAGCAGCAGCATTACCGCAAAAGGTTATGAGTACGTGGCCATCCGCCAAAAGGGGATATACGTCGGCTACTCTGTACACCGCTTAGTGGCAACAGCTTTTATCCCCAACCCGAAGCGTCTCCCCCAAGTGAACCACCTCGACGGAAACAAGCTCAACAACCACGTCGCCAACCTCGAATGGTGCGATGCCTACGACAATGTCATGCACGCCATCCGGACCGGTCTGCGTCCGTCGTCACCCGCCCTCTCCCCCGTCCCCTGTGCCACAACGGACGAGGCAGGAAATATCCTGCAAGCCTATCCATCCATGAACGCACTGGTAAAAGGGGAACAAATGAACCCTAAACAACGTAATTGGCTGGTGCTGCATTTATTACACCCCGAAAGACTGAAGCAATCGGCCATGAAGAAAAAGCCAAGAGCCGAAAGAAGCGGTTCGGAAGAATGCTTTCTGATAGCACCCGAAATACCTGTGCTGACCGTCAAAGCTGATTCAATCGGGGAGTTCGAAGCAGGCAATCTGCTCGGAACAGGCAAATCGAGCAATTCAATCGGGAAGTCCGAAGCAGGCAATCTGTTCGGAACAGGCAGATCGAGCAATTCAGTCGGAGAGTCCGAAGCAGGCAATCTGCTCGGAACAGGCAGATCGAGCAATTCAGTCGGAGAGTCCGAAGCAGGCAATGTATGTGTGCAGTCAGTTTCTTCTCCCCTTGTTTCATCGCCTCTTCCTCTTATTTCTCTCTTTGTTCCCGTACACCATTCAGTGACGCAACACTATTACCGCCGCCTGTCTCCCGAAGAATCCGCCATTTTTGGTTTCAACACTTATATATTGCCTAGAGAAAGAGAACAAAGAAAGGAGTTTCTGCAATGAAAGACACCATCATCATCCACTGTTCCGCCACCCGTGCGGGACAGAACATCACCGCTGCCGATATCGACTGCTGGCACCGTGCCCGTGGCTTCTGGTCCATCGGCTATCATTACGTCATCCGCCTCGACGGCACCATCGAACCGGGACGAGACGTCACCCTCGACGGGGCGCATTGTATGGGCTGGAACCAGCGTTCCATCGGCATCTGCTACGTCGGCGGACTGGACAAGGAAGGCCGCCCCGCCGACACACGGACAGATGCACAACGCACTGCCCTCATCCGACTGGTGAAATCTCTGCAACTGGCCTTCCCCAACGTGAAACAGGTCATCGGACACCGGGACACAAGCCCCGACCTCAACGGAGACGGCATCATCTCACCCAATGAATACATGAAAGCCTGTCCCTGCTTCGATGTGAAAAAGGAGTTCTAGGGAGTAGTTGTACGCAATAGTAACTCGAATAGTTGTACGCAATAGTAACTCTATTCTCCTCCTTCGGGAAGGAGGAGTACCCGTAGGGGGAGGTGGTAGGTGAATGCATAATCCTATCATTTACAAAGAAATAGGTATAAACATTATTTCTCCTACCACCTCGGTCTGCGACCACTCCTCCTTCCCGAAGGAGGAGAATAGAGATAGAATCGACTTTCTAGTCACCCCCAATTGAGATAGAATCGACTTTTTAGTTACCCTCAGTTGAGAGACAGAACTGACTATCAAGTAGCTTATCACCATACTGAAATGAGCTAAATTAAAATTACCGATTCGCCTTATTCATTATTTATCATTCAATATCACTCTAAATATTCAAAAAGATGGCCCGTATTTCCAAACCCGGATTAGATTATTTCCCGCTCGATGTCAACTTCTTCCAAGACAGGAAGGTACGCCGCATTTCCAACCGTCATCATGCAGCAGGAATTGCCGCACTCACTTCCCTGCTCTGCCTCATCTACAAAGAAAAGGGATTTTACATCGCATGGAATCAAGATACCTTGTTCGACATTTCGCAGGAAGTGTGTTGCGAGGAGGAGGAGATGCAGGCCATCATCGACGACTGCCTGTCCGTCGGACTGTTCGACACCTATATATATAAGGAGTACGGGATTCTGACTTCGCAAGCCATCCAAGAGCAATACCACAAAATCATTACCGACAGCCGAAGGAAATACAAACTTCCGCTGGAACAGTTTTGGCTCATCAAGGAAGGAGAGGATGGAACGGAAAATAATTCCGCAGAAATAAGAAATAATATAAATTCAAAAGGTACAGAAGTGTATGAAGCGGAAAGCCATATAGTAGGCGCAGAAGTCAACGCAATAAAAACAGGAATCAATATCACAGCTACAGAAGTTACTAAAACAAAGACAGGAATCGACACGACAGGCACAAATATCCATGCAGCAGGCACAGGAATCAATGCTACAAAAACAGTGACCGACGAAGCAGCTATGAAAATTAATGCTGCAAAAAAACGAGAAATTGCAGCAACAATCCCACAAACAAAACAGGAAACGGATACAGAAATCGAAAGTAAATCGGAAACAGATACTGAGATTAAAAGCAAACCGGAAAGAGAAAGAGAAAGAGAAAGAGACAAAGAAAGGGAAAGACAAAGCAAAACCGAAAATGAATGGGAGAAGGATAGAGAGCAGCCGCCCGTTCCGTCAAACGGCGTTTTTCAGGCTGCGCCTGTTGCTGTCAAAGGTTTGTCTTTAGAAATCTCGTCCGGAAAAAGAGGGGAGGAAAATAAGGAAGAAAGAAGAAATGAAGGAATAGATCAGAAGGGAGAAACTAGATATAACGGAATTCAATACGAAAGAAACCAGCTAGAAGAAGCCAAGCACAACGGAACCCAATACGAAAGAAACCAGCAGGAAGAAGCCAAGCACAACGGAACTCAATACGAAAGAAGTCAGCAGGAAGAAGCCAAGTACAACGGAACTCAATACGAAAGAAACCAGCAGGAAGAAGCCAAGCACAACGGAACTCAGTACGAAAGAAACCAGCAGGAAGAAGCCAAGCACAACGGAACTCAGTACGAAAGAAGTCAGCAAGAAGAAGCCCCGAACGAAAGCACTGCTTCCGGAGGATTCTCCGAATCCCTGCTACGCCTCAACATGGACGCCATCGGCATCCGGAACGAACCAACCGTGAAAGCCATCCTCGCCCTCGCCCGACGCAGAAAGCTGGGTGGTCCCTGCGGCACCTTATGGAAAGTCCTCAGCTCCGAATACCGCTCCACCCTGCTCAAAAAGAACGAGCCGGGCGACTACATCCTCTGGGCACTCAACCACTCGGCAGAATTTGAAGACACCTACAACGGCATCCTCAAAAAGCGAGTTAGGGGAAGATGAACATTTTTAAGAGGGAGATGAACATTTTTGAGCACCCACGTCATTTATTTCTCCCGCCAAACGCATCATAAAACAATAATTTATCCTATCTTTGTAGAATAAAGAAAAGCCTCTTCACTATACATGCGAAGAGAAACATCTCTTTACAACATAAAAGAGAAACAACCAAAACAATGAGCAAATTTATCAATCCGTTCACCGACTACGGATTCAAACTAATATTCGGCAGAGAAGTCTCCAAGAATTTACTAATCGAATTTCTGAACGACCTTCTCGAAGGTGAACGAGTGATAACCGACTTAACGTTTTTGAACAACGAACAGCTGCCGGACTACCCGGAAGGACGAGGCATCATCTACGATGTCTACTGCACCACGGACACGGGCGAAAAGATAATTGTCGAAATGCAAAACCGCATGCAGAGCAATTTTAAAGAACGCTCCATCTTCTATCTCTCCCGTGCCATCGTCAACCAGGGCCGGACGGGGCACGACTGGAAATTTGAAATAAAAGCTGTTTACGGAGTCTTTCTGATGAATTTCATCATGGACAAGAACATAAAACTCCGGACAGACGTTATTCTTGCAGACAAGGAGACAGGTGAACTCTTCTCGGAGAAGTTCCGGCAAATATTCATCGCCCTCCCCCTCTTCAAAAAAAGCGAAGAGGAATGTGAAACGAATTTTGAACGTTGGATTTATATATTAAATAATATGGAAACTTTAAAATGCCTGCCATTCAAGGCACGAAAAGCCGTCTTCGAAAAACTCGAAGAGATCGCTGATGTGGCTTCTATGTCTCCAAAGGAGAGAGAGCTATACGACAATAGCGTCAAAGTGTACCGAGATTATTTGGTGACAATGGATGCAGCGGAAAAGGAAGGAATAAAAAAAGGGATGGAAGAAGGGCTAAAGAAAGGACTTGAAGAAGGACTTGAGGAAGGCCTGAAGAAAGGTCGCGAAGAAGCCTTGAACATCTTTCAGACAGCCATCGACATGAAAAAGCAAGGAATTGACAATCAACTCATTGCCGAAAAGACCGGTCTGCCCCTATCGCTCATAGAAAGCCTCAAATAAAGGTAGAACCTAAGCATCCGCCCCCTGAAAACAAGCCAAGTACCTGCCCGAAAAAGATGACTGAGATCGAAAAAGAAAGGGAAAAGGTTGCGATTATAGTAAGTGAGCCGGGAAGCCAAGTTGCGGAAAGAAGCACTTATATTCTGATTTACAATAAGATAGAATAAAAAAGGAGGAAAAAGAGAGGCTTTAAAATATCAATAAGTCTTAGAAGAACTTGGTACATTCGTGATTGTAAACTTACCATCAATATCCGTGATAGTACCAAGAGTAGTGCCATTCACCAATACCGAAGCACCTACAACAGGCAGGCCATCTTCCTCGGCGGTTACCACACCGGTAACTCGGGACGTCTGCGCTGTCACCAGACCTATACCCACAAAAAGGAAGGTCATAAAGAACATCAATTTTCTTTTCATAAATTCTCTCTTAAATTTAACCTATAAATAGACTTCTAGTCTCTAACAGGGTGCAAAGATAACACTATTTATATCAAAATTAAAAAAGTGTTACGTTTTTAACTATAAAGTATCATATTGAAAGAATTTAATCAGTATATTGATAAAATGAGAAGATTTAAGTACGATTTTAATAATATTCAAATTACATTACACGACATAAAGATAGTGTTAAAATCGTTATTTTCATAAAATAACATCAGCGAATCATTCGAAATGCTATCTTTTTATCATTTTATGCCTTAAATAGCCCCAAAAACACTTAACACTTCCCGAAAGGGCAACTCCCCGCCGTACCAAGTTCTTCTAAAACTTTGCGCGTTTCCTATGTAGGAATGACTCCGCAAACTGTTACGATCACACAAGGCGTTATCAAAGTAGTATTAAAAAGTGACGCCAAGTCACTAGACGAAGTCGTAGTAACGGCCATGGGTATCTCCCGCGAAAAGAAAGCGCTGGGATACGCCGTTCAGGACGTGAAGTCAGACCAGCTGACACGCGCGGCCAACACCGACCTCGCAGGAGCACTACAAGGAAAAGTTTCGGGTGTGGACATCGCTCCGTCTTCCGGTATGCCGGGTGCATCTTCCAAGATCACGATCCGCGGTTCCCGTTCGTTCACGGGCGACAATACACCTCTGTATGTCATCGACGGCATGCCGATCTCTTCCGCTGCCGACGTAACGACTACCGACAACGCTAACGGCGCCGCCTACGGTACCGACTACGCCAACCGTTCGGTGGACATCGACCCCAACGACATCGAAAGCATCAACATCCTCAAAGGTCAGGCAGCTTCTGCCCTCTACGGTATGCGTGCGTCAAACGGTGTCATCGTCATCACCACCAAAAGCGGTAAAGGAGTAGCCAAAGGCAAACCGACGATCACATTCCGCAGCAATCTTTCGTTCGATGTCGTATCTACACTGCCCGAACTGCAAAACGAATTCGGACAAGGCAGCGGCGGCTCATACGACCCTTATTCCGGCCACAGCTGGGGACCGAAAATAGCCGACCTCGCCAACGATCCTACATACGGCGGCAACACCGACAACGCTTTCACCCAGAAAATGGGAAAACGTCAGGGACAATACTACGTGCCCCAACGTGCCGAAGCCGGTCTTGACCCGTGGGCAACGCCGAAAGCATACAACAACATGAAGGATTTCTTCGACACCGGCATTACCTGGAGCAACAACGTCAACGTTTCCCAAAATCTGGACAAAGGAAACTACTCTTTCTCGCTGGGTAACAGCCACCAGGAAGGCATCATCCCGACTACCGGCATGGACAGATACAACGCCAAAATGTCTGCCGAAGTTCAGCTCAGCCCCAACTGGTCGACTGGCTTCAACGGTAACTTCGTGACTTCCAAGATCAAAAAGCAGTCTACCGCCAACTCCGGCGTGACGGCTACCATCTACAACGCTCCGGTGAGCTACAACATGAAAGGAATCCCCTCGCACGTCGAAGGCGACCCGTACGAGCAGAACACGTACCGCCAGGCATGGATCGACGATGCCTACTGGGCTGTGGACAACAACTTGTTCACCGAACGCTCGCAACGTTTCTTCGGAAACGCATTCGTGAAGTTCACAACCAAATTCGGCACGGACAACCACAAACTGGACGTGAAATACCAACTCGGTGACGACGCCTACACCACCAACTACAGCGAAATCTACGGATACGGCAGTACAATGGCAGACACCGGCGACGCCATCGAATACCACTACAGCATCAACGAGCTGAACTCGCTGCTGACAGCTTCTTACCGCTGGGACATCAACAAGGACTGGGTATTCGACGCCCTGATCGGTAACGAACTTGTAGAGAAAAGAACGCAATATGCCTTCTCCGAAGGGATGAACTTCAACTTCCCGGGATGGAACCACATCAACAATGCTTCTATCTACCAGAGTTCCAAGTCGTACAACAAGAAACGTACGGTAGGTAACTTTGCCAACCTGTCTCTGGCATGGAAAAACATGGTATACCTCAACGGAACAATCCGTAACGACGTCGTTTCAAATATGCCGCGCGACAACCGTTCGTTCACTTATCCTTCCGTATCGCTCGGATTTGTGTTCACCGAACTCGAACCGCTGAAAAACAACATCCTCACATTCGGTAAGCTGCGCGCATCGTACGCCGAAGTAGGTATGGCAGGCGACTATATGCAAAGCTATTACTACACCCCGAGCTACGGCGGCGGATTCTTCAACGGTACGCCCATCGCCTACCCGATCAACGGAACGATGGCATATATCCCTTATTATAAGGTGTACGACCCGAACCTGAAACCGCAGAACACGAAGTCATACGAAATCGGTGCCGACCTGACATTCTTCAACGGACTGTTCACTTTGAACTATACCTACTCGCGTCAGAACGTAAAAGACCAGATCTTCGAAGTGCCTTTATCCGGCTCTACCGGCTACGACAGCATGATCATGAACGGCGGTAAGATTCATACCAACTCGCACGAACTTACACTGGGCGTTTCGCCGGTCAACAACCGCAACTTCAAGCTCGACTTCGCTTTCAACTTCTCGAAGATCGACAACTACGTAGACGAACTTGCACCGGGTGTTGAAAGCATCTATCTCGGCGGATTCGTCACTCCGCAGGTGCGTGCCGGTATCGGCGAGAAATTCCCCGTAGTATACGGCAGCACGTACAAGCGCAACAAGGCCGGACAGATCGTAGTAGACGCCAACGGACTCCCGCAGGTGGGCGAAGACGACGTGATCGGCCGGGTTTCTCCCGACTTCCGTCTGGGCTTCAACACGAATATCGAGCTTTACAAATTCCGTATCGCTGCCGTGTTCGACTGGAAACAAGGCGGACAAATGTACTGCGGTACTGCCGGTGAAATGAACTTCTACGGTGTCACCAAAGAATCGGGCGAAAAACGCAAGAGCAACTTCGTCGTCCCCAACACCGTGAAAGAAACCGGAACAGACACGCAGGGCAACCCGACGTATGCCGCCAACGACATCGAAGTGACTAACGCACAGGCTTATTACACCCGCCTGCGTTCTATCAACGAATCTTATATCTACGATTCATCGTTCATCAAACTGCGTGAGCTTTCTGTAAGCTACCCGGTATACGCCAGCAAATGGCTAAACGTAGATGTAAACGTATTTGCCCGCAACCTCATCGTATGGTCCGAGCTGAAGGGATTCGACCCGGAAGCATCTCAGGGTAACGACAACATGGGAGGTGCCTTCGAGCGTTTCTCTCTGCCGGGAACTGCAAGCTACGGTTTTGGTGTAAATGTAAAATTCTAATTAGCTAAACGAAAGAAGATTATGAAAAGATATGATAAAATAACCGGTGTACTGGCTGTTGCCGCTCTGTCTTTGTTCTCTGCTTGCTCGGAGGACACGATGGACAGAATCAACAAGGACCACGACCACACCACCAGTGTTGCCTCAAGATTTATCTTGGCAGATGTAATCACCTCTACCGCTTTCTCCAACGCCAGCGGTGACATCAATACATACGCCTCTTCGTACATCGAATACGAAGTAGGTGTAGACAACCAGCTTTACTACGCCGAAGTCCGCGAAAACGAACCGTCGTCCTCGTCTACCTTCAATAACTCATGGAACGGCATCTATTCTTCATTGAAGAACGCCCGCATCATCATCGACCAATGTGGTGAAGGAGGCAGAGATCACGGCAACGACGTCACTCGGGGAATGGCCGAAGTGATGGCCGCTTACAACTGCGCACTGATTGCCGATTTCTTCGGCGATGCCCCGTGCAGTCAGGCTGCGCTGGTGGACGAAAAAGGCTCTCCGGTCTACATGACCCCGAAAATGGATACGCAACAGGAAATCTATACTCAAATCATCAGTTATCTTGACGACGCCATCGCCAATCTTCAGAAAGAAGACTTGGCAGACGTGACCGAGCAGGATTTCCTTTATGCCGGCGACGCGGACAAATGGCTGAAATTCGCTTACGGCCTGAAAGCCCGCTACACCATGAGACTGATCAACCGCTCAAGCAACAAATCGGCCGATTATGAAAAGGTACTGGACTATGTAAGCAAATCGTTCACTTCGGCTGACGACCAGGCTGCATTCGACATCTACGACTCTAACAACATCAACCCGTTCTACGGTTTCTACAACTCTCGTGCCGGATTCGGAGCCAGTACAAGCCTCGGCACCAAGCTGTTGGCCTACAATGATCCGCGTGCCAACCGTGCTTTCTTCACTCCGATCGTCGACAAAAAACGTTCGCAGGTAGCAGCCAACGATCCCAGCCTTGTTCCGGCTCCCAACGGCAGCCCGGATCAGAGTACGTCCAAATACGGTATTTCCGCATTCGTTTACGCCAAAACCGCACCGACCCTGCTGATGAGCTATCATGAACTGATGTTTCTGAAAGCAGAAGCTCTGTGCCGTCTGAACCGTGATGCGGAAGACGCACTGAAAGAAGCGGTAGTAGCCGGCTTGCTGAATGCGGAAAACAGCATAAGCATTGCCATCAAGGAGTTGGGAAGCGGTTTGAACACCAATTCCAGCGAAGTAATCACGGAAACGTCTGCCGGAAAGTATTTCGACGACGTAGTGAAAGCGAAATATGCAGCCAACCCATTGCAGGAAACAATGATTCAGAAGTACCTTGCCATGTGGGGTGCTTCCGGTGAGGCTACGGAGACGTATAATGATTTCCGTCGTATGAAGGGACTGAACGAAAACTTCATCACGCTGACCAACCCGAACAATTCCAGCAAATTCCCGCTGCGCTACCCGTACGGAAACAGCGACACAGCTGCCAACCCGGAAGTGAAAGCCGCTTACGGCAACGGTGACTACGTATACTCCGAACCCGTTTGGTGGGCAGGCGGAAGCCGATAAAAATCGCTCTTAAAATCTCTCAAAGGAGAGACTTTACATAGAGTCGTTTCTGAACTCTAACAAATTAACGGAAACGAACAGAAATAGGCCGACCGTGAGGTCCGCCTATTTTACTTTTACAGCCTTCTGCCGAAAGTGTCGGGCAGAGGCATTCCAGACAATACACCCGGATTGATACAGTAATATCCGGATTGACATAGAAACGTCCGGACACAGCTGACGGGGATAATGTGGATTTTCATATAGTAAGAATCCATATTATCCCCGTCAGCTATTTGTTAATATCACAAATACAAAACAGGAAAAAACACCCGAATTGTTATACCGTTTTTCTACTCAGCGATACCGTTTTACCGGATAAAGATCATGTTTGCCGGAGCAAGGACCGGTTTAACAAACAAAAAAGATCAGTCTACCGGACAAAAAAAGAGATCGGTCTACCAGACCAGTTCGGGGAAATACTTCGTCAGCGTATTGCGCAGAATCGACAGTGTGATCGGTTTCACCAGCACTTCGCTCGCTCCCGCGTTCATCGCATTCTCCTTGTCAGAGCTGAAAGCGTAGGCGGTCTGCATGATGATAGGGATTTCCTTGTTTTCTCCGCGGATGATTTTCGTAGCATCCAGTCCGTTCATCACAGGCATTTTGATGTCCATCAGGATCGCTTTAGCCTCGTTGCCGTATTCCTTGAACAGTGCCACGATTTCTTCGCCATTCTTGGCCCACTGTATATCACATTTCTTTCCGATGATTGCTTTGATCAGTTTGAAGTTGCTGTCGTCGTCCTCAGCCACTAAGATAAGAGGTCTGAATTCATTTGTTTGTCCGCCTTCCATATCGTTTCTATATTATTTTTAAAATTATTCTTTTAAATTACTTTTTAGTCAACATATTTCAGTTAATAATGCTTTTCAGCCCGCAAGTTATAAAAAAGATTGATATATTTCGCTATCTTTGCGCCTCAAATTATAAAGAATTGTATGATTTCGATAGACGGACTAGCCGTAGAGTTTAGCGGCACTACCCTATTTAGTGATATTTCTTTCGTTATTAATGAAAAAGACCGCATCGCCCTGATGGGGAAAAACGGAGCGGGAAAAAGTACCTTACTCAAGATTCTGGCAGGAGTCAGACAGCCTACCCGTGGCAAGGTTTCGGCCCCCAAGGATTGCGTAGTAGCCTATCTCCCACAGCATTTGATGACGGAAGACGGCAGAACCGTGTTTGCCGAAACGGCACAGGCGTTCGCGCATCTGCACGAGATGGAAGCACGGATCGACGCACTGAACAAGGAGCTGGAAACACGGACGGATTACGAAAGTGACAGTTACATGGCACTGATCGAGGAAGTGTCCGCCCTCAGCGAAAAATTTTACTCCATCGACGCAACCAATTACGAAGAGGATGTAGAGAAATCATTACTCGGACTCGGATTCACACGCGAAGATTTTCAACGTCAGACGAGCGACTTCAGCGGAGGCTGGCGCATGCGCATCGAGCTCGCCAAACTGCTGCTGCAAAAACCGGACGTACTCCTGCTTGACGAACCGACCAACCACCTCGACATCGAATCGATCCAATGGCTGGAAGATTTTCTGATCAATAACGGCAAAGCGGTCATCGTGATCAGCCACGACCGCAAATTCGTGGACAACATCACCACCCGCACCATTGAAGTAACGATGGGGCGCATCTACGACTATAAAGTAAACTACTCCCAATACCTGCAACTGCGCAAGGAACGCCGCGAACAGCAACAGAAGGCTTATGACGAGCAACAGAAGTTCATCGCCGAAACGGAAGCCTTCATCGAACGCTTCAAGGGGACGTACTCGAAGACTTTGCAGGTGCAGAGCCGTGTCAAGATGCTGGAAAAGCTGGAATTGCTGGAAGTAGACGAGGAAGATACTTCGGCACTGCGGCTGAAATTCCCGCCTTCGCCCCGTTCGGGCAGTTATCCCGTCACGATGGAAGGTGTCGGAAAGACGTACGGCGATCATGTCGTGTTCCGCAACGCCAACCTGACAATTGAACGTGGCGACAAGGTGGCTTTCGTAGGCAAGAACGGTGAAGGTAAATCGACGCTGGTGAAATGTATCATGAACGAAATCGACCATGACGGCACGCTGACGCTGGGACATAACGTGCAAATCGGATATTTCGCGCAGAATCAAGCCTCGCTGATGGACGAAAACCTCACGGTTTTCCAGACGATTGACGACGTGGCAAAAGGAGAAATCCGCAACAAGATACGCGACTTGCTGGGCGCCTTCATGTTCGGCGGGCCGGAAGAGTCTATGAAGAAAGTGAAAGTGCTCTCGGGTGGCGAACGTACCCGTCTGGCAATGATCAAGCTCCTGCTGGAACCGGTCAACCTCCTGATTCTGGACGAGCCGACCAACCACCTCGACATGAAAACCAAAGATATCCTCAAGCAAGCGCTGATGGATTTCGACGGCACCCTGATCGTCGTTTCGCACGACCGTGACTTCCTTGACGGACTGGTGACCAAGGTCTACGAGTTCGGCAATAAGAAGGTGACGGAGCATCTTTGCGGCATCTACGAATTCCTCGAAAAGAAGAAAATGGATTCGTTGCAGGAACTGGAAAAGAAATAATAAACAATAAAAAGACATTATCTGCTTTAGGTGAAAGAAAAAGTATTTGTATATTTGTCACATAATATCTGAAACAGATAATTTAAAATGGATGAAACGAGGCAGTTATACATTATAAGCGGATGCAACGGAGCTGGTAAAACAACAGCTTCTTATACTGTACTGCCCGAAATATTATTGTGCAAAGAATTTGTCAATGCAGACGAAATAGCCAAAGGACTATCGCCTTTCAATCCGGAAAGCATGGCTATCGAAGCCGGACGTCTGATGTTGAAACGTATTGACGAACTATTGGCTACAAGAACCAGTTTCTCCATCGAAACGACATTAGCGACTCGCTCGTACACACGGCTCATCACAAGAGCACAGAGTGCCGGATACAAAGTAAGCCTGATCTATTTTTGGCTAAACTCTCCGGAACTTGCTGTCAACCGTGTATTGCAACGGGTCAACGAAGGCGGGCATAACGTGCCCATTGATACAATCTACCGCCGCTATCAGGCAGGCATAAACAACCTGTTCCGAATATATGCGCCACGTGTAGACTATTGGCTATTAGCAGATAACAGTGTTTCTCCCCGAGTGATTGTAGCCGAAGGCTGCCAGCAAGGTGAGGACCGGATATACGAACTTGAACTTTTTAATCGCATCAAGAGTTATGTCAAATAATGAAATGCAAGAATTGAGTGATAAACTGCGGCGCGGGCTCCAACTGGCCGAACAACGGCTACTGGAAAGAAATGCCCGTCACGGAAAACTCCTCAGTCAAGGGACGCCCGATGGAAAAGTGATTTACGTCTCCGCCACAGAATTGCTCGAACGCTTGCAGGAGCAAGAAAAAGAGAAAAGTAAAGAGTCGGAAAAAGAATAATTGAAGTTTTATAATAAAGCAACAACCGGAGCTCTATAATAAAGTAAAAAGATATTGGAAGTTTTACAAAATTAGAAAGCTCTATATAAACAAAGGATGAAAGGGAAGAAACGATTCATAGTAACGATGCTATTCTTTATCAACATTATCATGTTGGTAGCCGCTGTTATTCCCCATCACCACCACCCCAACGGGATGATCTGCATGAAGCAGGACCAACCGGTAGAGCAGCAATGCCCCAACCACCATCATCACCCCGCAAGCGATTCATGTTGCAGCAGCGAATGCATGACCCGCTTCCACTCTCCCATCCCCTCCGTACACACGGACAGCGGACCGAATTACGTATTCGTCGCCACCCTGTTTACGGATACGATCATCGAACATTTATTACGACCGCAGGAAAGACGAGTCAAAAATTACTACATCTATCGTGAATCCCTGCACGGTACGAAAATACCTCGTACCTCCTCCCTTCGGGCCCCTCCCTACTCTGTTTTTGCGTAATGACGTAAATGCAAGCAAGTTGCATCTGCGTTACTCTATCTTTGTAGCGTACAAAAACAGTAAAACTTAGTAGGAAAACAACATTTATGAAGAAACTTATCTTTATAGGAGTCATGGGATTATTCGTCCTGGGCTCTTGCAATAGTAAAAATACTGGTCATGAAGGGCATGACCACGAGACCGTCACACACAATCATGATGAACACGAAGGACATGACCACGAAGCGGAAGGTCATGACCACGAAGCCGAAGGAGCCGACCATTCACACGAAGGTGAATGCAGCGGAGGACACGATCACGGCAAAGCTGCCACCAGCGAACCCGCCGGCGAGCACAGCGACGAAATCATCCTCCCGAAAGCGAAAGCTGACGCTGCCGGTGTGAAGGTAAATGCCATCACACCGGCCCCCTTCCAGCAAGTGATCAAGACAAGCGGACAGGTACTCGCTGCCCAGGGCGATGAATCGGTGGCCGTAGCCACGGTGGCCGGAGTCGTTTCTTTCCGCGGCAAGGTGACGGAAGGAATGAGCGTAGGTCGCGGCACTCCGCTGGTGACTATTTCTTCGCACAACATCGCCGACGGTGACCCCGTGCAACGTGCCCGAATCGCTTACGAAGTATCCAAAAAGGAATACGAACGAATGAAGTCGCTCGTCCAAAACAAGATTGTGTCCGACAAGGATTTCGCACAGGCGGAGCAGAACTACGAAAACGCACGTATCAGCTACGAAGCGCTCGCCAAAAACCACTCGGCCATCGGTCAGAATATCACCGCGCCCATTGCCGGATACGTGAAAAGCATTCTAGTCAATGAGGGAGACTACGTAACCATCGGTCAGCCACTGGTCAGCGTGACACAGAACCGCCGGCTTTTCCTCCGTGCCGAAGTATCGGAAAAATACTACCCGTATCTCCGCACAATCAGTTCCGCCAATTTCCGGACACCTTATAATAATGAGGTCTACGAACTGAATGAACTGAGCGGCAGACTGCTTTCCTTCGGGAAAACTTCCGGAGACAATTCTTTCTACGTGCCCGTCACCTTCGAATTTGACAATAAAGGAGAAGTGATTCCGGGGTCATTCGTCGAAGTTTATCTGCTTTCCTCCCAACTGGAAAACGTGATTTCCGTGCCCCGCACCGCCCTGACGGAAGAGCAAGGCATCTTCTTCGTCTACCTGCAACTCGATGAAGAAGGCTACAAGAAACAGGAAGTGACCCTCGGCGCCGACAATGGCAAAAGTGTACAAATCCTGACCGGAATCAAAGCCGGAGACCGTGTAGTGACCGAAGGCGCATACCAAGTTCGCCTGGCAAGCGCAAGCAACGCCATCCCTGCCCACAGTCATGAGCACTAGCGGCAAGGTGCCGTATCCAAGTTCTCTTGCGGCATACACAGAATTCATTTATAGTCACGCAAGTTTATCCCCTGCCCGGCACTGCTCAAAAGTAAACCGGGAGGAACCAAACTTAATCAATGAAATATCATGCTAAATAAAATCATACATTACTCCCTGCACAACCGACTGGTTGTGCTCTGCGCGGCCATCCTCCTGCTTATCGCGGGGACTTACACCGCCATGCACACGGAAGTAGACGTGTTTCCCGACCTGAACGCCCCGACAGTGGTCATCATGACCGAAGCCAACGGTATGGCAGCCGAGGAAGTGGAACAACTCGTCACCTTCCCCGTCGAAACAGCCGTAAACGGGGCTACCGGCGTACGCCGTGTCCGTTCTTCTTCGACCAACGGTTTCTCCGTCGTCTGGGTAGAATTCGACTGGGGCACAGATATATACCTCGCCCGTCAGATCGTCAGCGAAAAGCTCGCCGTAGTCAGCGAGTCACTTCCCGTCAACGTGGGCAAGCCGACTCTCGGCCCCCAATCGTCCATCTTGGGCGAAATGCTCATCGTCGGTCTGACCGCCGACTCCACCTCCATGCTCGATCTGCGGACGATTGCCGACTGGACGATCCGCCCGCGCCTGCTCTCCACCGGAGGTGTGGCACAGGTGGCAGTGCTCGGAGGAGACATCAAGGAATATCAGATTCAGTTGGACCCCGAACGGATGCGCCACTACGGCGTATCGATGGGAGAAGTGATGGCCGTCACCCAAGACATGAACCTGAACGCCAACGGCGGCGTACTTTACGAATTTGGCAATGAATATATCGTGCGCGGAGTGCTCTCTACCACCAAAGTGGAAGAACTCGGCAAAGCGGTAGTGAAAACGGTGAACAGCTTTCCGGTAACGCTGGAAGACATCGCCGACGTGAAAATAGGGCCCAAAGCCCCGAAACTGGGCACAGCCTCGGAACGTGGCAAACCTGCCGTACTCATGACCGTCACCAAACAGCCCGCCACCAGCACGCTGGAACTGACGGACAAGTTGGAGGCCTCTCTGCAAGACTTACAGAAGAATTTGCCTGCGGACGTCAAAGTCTCCACGGATATTTTCCGCCAGAGCCGCTTTATCGAAAGCTCCATCGGCAACGTGAAAAAGTCTCTTTTTGAAGGAGGAATCTTTGTCGTCATCGTACTTTTCCTGTTTTTGGCCAATGTGCGCACTACGCTGATTTCCCTTGTCACGCTACCGCTTTCACTGCTCGTCTCCATCCTCACGCTCCACTACATGGGGCTGACTATCAACACGATGAGTCTGGGAGGTATGGCGATTGCCATCGGTTCGCTGGTCGACGACGCCATTGTCGACGTGGAAAATGTATACAAGAGACTGCGGGAAAACCGTCTGAAAGCGGAAGCCGAACGCCTCAGCACGCTCGAAGTGGTATTCAACGCTTCGAAGGAAGTGCGAATGCCGATTCTTAATTCAACGCTGATCATTGTCGTCAGCTTTGTGCCGCTGTTCTTCCTAAGTGGAATGGAAGGCCGTATGCTGGTACCGCTGGGCATCGCTTTCATCGTGGCACTGTTCGCTTCCACGGTCGTTGCCCTCACGCTGACTCCGGTGCTCTGCTCTTACCTGCTGGGCAGCAACAAGACGAACAAGGAACTGAAAGAATCCTTCCTTGCCCGCTGGATGAAAGGTATTTACGAAAAGGCGCTGACATGGGTACTGGCTCACAAACGGGTGACACTCGGCAGCACCATCGTCCTTTTCCTGATCGCCTTAGGGGTATTCTTTACGCTCGGGCGCAGCTTCCTTCCTTCGTTCAATGAAGGCTCGTTCACCATCAATATCAGTTCGCTGCCGGGCATATCCCTGGAAGAAAGCAACAAGATGGGACACCGTGCCGAAGAATTGCTGCTGACAATCCCCGAAATACAAACCGTAGCCCGCAAAACGGGACGTGCCGAACTGGATGAACACGCGCTCGGCGTAAACGTTTCGGAAATCGAGGCGCCGTTTGAACTGAAAGACCGCCCGCGCAGCGAACTCGTCGCCGAAGTGCGCGAGAAACTCGGAACGATCACCGGAGCAAACATCGAAATCGGTCAGCCCATCAGCCATCGTATCGACGCGATGTTGTCCGGTACGAAGGCAAATATCGCCATCAAACTCTTCGGAGACGACCTGAACAAGATGTTCTCGCTGGGCAACCAGATCAAGGGAGCTATCAGCGACATTCCGGGAATTGCCGACCTCAACGTGGAACAACAAATCGAACGCCCGCAGTTAAAGATACAGCCCAAACGGGAAATGCTGGCGAAATTCGGCATCACCCTGCCGGAATTTTCTGAATACGTGAATGTGGCGCTGGCAGGAAAAGTGATTTCTCAAGTGTACGAGCAGGGCAAGAGCTTCGACCTCATCGTCAAAGTGAAGGACGACGCACGCGACGAAATGGAGAAAATCCGCAACCTCATGATCGACACCAACGACGGACGCAAAGTTCCTCTGAACTACGTGGCGGAAGTGGTTTCCTCCATGGGCCCGAACACAATCAACCGCGAAAATGTAAAACGGAAAATCGTTATCTCCGCCAACGTTGCCGACCGTGACCTGCGCAGTGTTGTAAATGATATTCAGAAGCAGGTAGACGCCACTATCCAGTTGCCCGAGGGCTACCACATCGAGTATGGCGGACAGTTCGAAAGCGAACAGGCTGCCAGCCGTGTATTGGCGCTGACATCTTTCATGAGTATTGTCATTATTTTCCTGTTGCTTTACCACGAATTCCGCAGTGTCAAGGAGTCCGGCGTGATCTTGCTGAACCTGCCCCTGGCATTGATCGGCGGCGTTTTTGCCCTTGTCATCACGACCGGCGAAGTAAGCATTCCGGCAATTATCGGTTTCATTTCGCTGTTCGGTATCGCGACCCGTAACGGTATGTTGCTCATCAGCCACTACAACCACTTGCAGCAAGTGGAGGGACTGAACGTGTACGACAGCGTGATACAAGGTTCTCTCGACCGTCTGAATCCGATCCTGATGACGGCTCTCTCCTCTGCGCTGGCACTGATACCGCTGGCTCTGGGCGGTGATCTGCCGGGCAACGAGATTCAAAGCCCGATGGCCAAAGTGATTTTGGGCGGACTTTTAACATCTACTTTCCTGAACGGTTTCATCGTTCCGATTGTTTATCTGATGATGCATCGCCAGCGTAGCGCCGGAGCAAATTCTCCATGCGACGTACCGGCGGAACAGGCATAATTATCAGTTAAATATAGCTACTATATATAGAGAAACAAATAAAAAAAAGTATGAAACGAATCATCATCATAGGCTCTTTGGTAAGCTGCGCACTTCTCGCCCTCACGGGCGAAGTGCAGGCCCAAAGCGGCATCGAACAGGTTTTGAAGAATATCGAAGCCAACAATAAGGAGTTGCAGGCAAACGCCCAACTCATCACCTCGCAAAAGCTGGAAGCCAAAACGGACAATAACCTGCCGGACCCGACATTATCATACGCCCACCTTTGGGGAGCGAAAGATAAAAACGAAACGATCGGCGAACTTGTGGTGTCGCAAAGTTTCGACTTTCCGAGCCTGTATGCCACCCGCAACAAGCTGAATCGTCTGAAAGCGGGTGCTTTTGACAGTCAGGCGGACGTCTTCCGCCAAGAGAAATTGTTGCTCGCCAAAGAAGTGTGTCTGGACATTATCATGCTGCGCCAGCAAAAACACATCTTGGAGGAACGGCTGCGCAACGCAGAAGAACTTGCCAAAATGTACGCCAAGCGCCTCCAAACCGGAGATGCGAACGCTCTCGAAACGAATAAAATCAATCTGGAACTGCTGAATGTCAAGACGGAAACTTCGCTGAACGAAACGGCACTGCGCAATAAGTTGCAGGAACTGAACACGTTAAACGGCAATATCCCCGTAGTGTTCGAAGAAAACACGTATCCTGCGACGCCTTTCCCTGCCGACTATCAGATACTGAAATCGGAAGTGCTCTCCGCCGACCGCACGTTAATGGCGTTCAACAACGAAAGCCTCGTTGCCCGCAAGCAGATCGCCGTCAACAAGTCGCAATGGCTACCGAAACTGGAACTCGGCTACCGCCGGAACACCGAAACGGGAACGCCTTTCAACGGAGTAGTAGTGGGATTCTCCTTCCCGCTTTTCGAGAATCGCAACAAGGTGAAAATAGCCAAAGCGCAAGCGCTGAACATCGACTTGCAGAAAGACAACGCCACCCTGCAAGTGGAATCCGAACTGGCACAGCTCTATCGGGAAGCCAAAACGCTGCACACCTCTATGGAGGAATACAGGAAAACTTTTCAGGCGCAACAAGACCTTGCACTACTGAAACAGGCTCTGACAGGCGGACAGATCAGCATGATCGAGTATTTTGTCGAGGTATCCGTCATTTATCAAAGTCATCAGAATTACCTCCAGCTGGAGAATCAATATCAGAAGGCAATGGCACGAATTTATAAGAGCAAGCTATAAATTCCGCTTTATTTCGCCCGATTATTGAATAAATAACTGAGGTTTCGCAAGTTCTTTATATTATTGACAAACAATAGTATCCCAAATGGGGGTGACTAAAAAGTCGATTCTATCTCCATTCTCCTCCTTCGGGAAGGAGGAGTACCCGTAGGGGGAGGTGGTAGGTGAAACATAAAAATACCTATAATAGAATACGAATGAATGCTTTTCTCACCTACCACCCCGCCCTACGGGCACCCCTCCTCCCGGGAGGGAGGGGAATTAAGATAGTTTGGATAACGCAAAAGTAACCTGCGAAACTTGAATAAATAAAAAGAATGCATTACATTTGGGGACTGTAAAAAAACACTAAACTATTATGAAAACTAAAACCCTCTCTTACACCCCCATCTTGTTTTGCATTCTTATTTTATGGAGTGCCTGTAAAGACGATGCCGATGCCCCCCTGCGGTTTTACGACAGCAAATACGAAGTGCCCATGGGAGGAAGACGCTACCTCGGAATCGAAAGTGGAAACGGAGACTACTCTCTGGAAATCGGAAATCCCCGCATCGCAAGTGCCGGAGTCGAAAGCGGCTGGAGCGGAGTTCCCGCCGGACGAATGATTTACATATCCGGCATTCTCACCGGAAGTACGTATCTGAAAGTGACAGACAACGCCACACAGGAAACGCTCACTCTGCCCATCAAAGTGGTGGACTACTACGAAGATCTCAATCTGATACACGGCTCGTCCTCCCTGCGTCCCAATGGGGACGAGAACCTACTGCCGGGTGTTGACGACATTTTCCTTGTCAGCAACGCTGCCCGTGACGCTTATTTCTTCAAACAAGGACAGCAAACCGCTTTTTCATCGGGACTCGAACTGATCACCAAAGGAACTTATGCACTGAAGCAAGGAGAAGACAACAAAGCCACGCTGACCCTTACCTTTTCATTGGATGCCGCACCGGCTACGGAACACCATTTCACCGTATGGGGAAACACGTACCTGCTTCACCGGCTGGACAAGAACTTATATCTGAACTGGGGCACGCCGCCCATTGGAGAAACACGGACATCACCTGCCCCGCCTCCGGCCTACACACTGGAAGAAATAACGGAAGGAGCAGAACCGGGAACAGGCAGACAGGTCGGTTTCATTCTGAATTATAAGGAAATACCCACTGGAATACTTCCCTAAATTATGGATGATAAATTAGCCGAGCTATCAAGATAAGCATTCTATCCGTTGTCCGTTTCTTTCGAAAATAATCTTTACAGCGTACGTATCTCCTCCGGCAAATACCCGCTGCGGATACGCCACTCCTGCGGATAAAGATTATTGGCACGATTTCCGATATTCTTCACAAATCCGAGAGGAATATTCCGGTAAGTAAGCAAGATATAACCACGAGGGGCTGTTTCCGACAAGGTAATAGCCTCTTTTCGTAAATAAGCGATAGCCTGTTCATAACTCACCTCTTCCGTATCAAAAGCATCCTGCCGCAAGAGCGTAGCGCTCATTGCCAGCGCATGAGCGGGAATCAAATCTCTCCCTTTCACTTCACCAGTCAGAACGCCTGCCTGTATCACTTTCAGATGCTGTTTCATGGCAGCCAGTTCATCGGTATATCGTTGCGGAAATGCGATGATGCCCGCGCCTTCCGCAGACAGGGTGCATTTTTCGACATTTTCCTGCTTCAGCCAGTTCAGTGCCATCCCCATGTGTTCTTTGGAAACGGGAGAAGCAGCCGCTCCGCCTTTCTTATCTTTTTTCTTGGACGCCTTTGCTTTTGAGAATGAATAGGCTGCCGGTTCATCTTCCGCATCCGGTTTACGAAGTGCCGCCAGAAAGAATCCTTCGCCTTTTGTCTTATGAGGAAGAAAATGACAGACAGACAAACTTCCCTGAGATTCATCCTCTCCATCGAGTAAATTCCCTGTTATATTCCACTCGTTCCGCACCTCCAGAGGCAAGAGCTCCGCACCGAATTCCTGCTGAATCCAGCAGACGTTCTCTTCATCTTCTTTGCTATTATAGGTACACGTACTATATATTAATATGCCGCCCGGTTTCAGACAGGGCCAAATATCCGCAATAATCCGCCGCTGACGCTGCCAGCAGATCTCTACATTCTCCGGGCTCCATTCCTCCACAGCCACGGGGTCTTTACGAAACATTCCCTCGCCCGAGCAAGGCACATCGGTCAGAATGACATCGAAGAAAGACGGAAGTGCCGAGAAATCAGCCGGATCATTGTTGGTAACCACCACATCCGGATGCCCCCACTTCGTCAGATTCTCCGCCAGCACCTGTGAACGGTTCCGGATCACTTCATTCGCCACCAGCAGACTCCCTTCCGGAAGCACGCTGCGCGCATGGGTTGATTTTCCTCCGGGCGCCGCACAAAGATCGAGCATCACCACCGGAGACTCGACATACTGCCGCAGCACCTGCTCCACAAACATGGACGAAGCCTCCTGAACATAGTAGCAACCGGCATGAAACAACGGGTCGAACGTAAAAGTCAGACGCTCGTCAAGATAGTAGCCGTCGGATGCCCAGGGAACTTTGTTGAAGGAAAAATGAGCAGAACTGTCTGTCAGCGAGCTTACTCCTTCCTCCTTCATTCTCAATTTATTGATCCGAATGCTGACGGGAGGCTCCTGTTGCAAGGCGGCAGCCAGTTTTTCATATTCTTCATTGCCCAGTAAGGCACGGGTATAATCGATAAAAGAAGCGGGTAAATTCATTTTTCATTTATTAATTCCTGCAAATATCAAAAATATTTCGTCTCTTTGCAACTTT
Organism: Bacteroides sp. B1-V-101; assembly: GCF_023656585.1. Classification (NCBI taxonomy): domain Bacteria; kingdom Pseudomonadati; phylum Bacteroidota; class Bacteroidia; order Bacteroidales; family Bacteroidaceae; genus Bacteroides; species Bacteroides sp. B1-V-101. The sequence goes on along the minus strand of NZ_JAMOKH010000004.1, from coordinate 119,571 downwards.
CTGACATACGAACTACGTCTAACAGACAAAGAAACAAATAAAAGAATTAATATATGAAACGGATTTTAATTGCTTTACTGGTCATGATGACCATTTTCTCGCTGGCAAACGCCCAGAAACAAACGACTATTGTGAACGACTCTACCGGAAACGTAAAAGTGACCGTAACGAAAGGGAAAGGCAAGGATGCCAAGGTAAATGTCGGCAACACGGCCGTCACTGTGATCGGCATCGATGACGAAGACGCCGACACGACAAGTGTAGATACGGGCAAAGTGAGTAGCTCCTCGCGCGGCCCTCACGGAAAAGCGAGCTTCACCATCAGCTCTGACGACGATGACTTCCCGTTCAATAATTTCGGAGATGCAGTCGGAGGAGGTATTCTGGTAGCCATCATCAGCATCATTGCCATATTCGGAATGCCGGTATTCATCATATTTGTAGTCTTCTTCTTCCGCTACAAGAACCGGAAAGCACGCTACCGTCTTGCCGAACAGGCTCTCGCAGCCGGTCAGCCTCTTCCTGAAGAATTCATACGGGAGCACAAATCGACAGACCAACGTACACAAGGAATCAAAAACACCTTTACAGGCATCGGGCTCTTCATATTCCTCTGGGCCATCACCGGCGAATTCGGAATTGGCGCTATCGGACTGCTCGTCATGTTTATGGGACTGGGACAATGGCTGATCGGCTACAAGCAACATGCCAACGAGGAAACCAAGAACAGAGAAACCGCCGTCAGAAGCAACGACATCATCATCTCGGAGAGGAACGACGAAGAGAAGAACGAAGAAAATAGATGAGCCAACTCAACGATATATCGCTAGTCGCACAGGTCGTGGTGTTCAAGAACACCAGGGCCTTCGACCAGTTGGTACAAAAATACCAGTCGCCTGTCAGACGCTTCTTCCTGCATCTGACTTGCGGTGACAGCGAATTGAGTGACGACTTGGCACAGGATACATTCATCAAGGCATATACCAATCTGGCCTCGTTCCGTAACTTGTCGAGTTTCTCCACGTGGCTATACCGTATTGCTTATAATATTTTTTATGATTATATTCGCAGCCGGAAGGAGATGGCAGACCTGGATACCAGGGAAGTAGACGCCGTCAACTGCACCGAACAAGCGAACATAGGGCAGACAATGGATGTTTATCAGTCACTCAAATCGCTGAAGGAAGTGGAACGAACCTGCATCACGCTGTTTTACATGGAAGATGTAAGCATCGACAAGATTGCAGGAATAACGGGAATACCGGCAGGAACGGTGAAAAGCCACCTGTCGCGTGGAAAAGAAAAATTAGCAACGTATTTAAAAAGAAACGGTTATGACGGAAATAGATAATGATAAACTTCTGAAAGATTTCTTTGCAGAAAACAAGCGGGAAATAGCCGACAACGGATTCAGCCGCCGCGTCATGCACCACTTGCCCGACCGCAGCAACCGGTTGGCACGCCTTTGGACTGTATTCGTAATGACAGTAGGAGCCACGCTCTTCGTCACTCTGGGCGGACTGGAAGCCATATGGGAAACACTGAAAGATGTACTCATCGGCATGATCAACCACGGCGCAACCAGCCTCGATCCGAAATCAATCATCATTGCAACGGTCGTCCTACTGTTCATGGCCGGACGGAAAGTAGTATCAATGGCATAACAATGCTTGTCACACTCTGTGCCAAGGGCTTGGCACAGTTGTGACACCGCACTGGCACAGCAGTGCCACGCCGTTGGCACAAGTGTGACAACGGCAGGGAACACAGCAGACAGTTCAGATGTATCGAACGAATATAATTCCCCAGATCAAGAGATTCTTGTTAATTCCTTCTGTTAAAGTATTCAAGTTTCGCAGGTTACCTTTGCGTTATCCAAACTATCTTAATTCCCCTCCTCCTGGGAGGAGGGGTGCCCGTAGGGCGGGGTGGTAGGTGAGAAAAGCATTCATTCATATTCTTTTATAGGTATTTTTATTGTTTCACCTACCACCTCCCCCTACGGGTACTCCTCCTCCCGGGAGGAGGAGAATTGAGATACTATTGTTTGTCAATAATATAAAGAACTTGCGAAACTTCAGTTAAAGTATAATAAATTTGCCCTCCTCTCCCGATAGCTCCAAACATAGATGTTGTATCTTTGTTACTTTGTAAACTAAAATAGCGAGAAGAGTTTTGAAACTACGTATATTTCTTTTATTTCTATTTCTGTCTTTATTCCGTGCTCAGGCAGATGTCATCGACAGTTTGATGACGCATCCCAGAGACTCCATAGCTCTGACAAGTGACTCCCTTGTATTACGTTTCTTATCGGAGTCAGGGATTCCTATATCCGATAATAACAAGGTCAGGTTACTGAAAAGCGGACGAGAAAAATTCATTGATTTATTCAGCGCCATCCGTGACGCCAAACACCACATTCATCTGGAATATTTCAATTTCCGCAATGACTCTATAGCCAATGCGCTGTTCGACCTGCTGGCCGAAAAGGTAAAAGAAGGCGTGGAAGTACGGGCCATGTTCGATGCGTTCGGCAACTGGTCGAACAATAAACCGCTCAAAAAGAGGCATCTCAAAAAAATACGCGAACAGGGAATCGAGATTGTCAAGTTCGACCCGTTCACCTTTCCCTACATCAATCATGCGGCACACCGTGATCACCGCAAAATAGCCGTCATCGACGGCGAAGTCGCCTATACGGGAGGAATGAACATCGCCGACTACTACATCAACGGACTCCCCAAAATCGGTACATGGCGTGATATGCACATGAGAATAGAAGGCGATGCCGTCAATGACCTGCAAGAAATATTTCTTACCATATGGAACAAGGAGACTAAACAAAACATTGGCGGCGAAGCATACTTCCCCAAGCACAAGGAGCAGTCGGACAGCACCAATGTAGTCGTCGCCATCGTAGACCGCACACCGAAGAAAAACAGCCGTATGCTCAGCCATGCTTATGCCATGTCGATCTATTCGGCACAGAAAAACGTGCACATCGTCAACCCGTATTTTGTGCCCACATCCTCCATCAACAAGGCGCTTCAACGCACCATCGAACGAGGTGTGGATGTCACGATTATGGTTTCTTCCGCCTCCGATATTCCGTTTACTCCGGACGCCGCCCTCTACAAACTTCACAAACTGATGAAAAGGGGAGCCACCGTCTATATGTACAATGGCGGTTTCCATCATTCCAAAATCATGATGGTCGACGATATTTTCTGCACGGTAGGCACCGCAAACCTGAACAGCCGCAGCCTCCGGTACGACTACGAGACGAACGCTTTCATCTTCAACAAGGAAATTACAGGCGAACTGAACGACATGTTTCAGAACGATATAGAGCACTGTACGCAGCTGACACCGGAATTCTGGAAAAAGCGCTCACCGTGGAAGAAGTTCGTCGGATGGTTTGCCAATTTATTCACGCCATTTTTGTAATTTTGCATCGCACCAACTTATTGGAAAATTATTCGCTATGAAACAATATTTAGATTTACTCAATCGCGTATTAACTGAAGGAACTGAGAAAAGTGACCGTACAGGAACCGGAACGATCAGTGTGTTCGGGCATCAGATGCGTTTCAACCTCGACGAGGGTTTCCCGTGTCTGACCACCAAAAAACTGCATCTGAAATCAATCATCTACGAGTTACTCTGGTTTCTGCAAGGTGATACGAACGCGAAATATCTGCAAGAACACGGTGTACGCATCTGGAACGAATGGGCGGACGAAAACGGTGATTTAGGTCATATCTATGGCTATCAGTGGCGTTCGTGGCCCGACTACGACGGCGGATTCATCGACCAGATCAGCGAAGCGGTAGAGACGATCAAGCACAATCCCGACTCCCGACGTATCATTGTCAGCGCCTGGAATGTAGCCGATTTAAAGAATATGAATCTGCCTCCCTGCCATGCCTTCTTCCAGTTTTACGTGGCAGACGGCCGGCTGAGCCTGCAACTTTACCAGCGCAGCGCGGATATATTTCTCGGAGTCCCGTTCAATATCGCATCGTATGCACTGCTGCTACAAATGATGGCGCAGGTGACAGGACTGAAAGCGGGTGAATTTATCCATACACTTGGCGATGCCCATATCTATCTGAACCACTTGGATCAAGTCAAATTGCAGCTTAGCCGCGAACCACGCGCATTGCCTCAAATGAAAATTAATCCGGATGTGAAGAGTATCTATGACTTCCAGTTCGAAGACTTCGAACTGGTGAACTACGACCCGCATCCACATATTGCCGGAATAGTAGCGGTATAAAACCATGAGTAAAATATCAATTATTGCTGCCGTAGACCGCCGAATGGCGATCGGCTTTCAGAATAAACTGCTTTTCTGGTTGCCCAACGACTTGAAACGCTTCAAGGCATTGACTACCGGAAACACCATCATAATGGGAAGAAAAACCTTCGAATCGCTGCCGAAAGGTGCGCTGCCCAATCGCAGAAACGTTGTATTATCCACCCGTCCGGATACGGTATGTCCCGGTGCGGAAGTCTTCCCGTCGCTGGAAGTCGCCCTGCAAAGCTGCAAGGAAGATGAGCACGTCTATATAATAGGTGGCGCAAGCGTCTACCGACAGGCACTTCCTCTTGCCGACGAACTTTGTCTGACGGAAATAAACGACGTTGCTCCTGAAGCCGACGCCTTCTTTCCGGAAGTATCTCCGGCTCAATGGCACGAAAAAAGCAGAGAAGCTCATCCTGTGGATGAGAAACATCTCTGCCCGTATGCTTTTGTAGATTACGTGAAACAGTAAGCTATTTTATTCTGTACGATTAATCTTCGTCTTCAATGTCGACCATAATCGGCATCTGCCGCTTTATGGCTTCATGGAAAGAGATCAATGTCTCCGTACGCGCCAACCCCAGAGGTTGCAATTTATCATGTATGATACTCAGCAAATGGTGATTGTTCTTAGCGTAAATCTTGATAAACATATCATATTTACCAGTAGTGAAATGACATTCTACTACTTCCGGAATAGCTTCCAAAGCTCTTGTTACCGAATCAAAGGATTCCGGATCTTTCAGATATATACCAATATAAGCACAAGTTTCATATCCTATCTTCTCAGGATCGATCACATATTCCGATCCTTTCAATATTCCCAGATTAGTCAACTTCTGAATGCGCTGGTGGATAGCCGCCCCGGAAACGTTACACGCTCTTGCTACTTCCAAAAAAGGAATACGCGCGTTCCCTGCTATTAATTTCAGAATTTGCTCATCTAAAGCATCTAATTGATGATGTCCCATTTTTGAATCAAATTGTTTTAATCAATGAATCTTTCATGCAAAGTTAGCTATTTTTCGGCAACAAATACTATGATTTATTACTTTTATTTGCAAATATCGAATAAGTCAACAATAGTTTGTACCTTTGTAAAAAACATAAATATACTATTTATATGAAACAAATTTGCAGTATTCTTCTTTTTTTCCTGATTTCGGCAGGAAGTTATGCGCAAAACTTTGCAGATTATTTTCAGAATAAGACGTTACGGGTGGATTATATCTTCACCGGAAACAATAAGCAGCAAGCGATCTATCTGGACGAGCTATCTCAGCTTCCCTCCTGGGCAGGTCGTGAACATCATTTGTCCGAACTTCCGCTCGAAGGCAATGGGCAGATTATCGTCAGAGATCTCGCCACCCGACAGTGTATCTACAAGACTTCCTTTTCTTCTCTGTTTCAGGAGTGGCTGTCCACCGATGAAGCCAAGGAAACAGCCAAAGGCTTCGAAAATACATTCTTGCTTCCCTACCCCAAACAGCCGGCAGAGATAGAAATCGTGCTGTTCTCTCCCCGCAAGGAAGTGATGACCAGCTTCAAGCACATTGTCCGTCCGGACGATATCTTGATTCATAAACGGGGAACATCACACGTCACTCCACACCGGTATATGCTTCAGAGCGGTAACGAAAAAGAGTGCATAGATGTCGCTATCCTGGCAGAAGGCTACACGGAAAAGGAAATGGACTTATTCTATCAGGATGCACAGAAAGCCTGCGAAAGCCTGTTTTCACACGAACCGTTCCGGTCGATGAAAAATAAGTTCAACGTAGTGGCTGTAGCCAGTCCGTCGATTGACAGCGGAGTCAGTGTTCCCCGCGAAAATCAATGGAAACATACGGCTGTTCATTCTCATTTCGATACTTTTTACTCGGACCGTTATCTGACTACAAGTCGGGTGAAGGCCATCCACAACGCTTTGGCCGGCATTCCTTATGAGCATATTATTATCCTTGCCAATACGGATGTGTACGGAGGCGGAGGAATTTACAACTCATATACGCTGACTACCGCTCATCATCCGATGTTCAAGCCTGTAGTGGTCCATGAATTCGGACATAGCTTCGGAGGCTTGGCGGATGAATATTTTTATGATGACGATGTAATGACGGACACGTATCCGCTGAATGTAGAGCCGTGGGAACAGAACATCAGTACACGGGTAAATTTTGCCTCGAAATGGGAAGATATGCTTGCACCGAATACGCCTGTCCCCACACCTATAGCACAACATCAAAACTATCCGGTAGGTGTATATGAAGGCGGCGGTTACTCAGCCAAAGGTATTTATCGGCCGGCATTCAATTGTCGCATGAAAACAAACGAATATCCTGAGTTCTGCCCGGTATGCCAGCGTGCTATCCAGCGGATTATTGAGTTCTATGTACCTTAATTAAAGGCAGTAACATCTCATAGTATCATATAACTGATATATTCACCCGATAAAAGTATACACATTTGATATAACATTTGGTATAGTAATATCCGGTACAACAACAAAAACAATATTGTCAAACTTAAAACCCAAACCGTATGATCAGATTTCAACCGATCACCACATCGGACGTACAACATTACAAATTTATGGAAGAGCTTCTCGTCGAATCGTTTCCACCTGAAGAATATCGCGAACTGGAACATCTTCGTGAATATACAGACCGGATAGGCAACTTCCATAATAATATCATTTTTGACGATGACCTGCCCATTGGCTTTATTACATATTGGGATTTCGACGGATTCTATTACGTAGAACACTTCGCTACCAATCCGGCATTGCGCAACGGAGGCTACGGAAAACGCACATTAGAGCATTTATGTGAGTTCCTGAAACGCCCCATTGTACTGGAAGTAGAACGCCCGGTAGAGGAGATGGCCAAACGCCGTATCAACTTTTACCAACGGCACGGATTTACACTGTGGGAAAAAGACTATTACCAGCCGCCGTATAAAGAAGGAGACGATTTCCTGCCTATGTATCTCATGGTACACGGCAACCTGGATGCAGAAAAGGATTATGAAGGCATAAGACATAAACTCCATACAATCGTTTACGGAGTCAAGGAATAAAGAAACAAAAGAATCGTAAAAAACATATTTCAGATAGATTTTAGATCATATACGGCAGGCGAAGTTCAGACATAAAGTCTGCCTCTGCCGGAGAATAATAAACAGAGAGGCTAAAAAAGAAGCTAAAAAGAAAGGGCGTCCAATTGCTTGGACGCCCTTCTCTATATATCAAATTAACTAATTATTTCTCACCACGTTTAGTAGAAGAATAGTTAATCTTCAAAGCGTAAGATTTTCTAAGGGCATTCTTCACGTCTGTGATAATACCCATTTTAGTCTTTTGGTCTACTTTCAGAGACACAGTCATCTTAGCTTGGTCACCCTCATTCATACTTGCACGTTCCTGGAAAATGAAGTCTTGTACTTCGCCAACTTCAGCATAGCTGTCGTTGAGCTGAATACGACTTTCAGTACCCATTTTCGCACGATATTCCTGAGTCGGTTCACCCACATAAATGAATGTTACCAGCGATTTCTTCTCCAGTTTTTCGAGTTCAGTACCTACCGGAAGTGTAAACTGTACCTTTAATGTTACCTCGCGCATTGTTGTTACAATCATAAAGAAGAACAACAAAGTAAAGATAAGGTCAGGCAACGAAGAAGTATTCAATGCCGGCATTTCACGTTTACCAGTTTTATTAAATTTTCCCATTACTTACTTCCTTTTTTCTCCGTATTTTTTAGGTTCTGCCTCAGAAATTCTCTGCGGATAGATTTCACGAATTGCTTTTTGCTGTTCGTCGTTCAATTCCGCATAAGGTCTTTGCCATTTCTGAAGGGCCAGTTCATCTCTCAATTCATTGTATGCAGCAACAAGTTCGTTCTGCACGCTGATGTATGCCTGATAAGAAGATCCACGGTCATTCTGCAAAGAAATTACATGCTTGTCGTTAACGAGAGTCGTACCGAAAAACTCCACATTCTTCTGTGTCTTTTCAGGCATGTGCTCTGCATTGCCGGCATTAGCAATAAATTCTTTAGCTTTTTCCCTTAGTTGCTCAACACCGATATAATCATTACCGCACATCAAAGCATCATCCTTATTCAGGTATACCTGCAAAATGTTACGTTCTTTGATCTTATCTGTATTCTGTTGATCTTGATCTTCGGGTGGTGGAGGCAAAAGTCTTGCCAAACCACGGTCCGTATCCATTGATGTTGTAATCAAGAAGAAGATCAGCAACAAGAAAGCGATATCCGCCGTAGAACTTGAGTTAATATCAGGAACTTTTCTTTTTCCTCTTGCCATTGTAATTACTTATTAAATTGAGTATCCTCAATTGATTATGATATTTTTTTCTTTATGCCACTCGCGATGATTGCAACGATTGTTACAAACAACAGGATGTAGATGGAATAAAGGAACATATCAGTTATTTTCAGCCAGAAAGGAACGTTGTCAGTACCGTCATAACCTGGGATATTCATCGGTGTTCCATCACCAGCAGCCCAAGCAATCACTAAAACAACAACCAAAAGAACCAAACCAAGCAATGACTTAATTGCATTTGCAGGGCTATCTTTCAAAGCTGCTCCAAATTGGAATACAGCAGCAACTACTGTAGCAGCAACAGCCAAACCAAATAACCCATAAATGAGCATCAGTAAGGCATTTGTGTTTGCCGGTTGCCACATTTCAGGATCTACTCCCGCAATGACATCTGCTCCTTGAGCATCACCACCCAGGTAGAAAAGCCCCAGGACAATGAGGATGATGGCAAACATCGCATACAGTGCGTAATACGATACTTTATATGATAACTTACTCATTTCGAATTATTTTTTGTATTTCAGATCATATTTGATTACCATGTCAAGCAAAGAGATAGAAGAGTCTTCCATTTCGCTTGTAAGAGCTTCAATCTTAGCAAGTACGTAGTTGTAGAATACCTGAAGAATCAAAGCAACGATCAAACCGAAAATAGTTGTAATCAAGGCAACTTTCATACCACCTGCAACAACCGTCGGAGAGATATCACCTACCTGCTGGATCTTATCAAATGCCTGCACCATACCGATTACAGTACCCAAGAATCCGAGTGACGGAGCCATAGCGATAAACAGTGTGATCCAAGAACATCCTTTTTCAAGGTAACCAGCCTGTACACCACCGTAAGATACTACTGACTTCTCAACTACATCGATACCTTGGTCGATTCTCATCAAACCCTGGTAGTAGATAGAAGCAACAGGACCTCTGGTGTTACGTGCGATGTCTTTAGCAGCTTCAACATCACCTTTTTCCAAAGCAGCTTCGATAGATGCCATGAATTTTTTTGTGTTGATTTCAGCCAAGCTCAAATAGATGATACGTTCGATACAGAAAGCCAAACCGATTACCAAAGCAATAGCAACCAAACTCATGAAAGATGCAGTACCTTCAATGAATTTAACTTTGATTTCTTTGTGAATACCACCTTCTTCTGCAGCAGGAGCAGCGGCCGGAGCAGCTTGAGCAGCAGCAGGAGCAGCTTGTTGTTCAGTTTGTTCTGCTGCAGGAGCGTCTTGAGCCTGAGCAAGTTGAATTGAGCCAAATGTAAAGGCCCCAATCACAGCAACAATTGCAAATAACTTTTTCATTGTGTGTCTAATTTTTAAGATTAATTAATTGATTATTATTTATTGTATTTACTTCACGTTTCAACTTTTGTTCTGCGGAGAGACGGGGATTCGAACCCCGGATACACTTTTGGCGTATACACGCTTTCCAGGCGTGCCTCTTCAACCACTCGAGCACCTCTCCTTATGAGTTTTCCGCATTTTCAGCTACAAATGTATCCTTTTTTTTCTTTTCCTAAAGCATTATCCCTTTTTTATCTTAAATAAATACTGCAAATTAATATAATTTAAAACCTTTGGAACCTTATTTGACCATTCCGAACACTTTTAGCGCATTTTCGGAAGTGGCTTGTGAAAGGTGCTCCGGGGTGGTCCGATAAATTTCTACCAGTTTCAGGAACGTATCATGCACATTCGCACTTTCATTCCTCTTCCCCCGATTGGGGGCCGGGGTCAGATACGGTGAGTCCGTTTCGAGCACAATCCGCTCCAAAGGCACTGTCAGCAAGGTATCCGGCAGTGAGGACTTTTTAAATGTGACCACTCCGTTGATTCCCAACATGAAACCGCCAAATTCAAGCAACCGGGCCGCTTCTTCGGCATTTCCGGTGAAACTATGAAAAATACCGGTCAAAGCAGTGTTTTTATAGGGCTCCATTACCTTATATATATAGTCGAATGCCTCCCGCGAATGAACCACGATGGGCAATTTATATTCGAGCGCCCATTCTATCTGTTTCTCAAAAACGTACAGTTGTTCGTTCAGAAAGGTTTTATCCCAATACAAATCAAGCCCAATTTCGCCAATGGCTACAAAATTATTGGGTGCTTCCAGACGCTCCCGGACAATTGACAGTTCCTGCCGGTATGACTCGTTCACCGAGGTAGGATGCAATCCGATCATCGGATAACAGAAATCAGGATAATCCGCACAAACCGACAGCATGGATTCAATCGTCGTACTGTCAATATTGGGCATGTAAATACGCGAAACACCTGCCTGACGTGCACGTTCCATCACCTGTGGCAGGTCATCGGAAAATTCTTCCAAAAAAAGATGGGAATGAGTATCTATTAACATGACAATTTGCTTTCTTCTTTTACTTTTTCGTTGGAACGGTAGTAATATACCAGTCCATAGTCACGACATTTTGCCAACCGGGCTTCATTAGGATTCACTTCCTGAAACTTCGCTTCCACCTGATTCCAGATATCCAGAATCAATTCATCCGCCCGGTCACGCATCGAAGCCAGTTCATCCAGACTCCGGTTGGTGGCAGACTGGTAATTTTTCTGACGTTCGTAGCTATCCAGAAAAATATCATAATGCACTTTTACGCGCGCAATAGTCGGGTTATAAATGGGGATTCCCCCTTGAGAGGTTCTCCGCTGCTCTCCTTCAATGATTTTTCTCCCCCACTCTACCAAAGCTGCTTCGCTTAATAAATCCGGTACCACATTCGCTTCCGGAAGATCATAAAGCTCTTTATGCACCGGTTTGATTTCATCGCGAAGCACCGCGAGGTTGAGTACTTGAATAAAATGAGATATATACAGCCGTGCCATCCGCACATTCGCCTGATGCTTGCGACTGGCTCTCGACTGGTTGTCATAACATTGGGTATAGTAAATCTGCGCAGCTTCAAACTTCAGCAGAAAATTACGGGCTTCGAATAATGTTTTCAGTGAGATAGCCAAGTCCCGCACATTATACACGTCACCCTTCTCGACCGCTGCTTTCAGCGCCCGTACTCTGGCTTGATCCGTATTTGGCAATCGTCTGTAAGGCATTTCCCACCAACTTTACTACATTTCCCGATACATCAGTAATTTCACTAAATTCTTAAGTTCTTTCTTCTTCTCTTCGGCAACCGCAACTGCTTCAAGGCTCTCCATAGCCAGCGTATAATATTCGCGCATTTTGTTTTCACAAACGCTACGGATAGTCAACTGATTATAGATCTCCGTCACTGCCGCTATCTTTTCTGCCGGCTGACAGTTCTCTGCATTCAGCCAGCGGTTCAGTTCTTCCAGCTGTTCTCCGTTTGCACGTTCCAGTGCTTTGATCAGCATATATGTCTTCTTATTGCAAAGGATGTCTCCACCGATTTTCTTTCCGAACACTTCCGGATCGCCATAAACATCCAGCAAATCATCCTGTAACTGGAATGCAACCCCTATCTGCATACCAAAATTATAAAGATTCTCCGCATCAACAGCAGACGCTCCTGCCAGAATCGCGCCGATCTTCAGACTTGCGGCAAGCAATACAGCCGTTTTCAGACGAATCATTTCAATATATTCGTCTTCCGCCACATCGTTGCGCGACTCAAATTCCATATCCAACTGCTGCCCTTCACAAATTTCCAACGCAGTCAGACTAAACAAATCAATGACTTCTTTCAAATGCTCGGGCGCACAACCGGCTACATACCGGAAAGCCAGTATCAGCATGGTATCACCCGACAAAATAGCTGTGTTATCGTTCCAAACCTTATGCACAGTCGGCTTTCCTCTGCGCATATCCGAACGATCCATCAAATCATCATGCAGCAATGTATGATTATGATAAACTTCGATACCGGTAGCAGGATCGTAAATTGACGAAACATCTTCCTTATACAAGTTATATGCCATCAGCATCAATACAGGACGAATCCGCTTCCCCCCCAAAGAAAGGATGTATTCGATTGGTTCGTAGAGTCCTTCCGGAGTCCGGGTTATCTGATTTTCAGATAGGTGGTTGTTTATTTTATCAAGTAATTGAGAAGCTGTAAACATGATGAAAACAAAGATTAATGAATAAAAAGAGGCTGCATTCGCAGCCTCTTAAATGTATGAGTGTTACAAATTACTGCAATCTGAACATTACAGGAACTGTAAATTTAACGCGAACCGGTTTACCACGCTGCATACCTGGTTTCCATTTCGGCATCGTGTTGATCACACGGAGAGCTTCTTTATCCAGATACGGGTCTACACTGCGTACAACTTTTGCATCTACGATACTACCGTCTTTGTTAACAACGAACTGTACGATAACACGACCTTGAGTACCATTTTCCTGTGCGATAGTCGGATATTTGATATTTTTAGCCAGATACTGCATCAATGCTGCCTGTCCACCCGGGAAGTCCGGCATATTTTCTACAACTTCGAAGATAGTCTGTTCTTCCGGCTCTTCCTCAACTACTTGTACCGGTACGTATTTTACTTCCACTTTAGGTGTGTTATCCTCATTAAGGATGGTAGTTGATTCTTCAATATCTGCCTGGTCATCGACAATTTCCAGCAATTCGGCCACCTTCGGAGCCTCGGGTGGTGGTGGAGTCGCTTGTTCAGGGGTTTCGGTAATAGGAATGATTTCCTCTTCAAAAACAACATCAGCTACAGCCTGGCTTGTATCGATTTTCACGTCACGCTGGGTCCATTCGAACGCCACGAACATAAAAGCCAATACCACCACGTAACCGATCAGCAGCCATGTGGATTTCTTTCCTTCCAGGTCTGCCTTGGGTGATTTTTTAACTTCCATAATTTTGTTAATATAATGATTAATAAAAAAAGTGTCTTCCTATGTGTCTCTGGGCAAATATACTACATTTTCAGATAACCGTCCGTTTCTTCATATCTTTTTATCCGGCTTTTTAACTTTTTTAATTCTTTCATACTCATTCAGTTGCTTTTACAGTCAAATTTATGGCTGATTTTCAAAATAAGCGTATCTTTGGCGGACAAATATAAGAAGCAGATAATATGAAAAAGATAACAATCGCAATCGACGGTTTTTCCTCCTGCGGAAAAAGTACAATGGCCAAAGATCTCGCCCGCGAAGTAGGATACATTTATATAGATAGTGGGGCAATGTATCGCGCAGTCACCTTATATAGTATTGAAAATGGGATATTTAACGGAGACGTTATCGATACGGAGAAGCTGAAAGAAGCAATCCGGGATATCCGGATTACTTTCCGCCCAAATCCGGAGACAGGACGTCCGGACACCTACCTCAACGGGGTGAACGTAGAGAATAAAATTCGTACAATGGGGGTTTCGTCCAAAGTCAGCCCTATCAGCGCACTCGATTTTGTACGCGAAGCGATGGTAGCACAGCAACAGGCCATGGGTAAAGAAAAAGGGATTGTGATGGACGGACGGGACATCGGAACCACGGTTTTCCCGGATGCGGAACTGAAAATATTTGTTACGGCCACACCGGAGATTCGTGCCAAACGCCGTTTTGACGAACTAAAAGCAAAAGGCCAGGAAGGCAGCTTCGAAGAAATTCTTGAGAACGTAAAGCAACGGGATTACATCGACCAGTATCGTGAAGTGAGTCCATTGCGCAAAGCAGATGACGCTCTGCTGCTCGACAATTCTAATCTGAGCATCGAACAGCAGAAGGAATGGCTGTCGGAACAGTTCGGAAAAGTAGTAAAGGAATAGAGGATAAAAATCGAGTGTATGATTAAAGTAGAGATAGATGAAGGTTCCGGCTTCTGCTTCGGTGTGGTCACAGCCATCCACAAGGCGGAAGAAGAACTGGCAAAAGGAGAAACCCTCTATTGCCTGGGAGATATTGTACACAACAGCCGGGAGGTAGAAAGGCTGAAGGCAATGGGACTAATTACGATCAACCGTGATGAGTTCAGACAATTGCGCAATGCCAAAGTGTTGCTTCGCGCACATGGAGAGCCACCGGAGACTTACCAGATCGCCCACAAGAATAATATCGAAATCATCGACGCAACCTGTCCGGTCGTACTGCGGCTTCAAAAGCGCATCAAACAAGAGTTCCGGAAGGAAGATTTTGAAGAAAAGCAAATTGTGATCTACGGCAAGAACGGCCATGCAGAAGTGCTGGGACTGGTAGGGCAGACCGGTGGTCAAGCCATTGTCATCGAAAGTGCAGAAGAAGCCAAAAAGCTGGATTTCACTAAAAGCATCCGCCTTTTCTCACAGACCACAAAGTCTCTGGACGAGTTTCAGGAGATTGTAGAATACATCAAACTCCACATTTCACCGGATGCCACTTTCGAATATTACGATACAATCTGCCGGCAGGTAGCTAACCGTATGCCCAATCTTAGGGAATTTGCGGCAACGCATGATCTGATTTTCTTCGTCAGCGGAAAGAAGAGTTCGAACGGAAAAATGCTTTTTGAAGAATGCCTGAAAGTAAACGCCAACTCACATCTGATTGATAATGAGAAAGAAATCGATCCCACTTTACTCCGGAATGTGGAATCCATCGGCGTATGTGGAGCGACTTCCACCCCCAAATGGCTGATGGAAAAAATACATGACCATATCCAGCTATTGATAAAAGATTAAAAAGAAAGATAGAAAAGACAATTTGAATATTTTTAATGGTTTCGACACACGAAAAAAAACTTATGAAACACTGCTTTCAACTTTTTGTTGTACATTTGCCACGTCAAACTAATTAATGAAAGATTGTTATGGGAACAGTTAAATGTATCGGTATTTTGACTTCGGGAGGTGATGCTCCGGGAATGAATGCGGCCATCCGCGCAGTAACACGTGCAGCTATCTACAACGGACTACAAGTAAAAGGTATATATAGAGGATACAAAGGTCTGGTGACAGGCGAAATCAAAGAGTTCAAGAGCCAGAACGTAAGTAATATCATCCAACTGGGTGGAACCATCCTGAAAACAGCCCGCTGTAAGGAGTTCACCACACCGGAAGGCCGCCAGCTGGCTTATGATAATATGAAAAGAGAAGGCATTGATGCTTTGGTGATCATCGGTGGTGACGGTTCGCTGACAGGCGCCCGAATCTTCGCACAGGAATTCGATGTTCCATGTATCGGACTTCCGGGAACGATTGACAACGACCTTTACGGCACAGACACCACTATCGGATACGATACGGCATTGAACACCATTCTGGATGCAGTAGATAAAATCCGTGACACCGCCACTTCACACGAACGTCTGTTCTTTGTAGAGGTGATGGGGCGTGATGCCGGATTCCTCGCTCTGAACGGCGCCATTGCTTCGGGAGCCGAAGCAGCCATTATTCCGGAGTTCAGCACGGAAGTCGACCAACTGGAAGAATTTATCAAGAACGGATTCCGTAAATCCAAGAATAGCAGTATTGTACTGGTAGCGGAAAGCGAACTGACAGGCGGTGCCATGCACTATGCGGAACGTGTGAAAAACGAATACCCGCAATACGATGTGCGTGTGACAATCTTAGGACACTTGCAGCGCGGTGGAAGCCCTACAGCTCACGACCGCATTCTGGCAAGCCGTTTGGGTGCCGCTGCCATCGACGCTATCATGGAAGACCAGCGCAACGTAATGATAGGTATCGAGCACGATGAAATCGTTTATGTACCATTCAGCAAAGCTATCAAGAATGATAAGCCGGTCAAGAGAGATCTGGTCAATGTATTGAAAGAGCTTTCTATATAATAAAGGTAATACATTCATATAAGGTAATATAAAGAACGGTGGACGCAATGAGAGATTCAATGGTCCACCGTTCTTGTTTCAATAAAGCTATCACTATTTCCAGGAGTCCGAACCGATATACCGGCATTCTTTCAAGCAATATCTCTTTTCCCCGCGGCAGATAAAGCGATCGTCTTTTCACGCTTTCTCTTATTTATCATTTTCTTAATCCACA
The DNA here is from genome assembly GCF_023656585.1 of Bacteroides sp. B1-V-101. Lineage (NCBI taxonomy): Bacteria > Pseudomonadati > Bacteroidota > Bacteroidia > Bacteroidales > Bacteroidaceae > Bacteroides > Bacteroides sp. B1-V-101. The sequence goes on along the minus strand of NZ_JAMOKH010000004.1, from coordinate 102,971 downwards.
AATAATAACCGGTCAACGGCAAGGAAGCGCCCACTAATGCAGCCAAAAAAGTAAGTATACGTGTCGTCATACCTCCCCAGTTGCCTACATGAACAGAGTAAATCCAACCGCGTATTTTTCCTGCCTTATCCTGATGCTGATAAAGACTCGTCTCTGTAAATTCACCATTTTCCGTATTAAATGAATAACGGTCAGCAGCACGTTGATTCCCCAAACGGTCGAAAGCAACGCTAGCCGTACCGGAGGAAACACTGATCTGTTTGTATGCCGGATTCTGAAGACTCAGCTTGTCATATATTTCCTGCCAATAAGCAAAGGCAGAAACAACAGGCTTTGGCTGTTCAGTTTGCTGGTGTTTCCAATGTCTGCCGCCCTCATGCAGGTTGCCTTCCTGCCGTTCACTTTGTGAATAATCTGCGGATAAGCCTTCCTGTTTTTCTCGATGCGGCCTGTCCGGACGACCTCTTCTGCCACTTCCACGTTCTTCGGCATTCTCCCGTCCTTCAGTTTCAGCCTTCGGCTTTCCATCCTGCAAAGCCAGTCGGGCATCTCCTTTGGAAGTGCTTTCTTTCTGCCCGTGCCCATGCCCGCCCTGCTGCTGCACTTCCACGCCAAAAACTTTATAAAAGGCTGTCCGATACCAAGTGAAAGACCACGTCAGTCCGGTCAGCGACATAGCCAGCAGAAGAACCAGCGCATACATTCCTCCCGCCACATGCAAGTCATACCAAAACCGCTTCCAGCCTTTCGTGCCCGATATCTTCAGACTATTTTTCAATGCCTTACGTGTACGCGGCCACCAGACAATGATTCCGGAAATCAAGACTACGACAAACATCAAAGTGCTGACGCCTACAATCATCTTTCCCCAGAAAATCCCCTCACCTCCCGGATTCATACTATCCAGCAACCAGCGGTGCATCCGAAACATAAACGCAAAAAAACCGCTGCGCTGATTCTTTCCGGTAATCTCGCCCGTATACTGATCGACATACACCGAAGAACGGCGGGGTTTGGAAAGACTCACCTGATAAGTGCGTTCCGGATCAGAGGAAATGCTGACACCTGACACAGAAACATCGTCGGGCAACGTGGCAGCCACCTTTTCCAACAACTGATCAACCGGTAACGGAGTTGCCTCAACCTGTTTCACAAAGTAAAGTTCCGGCCACATCAGTTCATTTACCTCATTCTCGAACACCAGCATGGCGCCGGAGAAACAGATAAGCGTGATTATTATTCCGAAGGGGACTGAGAGCCACAAATGAATTTTTCGAAAAAACTTTCTCATTGTATTTGTATGGGTTACTTTTGGCACAACCTTGCTGATTTCATGATTGGCAAAGAATATTCAACATTTAGTCTGTGAAAGTAGCGTCAACAGCTGATGAAGAGATGATATTTTCTCCAAAAATACCGTAAGTGGTAAAGCGGGTAATCGTATATTCGTTCGAACGTTTCGCAATACCGCCGTTTGTATTCAGTTCATAAGCTGTGGTTACACCTTCATTTCCCTGATTGTATTGGAGGCGATACAGATATTGGTCTTTGTAGAAAATCCAGGCAGTACCGGTAGCAGTTTCAAATCCGTTATTGTTGCCGGGAGTTACACTGCCACTTTCGAGAGTCGAGGTAGCCAGTAAGTAGTTGGCTGTACTGTTGGCCGATGTTACGGTAGCCGATACGACGTAAGTTGAGTGCGAATCCTTGGCAAGTCTACCTATCGCAGTGATTCCGGTAGCGTTGACAGTCAGCCCTTTTGTTGCCGTATGAGTAACCGGATCAATTTTATAAATAGCCGAATGATTGGTTTCTCCGTCTGCAGTAATGGGAATGACGCCGACATAAGCCACGCCGTTCTCACAAAACGGGGTACCGGAGAAAGAAGAGATACGATCCGGTTCAGGCAGTCCGTCTACATAGTACAGTTCTCCCTTATCCCCATTTCCTGTCGCCTTGAAGACAGCCATTCGCGTAGCTCCCGTGCCACGTGAGTTAATTTCGCCTGTGTACATCTGCAACAAGAAATAGTCTCCGGTGATGTGCCAGCAGCGCAGGAATGACTTGCCGCCCGAGAGTTCTTCCAGATTACAGTAATAGCTGTCAAAGTCAGTCGCGCCAGCTTTGATGCGGACCACTCCTGCCGGTAAGTTGGTTTTCTGTACGTCGGCATCCATGATCTTGGCATAACTCGGGGAAAACACATATACGTCTCCATTGTCGGCAGCCCAAATCGTCTGATAATACTGTGAACGCATACGTCCGCAAGCATAACTGATTTTGTCCGTCCTGATCAGCGTCGGGTTGTTGAAGTTTTCATCGTTGTAGATAGCCACCCATGCTTCGTTGGGGTACTGAGTCCACTGCAGTTCCCCTTTCTCATAGCTGGAGCTGTTGCTGCCTCCGTCTTCGGTTTTCACCAGTTCCGGATATTTCACCCACTTGCCATCTTCAAAAGCCGACCCGTATACACTTAGTCCCATAGGAATAGGAGCGGTATAAATTTTATTGTTGGCTTCAAGAATACCTGCGAAAGTAACGTACTCGCCATTTCCCAAAAAGTTTTCGCCACGGATGACATCTCTGTTTTTCATGATCTGGTCAGTCACATGCAGATAGGTAATAGCTATTCCCTTCTGTACGGATTGCGTTTCTTCCGGAGCAACGGCTCCCTCAGTTTCATCACAAGAGGTACAAAGCGTACCTGTCAACAGAGCCATTGCAAAGCTCCACATCAAAAAATTCTTCTTCATCTTTTTTTGAGTATTTGTAGTTAATCAAATTGTTTTTATTTCTCTCAGGTTTAAAATTCTTTCTGTTTCAATTTCCGCCGAAGTACACTCTCACTTTCCCATAGAAGGCACGACCGGCTTTCTGGAGACTGAAGTTATCATAGAGTTTTTCGTCAGTGAAGTTTTTACATTCGAACGATACGTTATATCGTCCATTCTTCAGACTGTAGGTGATGCCCAGATTATGTGAAAACTGTGTAGGCACTATGTCTTTGGTTTCCACCGCTCCCAATGCTTCGGAGTAAAGCGGAAAACCATGTACATACATATTGTCATAGGTAACGGTCAGCGTATTTCCTTTCTTCCAGAGGTTCCGCCAGAAGAAAGAGATGTCCGAATTGGCAAAACGGTAAGGCAAGTTCGGCATACGTGCGCCATAAGTCAGACTTTCCTGCCCGGTCTGCGTTTTCTCCACATTGTCACGCACGTCCATTTGTGTAAAGTTTCCGCCGATACTGACCCAGCAGGAGTAATTATAACGCGCGGAAATATGATAGCCTTTTGTTTCAACACTTCCATAGTTGCTGTAAGAGCCGTATGAACGGTTGCTCGTTGTTTCGATACTGCGATAGATATAATCGGAAGTATTCCGGTAAATCAGTCCGGTTTCCACATACAGACCGTGTTTACCCAATTGGCGATTATAGCTCAAATTGAAATTGAGGTTATCACTTTTTTCCGGATTCAGTCCTATTTTTCCCAGTTCAAGGTCTTCGTCACCAAAAAGTTCTTCGTTCGTAGGCAGCCGGTAAGCCTTCTCATAAGAAAGTTTTGCCTGCAATCCCGAAAGGATGAAATAAGTACCGGCCGCGCCATATCCCACAGAGCTTACATTATTGGTGAGACGGACGTAGTTACTCGTTCCACTGGTCGATGCGGACACGGGCCCCGCATTATATTGGTTGTAATATTTCCCGAATACGGATAAATTCCAGTGCTCCGAAGGCATCAGCCTGTATGAAAATCCGGTTATATTTTTGCGGGTCACTTTGGCGATAGCGTTCGATTCATCGACAGAAACGGAGTTGTGATTTTCACGATGAAAGGTGTTCAAGACGTGGTTCAGCACAAATGTATGCGCAGTGCCGATGTGGTAGTTGGCGGTAAAAGTAGCGTTCCAGTTGTCGTTGTCGGACTTCATATCCTGATATGACTGTTCTCCTTTTCTCCCTTTCAGAGAGGTTTTCTCACCAAGCCAGTTGAAACGGTACGTTGCCGTATCGACATTGTTCGTAAAGTTCCGGTTGTAATTGGCTGTGAATGCTACGTCCAGATTCCTGACGAATAAATTACGTTTACGATATTCCAGAGAAGGCATCAGAGAGTTTCCCTTACGATATTTTTCACCAAATACGACCTTTTGTACCACTCCTGTCTGGATTTCTTTGTACATACGCGAGTACGTCAGTCCGATCATCAGACGATCCGCCCATTTCTTGTCAACCAGCCCTACTTTGCCGACAACAGCCTCGTTGTGATAGTTGTCATGAAAGCGTTTCACATGTTCTACCTTGTCCGTATTGATAGCCGAGCCGCCGCCTTCATAAAACTCTTCGACAGGGGTATCCACATAGTAACTGTTGTCAGAATAGTTTTGGAAAGCGTTGATTTCGTAAGTCAGTCCATTCTTGAAGGTCTGTCCGAAGTTGACGTACGATTTATGTGTATTGAACGAGCCGTAAGAGTAGGATGCGTCCAGAAACCAGTTTTTCCGGTTTTTATTGGTTACGATATTGATAACTCCGCCCAAGGCATCCGTCCCGAACCCGACAGGCACTACACCACGGTACACTTCGATGCGGTCAGCAAAGTTAATGGGAATGTTGTTCAGTCCGAAAGAACTTCCTACGCCCTCCTGCGGCACTCCGTCAATAAACAGCTTGACGTGCTTGCCGGAAAATCCGTCCAGCGAAAGAATCATATCCGACCCCACTCCTCCGGCTTCCCGAAGTTTGAGTCCCGGAACTTTTGCCAAGGCATCAGAAAGGTTTTGTGTACTGTTATGCAGACCTTTCGCATCAATTGCCACCGCATTAAAGGCAGATTTATTTACCCGGCTCACTGCAGAAGTGGACACTACCACTTCATTCAGTTCCGTCACCTGCGGAGCAATCGTTACATTGACCCTTATTCTTTCACCGGCTTTCAGTGTCACTTTCTTTTCTACTGTCGTATACCCAATGGCCGATACAACCAGAGTGTAGTCGCCTGCTGCCGCTTTCAAGTGATACAATCCCTTTTCATCTGTAGTCGCTCCTCTGTTCGTCCCTTTCAGATATACAGTCGCAAAGTCCACCACTTCTTTTTCTACAGTAGAAATCACTCTTCCGGAAATCATCCCTCCGGATCGCCCATGTTGAGAAAATGCTGACACTGAAAATAAGAACGCAAGAAAAACCAGAAAACTTTTATTGATCATCTCTTTTTACTCTATTTACTTAATACCTACTATATAGTTCCGATAACGAATTCTAAAACGATACAAAGGTAGTGACAAATAGAGATGCGGGACAATCCCCATCTATTGGTAAAAATAGATCAACAAAAAGAAGATATCCGGAGATATACAATACCTAAAAATAAGTAATCACAGCATAAATTAAATAAAAACAGTATTATTTCAACCAGCGTTCCAAAGCCTGTTCCGTTTCCTGCCACAGTTGTTTTTGCTGCACATGGCAGAGGTATTTTTCGGACAGCTGCTTCCTGTGGCTGCTCGCATAAAGCTGTCCGCTGACTCCGGCCACTGCCTCATCCAGCAAGAGGCCGACAGCAGTGGAAGCCCCTTGCTTCGGCGTGCGGATAAAGGGGCGGAAAAAGAGATCCGTCAGCGGGTCAAACCACTGGTGCATAGTGATGATGTTGGTAGAAACAATGCCGGGATCGGCGGCATTGACAGTGATTCCTTTTTCACGGAGGCGTTCCGAAAGTTCCATCGTAAACAGCATCAAAGCCAGTTTTGTATTGCTGTAAACAGGGATTCGCCAAAAACTTCCCTTTCTTCCCTGCCGGAAGAAATCGGAAAAATCGAGGTGCCCGATCGCATACGTGCAAGAAACCATGTTTACAATACGGGCTCCTCGTGTCAATGCCGGAAGGAGTTTCCGGGTAAGCAGGTACGGCCCCAGATAGTTCACACTGACCGTTCGTTCAAAGCCGTCGGGGGTGATGTGAAGCCCGGTTTCCATCGTTCCGGCGTTATTCATCAGCAGGGAAACGGGGAGATGACGCTCCACAATCCGGTCGGCAAAAGAAGCTGTCGATGCCATGGAAGACAGATCGACTGCCATGACTTCCAGGTTTGCGTTTCCTGTCTCGTTCACTAGACGCTGCCGTATCGGTTCCGCTTTGGACGGACGATAGCAAGCCATAATAATATGGCAACCGGCTTCGGCTACGGCACGGGTGATTTCCGTTCCCATGCCGCCGTCGGCACCGGTGATGATTGCCCATTTCTCTTCACTCATTGCTTTTCCAGTTTTTCAATCTCCCGTTGCAGGCAGGGAGGCAGTTTTTCTTTCAGATGTTGGTGGCAGGCCATTTCGATAGTGTACATCCGCCCGATGCAGTAGTTGCTGTGTCCGCAGTTACAGCGCGCCTGCTCTTCCCGCCTCATCCGGTTGACAAACTCCGGTTCGTTGAGCAACGCACGTGCCATCTGGACGGCATCGAAGCCGGCATCCAATACTTCATCTATCTTTTCGCGGGACACCAGTCCGCCCACATAAATCAACGGGGCTTCCGAAAGTGCCGCCCGAAATTTCAGTGCATCCTCCAGGAAATAGGCTTCCCGGAAAGGAACGGTCGGAATCATCCACTTTCCAAACATCCGAACCCCGTATTTCAGCCACCAGCAGTCCATGTAGTAAGCCATCGAACGAATCGGCATCGCTCCCCGCATGACGTACATCGGGGCCTTGCTGACGAATCCTCCGCTCAGTACCAATGCGTGCGCGCCCAATGCCAGCAGGCGTTTGGCCACTTGCAGAGATTCATCGGTTTCCATGCCGCCTTTGAAGCCATCGCGCATATTCATTTTTACAATGACTGCCATGTCGCTTTCCGCCGCTGTCATCACCTCGTCCATCACTATTTCCATAAAGCGCATCCGGTTTTCGAGCGAGCCGCCGTATTCGTCTTTCCGGTGATTGGTGTAGGGAGACAGGAACTGGCTGATCAGATATCCGTGTCCGGCGTGTACCTCGACGGCGTCGAAGCCGGCTTCCCGTGCCAAGTGGACAGCCCGTCCGTAGGCCCTGGCCATCTCCGGCAACTCTTCTCTCTTCATGCCACGCACGAATGTAGGAGAATAGAGATTGAAACCGGAAGAGGCCGAAATGGGAGTGGTTCCGCAAATCTTTTTATGGGACATATTTCCGCAGTGCCCTATCTGGATGCCTGCTGCCGCACCTTCCGCGTGTATAGCTCCGGTCACTTCACGCAAACCGGAAATGATTTCCGGACGCAGCCACAGCTGGCGGTCAAAGGAAAGTCCGCTTTGTGTCACGGCTGCATAGGCTACAGTCGTCATCCCTACTCCGCCCGCAGCCACCGAGCGGTGGTAATCGAGCAGCATTTGTGAAGGGGCGTTACCTGGACACATGCTTTCAAAAGCGGCAGAACGGATCGTACGATTCCGCAGCGTCAATGGACCGAAAGTGACAGGGGTGAAAAGTTTAGATTCCATAGTACGCTATTTTATGTCAATAGATAATTTATTTCAAGTCAATAGATAAAAGGAAATACACGTTTGCGTTCGCCTACTTCCGAGCCAAATTCTTCACGGTAGCGATGCCAGATTGCATTGGCACGGGGGACGAGATTGGCCACTGTCCACCAGAAGAATACAAGTCCGGATAGTGAACAAGTCAGTATTGCCCAGCCTGCCCATTCAATGATTTCGCCCAGATAATTGGCGGAAGTGACATAGCGGTACATCCCTTTTTGTGGCAGATAATGACGGGTATCCCCCGGTTTGCGCAAATGGCGGATGATATAGTCCGAATGCCAGTTCATCAACATGCCCGCAAAGAAAAGCAGACTGCCCGCAATAAACCATGCGGAAGTGAACCAGCCGGAATGGTACATTCCCTCGGGTGAGAGATAAAATATCCATTCACCCTGCATATAGCCGTTCAATAGATTGAACAGGATTCCCATCGACATGATTGCCAGCGGCATTTTACTCTTTCCGGTCAGTAGCAGGGGAAAGACGAAGGCGCGCTGAAAATAATGAATCTGAAAGAAGACAAAGAATGTCAGTATGACCGGATCAAAACGACGTTCCGAGTGTATCCACATCCAGCACATGACCAGAAATACGGGGGCTTCCATCAGTATCCACGCCAGCTTGTTGGAAATGGCAACTCCCCAGGAGGCGGTGCGAAATATCCCGTAACCGGCTTTCACAAAGTAGAGGGCGATGAAAACAATCAGAGCGGTCAGACTCATGACGCCCAAAAATAGATTAAAGGCAGCTATACTCATCTTGATTTTCTTTTGAGATTCACAAAAATAACAAAAAAAGAAAAGAATGGTCACAAAAATAACTCAAATAAAAAACAGATCAAACGACAACAGACTTCCGGCATTCTTTGTTTATTCATTAAAAATCAGCTATCTTTGCAGTTGGTTATGAACTAAATAATAGAAAAAGCAATGGCAATGGAAATTAAAGCCATACCGACCTTAAAAGGAAAAGAAGCGGAACACTTCGTTAAGGCAGCGGACAAGGCTTATAAAAATCAAAACAAACAAGACTTCAGCAAACATGTGCTGGAAGCCCGTGCTGTGCTCAAAAAGGCTAAAATGTTATAAAACATGGGATTTCTTTTTGAGAAATGTACTTTTGCCGTACTTGATGAAGATACGATTAAAGAATGTGACCCTTTCTCATGTGGGCACCAAGACTTAGACGACTTCTTTCATAACGATGCTCCTCTCTATAATGCACAGCTATTAGGAAAAAGTTACTGTTTTCGTTCAGATAAAAAGCCTTCGGACATAGTATGTGCCTTCACTGTTTCTAACGATAGTATCAGAGTAAATATCCTCCCCAACAGCAGGGAAAAGAAAGTTCAGAAAGACATTCCCCGAGCCAAACAAATGCGCCGCTATCCGGGTGTATTAATCGGCAGACTTGGAATCAATAAAGAATACAAGCATCAGGGCATAGGCAGTGATCTGATGACTTTCATAAAATCATGGTTCATTGATGCGGGAAACAAAACAGGGTGTCGCTTTTTAATTGTTGACGCTTACAATGAAAATATTCCTCTGAACTATTATCTGAAAAACGGTTTCAAATACCTTTTCTCTACGGAAGCGCAAGAAGTGGAATATACAGGCTTTGAAACCGGAACGCATCTAAAAACACGCTTAATGTATTTTGATTTAATAGACATTATACCTTATCCCAATAATAGCAGCAAAGACGCAATCGACGGTAATTATTAAAATAACAAGTTTGTTCTCAACAGGTCACCTGTCCATAATCTCTCCTCCAGCAAAGGGAAAGATCATAGTTCACTGATATCCAAAGGAATAGAATGTATAATTCATCGGTTGTAGAAACGCCCTTTTAACGCTACGTTAAAAGGGCGTTTCTACCTGCCAGGCTGTGCCCTTTCTACCAACGATAAATGCCTTAGCCTCCATCGGATGAAAAATATAGCAGCCGCAAAGTGTTAAATGTTAAATGAACATCGGACGTTCTTCCTGAAACAAGTCACTCCAGACGTACAACCGGGTACTACCAAGATGTACAACTGGGGATTACCGAGACGTACATGCAGGGATTGCCGAGATGTACGTCTGAGGTTAGTTATTATTGCATAAAAGGATTTGTTCTTATCAGCGTTTCTTGATGGGGATATAAGCCAGATCATCAAGAACATTTTTATAAGCCGGACGGATAATGCGTTTGCCCTCGAAGTTCAGTTCCTCATTGCGGTGCGCACACCAGCCGACAATACGAGCCATGGCAAACAGCGGAGTGAAAATCTCCTGCGGCAAACCAATCATCTCATATACGAAGCCCGAATAGAAGTCGATATTGCTGGAAACCGTCTTTCCGTTATTCTTCACACGTCCGAAAGTAGCGATGGCACGCTCTTCAAGCAGTTCGAGGAAAGCGAACTCCTCTTCTTTTCCTTTCTCACGGGCAAGGTCGCGAGCCAGTTCTTTCAGCAACAGCGCACGAGGATCGGAAATCGTATAAACAGCATGACCGATACCGTAAATCAGTCCGGTCTTATTATACACTTCCTTATTCAGCATCCGTGTGAAATAGGTATCTATCTCGTCCACGCTCTTCCAGTCCTTGATGTTCTCCTGCAAGTGATGGAACATATCGGCCACCTGGATATTCGCGCCTCCGTGAAGCGGGCCTTTCAACGAACCGATACCTGCGGCGATGGCCGAGTATGTATCTGTTCCGGTGGAAGAAGTCACACGAACCGTGAAAGTCGAGTTGTTACCACCGCCATGTTCTGCCTGCAAAATCAATAGCAAGTCGAGCGTACGGGCATCCAGTTCCGTATAATCTTTTTTGAGCATATAGAGGAAATTCTCGGCAATAGAGAGTTTTTCCTGCGGATGACGGATATGCAGGGAACGGCCGAATGTAGCATGGCGGAGCATATTATAAGCATACGCAATGATGGTCGGGAACTTGGAGATAAGATCGATACTCTGGCGCATCAGATTGTCGCGGGAAGTATCGTCGGCATCGGGATCGAAACGATACATTTCGAGTACGCTGCGCGAAAGGATATTCATGATATTATTTCCCTCCAGCTCGATAATATTCATTTTCGTCTTCTGCTCGAGCGCCATATTGTCATTGATCAGTTCGCAGAACGAAGCCAGTTCTTCCTTGTCCGGCAGACGACCGGAGAGTAGCAGATAAGCCACTTCTTCGAAGCCGAAACGTTTTTCCTTGATGATGGCGTGGGAAATGTCTTCCACATCATAGCCCCGATAGAACAATTTTCCCGGAATAGGCTTCAGACCGCCGCCGGGGATACGTTCGTAACCCACCACATTACCAATCTTTGTCAGACCTACCAATACACCGGTGCCGTCTTCATTACGTAGTCCACGCTTCACGTCAAACTTGGGGAACAATTCATTGTCAATCCGGGTTGCCTCTTTCATCTCCTCGGAGAGCTTGTAAATCAAATACTCTTTCTTCATAATACTTCGTTTTTAATCGTTACATTTACTTTTCGATTCTTTCCACAATTTCGCGTGTGAAAGCGGTGGTAGACAGGGATGTACCTCCCGGCATAAAGCGAGCCAGATCGTGCGTGGCACGGGCATCGAGGAAACTCTGTTCCAGCGCCTTTTCGATAAGCGCGGCCGCTTCTTTCCATCCCAGATATTCAAGCATCATCACCGCCGAAAGAATGATAGAACAAGGATTCACGACATCCTTTCCGGCAATGTTGGGGGCGGTTCCATGAGTCGCTTCAAAAATGGCGTGCCCCGTCTTGTAGTTAATATTTGCTCCCGGAGCAATGCCGATGCCGCCTACCATTGCCGCCAACTGGTCGGAAACATAGTCTCCGTTCAGGTTCAGCGTGGCAATCACGGAATACTCTTCGGGAATCAGTAATGTATTTTGCAGAAAAGCATCGGCAATGCAGTCCTTTATCACCAGCCGGCCGTCTGCCAGCGCGTCGCCAAACTCACGTTGCGCCAGCTCATAGCCCCATTTCTTGAAACCTCCTTCGGTGAACTTCATAATGTTTCCTTTGTGCACCAGTGTCACAGAAGGCAGATGATGGTCGAGCGCATACTGGCAGGCAGCCCGCACAAGACGTTCCGTGCCCTCACGGGAAACAGGTTTCACCCCAAAAGAAGAGGTCTCGGGGAAGCGGACTTTCGTCACTCCCATCTCGTTTTTCAGGAATTGATAGAACTTTTCGGCTTCGGGAGTACCTGCCTCCCACTCGATTCCTGCATATATATCCTCCGTATTTTCACGGAACACACACATGTTCACTTTTTCCGGTGCTTTCACCGGAGAATGAACGCCTTGATACCAACGAACCGGACGCAAACAAACATATAAATCCAAGGTTTGGCGCAAAGCTACGTTCAAAGAACGGATTCCACCGCCGACAGGGGTCGTCAGCGGACCCTTGATGCCGATCAGATATTCTTGGAAAGCCTTCATCGTTTCATCCGGCAGCCAAGAGCCTGTCTCGTTGAAAGCGCGTTCGCCCGCCAGCACTTCTTTCCATTCAATCCGACGTTTGCCGCCGTATGCTTTCTGAACAGCCGCGTTCACAACGGCTTGCATTGACGGAGTCACTTCCGCTCCTACTCCGTCTCCGGTAATATAAGGTACGACAGGCACATCGGGCACCGACAGCGTACCATCTTTTTGCATGGTTATTTTGTTCATTTCTATCATTTTAATTATCTGGCATTCAAGGCAGAGCCGGCACGGAACCAGGCAATCTGCTGTTCGTTGTATGTATGTTGCGCTTCAAAACTCTCTTTCGTTCCGTCTTCGTGATGAAGAACGACGGTCAGATTCCGTCCCGGAGCAAAGTCGGGCAAGCCGATGACTGAAAGGAGGTCGTGCTCCTGTATCTTGTCATAATCCGCTTTATCCGCAAAGGTAAGGGCAAGCATGCCCTGCTTTTTCAGATTCGTTTCGTGGATACGGGCGAAGCTCTTGGCGAGAATCACACGCACATTCAGGAAACGGGGTTCCATTGCCGCGTGCTCGCGACTGGAGCCTTCTCCGTAATTTTCTTCAGCCACGACAATGGAGGGGATTCCTTCGGATTTATACATTTTGGCTGTGCCCGAAACGGTTCCGTAGGTGTTTGTCGAACGGTTCCACACGTTGTTCGTTTCGCCATTGAACGCATTCACGGCTCCCATTAGCATATTATCCGAAATATTCTCCAAATGTCCGCGGAAACGCAGCCACGGTCCCGCCATCGAAATATGGTCGGTAGTACATTTGCCCTGCGCCTTAATCAGCAGGGGCATATTGAGTATATCTTGTCCGTCCCAAGCGGGGAAAGGAGTCAGCAGTTGCAGGCGTTGGGAAGCCGGGTTGACGTTAATCGCTGTTTTCGTCCCGCCAGGGGCGATATAGCCTTCATTGCCGGAGGTAAAACCTCTCAAGGGGAGTTCATCTCCTACGGGTTCGGCCAGTTTCACTTTCTCGCCGTCATGGTTCATCAATCTGTCTTTCAGCGGATTGAAGCAAAGATCACCGGCAATGGTCAGTGCCATCGTCAGTTCGGGAGAAGCAACAAAGGCGTATGTGTTCGGATTGCCGTCCGCACGTTTGGCAAAGTTACGGTTGAAGGATGTGACGATCGAGTTCTTCCGCGCCGGGTCGTCCGTATGACGTTTCCACTGACCGATGCAAGGACCGCAGGCATTTGCCATGATCACGGCGCCGATCTGCATGAAGTCATCCATCATTCCGTCTCTTTCGGCAGTGGCGCGGATTTGCTCGGAACCCGGATTGATGATCAACGGGGAAGCCACACTCAGATTCTTTTCCTTCACCTGCCTCGCAAGGGATGCGGCACGGCTGAGATCTTGGTAAGAAGAGTTGGTACACGAACCGATCAGTCCGACTTCCATCTTACGCGGATAGCCGTTCAGTAATACTTTTTCTGCAAATTCAGAGATAGGGGTAGCGGCATCCGGTGTGAAAGGGCCGTTAATATAAGGTTCGAGCGTAGACAAATCAATGTCGATGACACGGTCGTAGTACTTTTCCGGTTCGTCCGCCACCTGTTGGTCCGCACGGAGCTCACAGTCCACGGCTTCCGCCAGTTCTACGATACGATCTCTGCCGGTGGCTCTCAGATAAGTAGCCATGCGCCCATCGAACGGGAAAAGCGAAGTGGTAGCTCCTACTTCCGCACCCATATTGCAAATGGTCGCTTTGCCGGTAGCCGACAGGGAAGCTGTTCCCGGTCCGAAATATTCGATGATGGAGTTCGTTCCTCCTTTTACGGTCAGAATCCCAGCAAGTTTCAGGATGACATCTTTCGGGGAAGTCCAGCCGCTCAGTTTTCCGGTCAGGCGGACACCGATAATCCTTGGCATTTTCAGTTCCCATTCCATACCTGTCATCACGTCTACGGCATCCGCACCGCCGACGCCGATGGCCACCATGCCCAGTCCTCCGGCATTCGGAGTGTGAGAGTCGGTTCCTACCATCATCCCGCCGGGGAAAGCGTAATTTTCGAGTACTACCTGGTGAATGATTCCGGCGCCCGGCTTCCAGAAGCCGATGCCGTAACGAGAGGATACATCGCGCAAAAAGTCGTAAACTTCTTCGTTTGTTTTGGTTGCCGTAGCAATGTCCTCCTTTGCTCCTTTGTACGCCTGTATCAAGTGGTCACAGTGCACGGTGGAGGGAACAGCCACTTTTTCTTTTCCTGCATTCATGAATTGAAGCAATGCCATCTGGGCAGTCGCGTCCTGCATAGCGACGCGGTCGGGACGGAAATTTACGTAGTCTTCACCCCGCTTGTAGTTTTTCAGATCGCCCTCATTGAACAGATGGGCATACAGAATCTTCTCGGCTAACGTCAATGGGCGTTTCAAAACAGCCCGCACGTGTTCCACTTTTCCTTTATAAGCAGAATAAAAAGCCTCTAACATAGTCAAATCATACACCATATTGCTTTTATTTTTTTTAGTCTATCTATAAAAATAACGAACGGCGTTCGAGGAATGTTTAACAAAATGAAATATATTTTCGTCTCAGGAAGAAGATTTATTACCTTTGCGTCTATTATGAATAATCATCCGAAAAGTCCAATCATCGACCTTCAGCAACAGCAACTCCTGCTACGCATGGAGTATGAACACGAAAAGGAGGAATTCAAGCGGCAGACTGAAACAATGGGTGTCGCCCGCAAAGTGAAACGTGGTCTGTGCTGGTATCCCGCCTCTCCCGGTCGAAGTTACTATAATTCTCTAAATCAACTTGTAATAGATATTACACGCACCGAAAATAAAGAAATCGAGCATTCCTTCGAATTCGGTCGTCCCGTCTGCTTTTTCCGGCAGTCATTTGACGGAAAAGTGAATTACATGAATTTCATTGCAACGGTGAGTTATGCGGACGACGAACGGATGGTGGTCGTGCTTCCCAGTGCGGGCGCCTTGCTGGAACTGCAAACGGAAGAGGTGCTGGGTGTACAACTTTATTTCGATGAAACGTCCTATCGTGCCATGTTCGAAGCGCTGGAAGACACAATCCGCGCTAAGGGCAACCGCCTTGCCGAACTCCGGGACACCTTGCTGGGAACACAAAAGCCGGGATTCCGCGAATTATATCCCGTCCGTTTCCCGTGGCTGAACAGCACGCAGGAAACAGCCGTAAACAAAGTGTTATGCACACGCGATGTCGCCATCGTTCACGGCCCTCCGGGAACCGGAAAGACTACCACGCTCGTGGAAGCCATTTACGAAACGCTTCACCGCGAACCGCAGGTGCTGGTCTGCGCCCAAAGTAATACGGCTGTGGACTGGATTTGCGAGAAACTGGTAGACCGGGGTGTGCCTGTCCTCCGCATTGGTAACCCTACACGTGTTAATGACAAAATGCTTTCTTTCACTTACGAACGCCGCTTTGAGAATCATTCGG
The DNA here is from genome assembly GCF_023656585.1 of Bacteroides sp. B1-V-101. NCBI lineage: Bacteria > Pseudomonadati > Bacteroidota > Bacteroidia > Bacteroidales > Bacteroidaceae > Bacteroides > Bacteroides sp. B1-V-101. The sequence continues at coordinate 87,536 of NZ_JAMOKH010000004.1, read as the reverse complement.
CCTACCCCGAACTTTGGGGAATCCGAAAATCGATCCGTGAAATGGGCAGCCGGATGCGTCGGGGAAGTTACTCCGAAAGGGAAGGAATGCGCAGCCGGATGAGCCGCCTCCGCGACCGTGCCACCGAACTGGAAATCCTGATCAACGCCGATCTTTTCGACAGTGCCCGTGTGATTGCTTCCACGCTGGTCAGCAGCAATCACCGTTTGCTCAACGGACGGCGTTTCCCCACCTTATTTATCGATGAAGCCGCCCAGGCACTCGAAGCCGCCTGTTGGATCGCCATCCGAAAGGCCGACCGTGTGATTCTTGCCGGCGACCATTGCCAGCTCCCTCCTACAATCAAATGTATCGAAGCCGCCCGTGGCGGACTGGACCACACTCTAATGGAAAAGGTCGTGCAGCAAAAACCTTCTGCCGTCTCGCTGCTCAAAGTGCAATACCGGATGCACGAAGCAATCATGCGCTTTCCCTCCGAATGGTTCTACAACGGAGAACTGGAAGCCGCACCGGAAGTGCGCAACCGGGGTATCCTTGACTTCGACACTCCCATGAACTGGATAGATACCTCGGAAATGGACTTCCACGAAGAGTTTGTAGGCGAGAGCTTCGGGCGCATCAACAAGCAGGAAGCCAACTTGTTACTGCAAGAACTGGAAGCCTATATCAGCCGGATCGGCAAAGCACGCATCCTGGACGAGAGCATCGACTTTGGTCTGATTTCGCCCTACAAGGCGCAAGTGCAATACCTGAGAAGTAAAATCAGAGGAAGCAGTTTTCTCCGCCCTTTCCGCAGCCTCATCACGGTCAACACGGTAGACGGCTTTCAGGGACAGGAACGGGATGTCGTCTTTATCAGCCTCGTCCGGGCGAACGAGGACGGACAGATCGGTTTTCTGAATGATTTAAGACGAATGAACGTAGCCATTACCCGCGCCCGGATGAAACTTGTGATTTTGGGAGATGCAACCACTCTTACCAAGCATGCGTTCTACCGGAAACTGATACAGTATATCCGGCAGGAAGCGGTATCCTCCTGAATCATCGGGATAAAAAAAGAAGCCCCCTTTCTCACGAAAGAGGACTCCCATTTACAAACAAAACAAACAATGTTATTTTCCCACTAAATTCTGTTCCAAAAGCTCTGTCTTAAATTCAATTTAACGCATACTTTTTCCTGCTACAGAATAAAATTCTGCATCATATCAACGAATCACTAATGGAACACGAAATATAAAAAGGACTTGAAATGGTATTACAGCTACCATTCGGTAGAGAATAACTTAAATATCTTTTAATGTAACATTCTGATATACTATTTATTAAAGAAGAAATCATCTTCATACGTATCGATCTTCTGTAAGTAAAAAGTTTCTTCATTGCCTATTCTGTTTTATTTGTTGCCGTAAAGGTAATCATAAATGCTCTTTTTCACCTATATTATCAGTATCTTTTAATCTTTTTTTCTACTTTCATCCTTTTTCTATTACTCAAAAGACCGGTATCTACATAGAAAAAGCGGGAAAATACGCTTTTCCCGCCTTTTGAAAAACTTATATAGTATAAGTCTGATTAATTATTTTCCGGACGAAGTTTACGAACTGTCACGGCAGTCTGCCACATTTCGCTTTCGCGCAATGCTTTCAGTTCTTCTTCCAGTTTCTCACGATAATCCGGTTTGGAGTTAGAGTCGATTGAAATCTGTGCTTCGTTACCAGTCTTCACACTGTGATACAACTTTTCAACTACCGGTTTGATAGCATCGTGGAAGGGGCCCATCCAGTCGAGAGCACCACGTTGAGCTGTAGTAGAGCAGTTAGCATACATCCAGTCCATACCGTTCTTTGCAAACAACGGCATCAATGACTGAGTCAGCTCTTCTACAGTTTCGTTGAATGCTTCGGAAGGAGTATGACCGTTTTCACGTAACACTTCGTATTGTGCCAGCAACAGACCCTGGATAGCTCCCATCAATGAACCACGTTCGCCTGTCAGGTCGGAAGTAGCTTCGCGGATGAAAGTTGTTTCGAACAAATAACCTGAACCGATACCGATACCCAATGCGATTGTTCTGTCCATAGCGTTGCCTGTTGCATCCTGATAGATAGCGTAAGAAGAGTTCAAGCCGCGACCTTCAAGGAACATAGTACGCAAGGATGTACCCGAACCTTTAGGAGCAACCATGATTACGTCGATATCTGCAGGAGGAACTACACCTGTGCGGTCACTCCATGTAATAGCAAAACCATGAGAGAAATAAAGAGCTTTTCCTGCAGTCAGGTAAGGCTTGATAGTAGGCCATACAGACATTACTGCTGCATCAGACAACAGGCACATAATGATCGTACCTTTTTCGCAAGCTTCTTCAATACCGAACAAAGTTTCACCCGGAACCCATCCGTCAGCAACCGCTTTGTCATATGTCTTTCCCTGGCGTTGACCAACGATTACATTGAAACCGTTATCACGAAGGTTCAGAGCCTGTCCGGGACCTTGTACGCCATAACCGATTACAGCGATTGTTTCATTTTTCAATACTTCACGAGCTTTTTCCAATGGAAATTCATCACGGATAACTACATTTTCTACAGTTCCGCCAAAATTCAACTGTGCCATTTTTTTTGTTTTTTTGTTTTGATGACTTGCGCCATCTGTTATTAATTGATGTTATACTCTATATTATTCAAATATCACTTTGGAACGGCATACTACCTCGCTGCCGTTTTTCTTCACCTCTACATGAAACTCGTTTTCATTCGCCTCATCACAGAAGAAAGAGAGTTCATCTCCGAAATAACTTTCAGCCACATACGCCATTTCAAACCGGCGGATACGTTTCGTCTGATACAGTTCTATCGGAAACAAGTCAAGTATGTGCTCGATATAACGAATACTGTTTACGTGTCCGTTAATATCGATATCACTGTATTTTGCCGTCAGCGTCGCAACAGGCTGATTGCTTGTCACCTTGATACGCGAAGGCTTTTCTATCGGGCAAGGTTCATCGCATATATAATCGACGATGCTTCCTCCATGCAATGCCAACAGATCGGCAGGCTTACGGGTATTCAGATTGATCATCGCCCATACGGAACGGGCATAGCCGATCTTCTTTCCATCCTTGTCAATGACGGCAAAGTTACGGTCGGTAAAGAGACGATAGACATTCTCCACCCATGTCTGAACCGAGAACTTCTCGTACTGGTAAGGCATCTCATCCAGCTCGATAGCCAGGCGGGAAAGCACCCATGTGTAATTGTCCTCGTTCAGCGTAGCAATACCAAATCCACGGTCGCTGGCATGAAAACCTGCGCAATTCAGCAGATGATTTCCCAGCACGCCCATGGTCAGACGGCCGTTAAAATCTACGTGAAACGGCTCTGCCACAAACTGATAAGTCCCTATTTTATTTTCTTCACTCATTACTCCTGTTCCTTTTTACTTTGCTTATACTTCGCTTCCTGTCCGTCCAGGAACTCATTCACACGTTCGAAACAGCTGGTAGTAATAGCCACACGGCCCGAACGGACAAACTGCAGCACACATTTCAAAGCCCGAAGTTCTTCGTAAAGGGAAGTAATCTCTTCACTCATGCCGTTCTTCTCGACGATAGAGAATACCGGATTCACCTCTACAATGCGGGCATTATATCTGCGGATCACTTTAGATGCTTCCGGAGTCTCCTGAAAAGCAGGAGTAGATACCTTATATAAGGCTATCTCATGGAAATAAATCTCGTCTTCCGTAAAATAGTGCGCCTGAATCACATCAATCTTCTTTTCGATCTGCTTCACCACCTTTTCGATAGTGTCCTTATCAGTCCACGCTGTAATCGTATATTTATGTACTCCTTTAATGGAAGAAGCAGAAACGTTCAAACTCTCGATGTTTATTTGCCGACGGGTAAATACAGCGGTCACCTGATTCAGCAATCCGGCTATATTTTCAGAATGAACTATAATCGTATATAATGTCTTATCACTCATAACTTTCTAAATTAAGGATTAACATTCCAGCAACATCTGATTGACTGAACCGCCCGGAGGGGTCATCGGGAGGACATTGCCTTCTTCTACCACACAGGCTTCGAGCAGGAACGCCCCGTCTGTCGAGAGCATTTCGTCGATGGCCGCTTTCAATTCTTCCCGTGAAAAGACACGTTTGGAAGGAATATCGTAGGCGGAAGCGATTTTCATGTAATCCGGATTCAGCATCGGAGTAAATGAATAACGGCGATTAAAGAACATAGCCTGCCATTGGCGCACGTTGCCGAGATAATTGTTGTTCAGGCAGATAATCTTCACCGGAGCTTTCTGTTCCATGATCGTACCCAGCTCCTGAATGTTCATTTGCAGTCCGCCGTCACCCATAAATACACATACCGTGCGGTCGGGACGGCCGAAAGTAGCTCCGATAGCTGCCGGAAGGCCAAAACCCATCGTGCCGAGTCCACCCGAAGTAACGATACTACGTTCCCTGGTATATTTAAAGTAGCGGGCAGAGATCATCTGATTCTGACCTACATCTGTCACCAATATGGCTTCGTGACGGGTCGCTTCGCTTACCGCACGCACCACTTCGCCCATACTCAGTGAATCCGTTGCAGGATGAAGTTCGGGACGAATGACTTTTTCTTCCTCTACCGCTTCATATTCCTTGAAACTATCGACCCACTCGGTGTGCCGGTTCTTTTTCAGCAGTCCGGTCACAGCAGCCAGCGTCTTTTTGCAGTCGCCCAAAACGGCAATGTCTACCTTTACATTCTTATTTACTTCCGCCGGATCAATGTCAAAATGGATCACTTTCGCTTGTTTGGCGTAAGTAGCCAGATTACCGGTCACACGGTCGTCGAAACGCATACCGACAGCAATCAGTACATCACATTTGTTAGTATTGATATTCGGTCCCAGATTTCCGTGCATACCCAGCATTCCTTTATTCAACGGATGGTCGGTAGGCAATGCGGAAAGTCCGAGCAAGGTACAACCTGCGGGCATATCCGCCTTTTCGATAAAGATACGCAGTTCTTCCTGAGCGCTTCCCAGTTCCACTCCCTGTCCTACCAAGACAAGCGGGCGTTCGGCGTTATTGATCAGTTCGGCGGCAGCCTTTACTGATTCTTCGTCTGTATCGGGAACCGGAACATAGCTGCGGATAAACTCCTGCTGCGTCGGCTCGTATTTTGTTTTTTCAACCTGCGCATTCTTGGCAAAGTCGAGTACCACCGGACCGGGACGACCACTACTGGCAATGTAGAAAGCACGTGCTATCGCCCAGGCTACGTCTTCGGCACGGCGAATCTGATAGCTCCATTTAGCGATTGGCTGAGTGATACCTACGAGATCGACTTCCTGAAAAGCGTCTGTTCCAAGAAAGCCTGTTCCCACCTGTCCTGCAATGACAACGATAGGCGTACTGTCTATCATCGCATCTGCAATACCTGTGATCGTATTGGTTGCTCCGGGGCCGCTTGTCACCAAGCAAACACCGACTTTACCCGATACACGGGCGTAGCCTTGTGCCGCATGGGCAGCTCCCTGTTCATGGCGAACCAAGATATGGTTCAATGTATTTTGATGGTCGTACAGGGCATCGAACGTAGGCATGATGGAACCGCCGGGATAACCGAAAATGGTAGTCACTCCCTGATGTTCCAGAGAGCGCATCATTGCCTCTGCGCCTGTTATTAAGTCCTTACTCATAGTTCTTTAATGGATAATGGATGATTCATAATGGATAATGAAGTGGATCAGTCTATTAATCTCACTGCTCCCTTATCGGCAGAGCTTACCATGCTGGCGTATGCTTTCAGGCTCTTCGGCACGTAACGGTCACGGGTGACGGGAGTCATCGGGCGGGCAGCCAGTTCTTCATCTGTTAGTCGCACGTTAATCGTTCGGGCGGGAATGTCGATTTCGATGATATCTCCATCTACTATTTTTCCTATATTACCTCCGGCAGCGGCTTCGGGAGAAACGTGTCCGATACTCAATCCGGAAGTTCCACCACTGAAACGTCCGTCGGTAATCAAGGCACATTCTTTGCCGAGGTGACGGGATTTGATATAAGAAGTCGGGTAAAGCATTTCCTGCATACCGGGACCGCCCTTCGGACCTTCGTGCGTGATGACGACAACGTCGCCGCTGACGACTCGGCCTCCGAGGATGCCTTCACAGGCTGCTTCTTGTGAGTCGAATACTTTGGCAGGTCCGGTAAACTTCCAGATGCTTTCGTCTACACCCGCCGTTTTTACTACGCAACCGTCCTGAGCGATATTTCCTTTCAGTACCGCCAGGCCTCCGTCCTTGCTATAGGCGTGCTCCAGATCACGGATACATCCGTTCGCGCGATCTTTATCTAATTCCTGATAATAAGCTCCCTGAGAACCAAGTACGAGATTGAATCTGTTTCCTGCCGCACTTGAATATTTGCTCATTGCTTTTTCCGTAACGTTCGGGCTGGTAATTGAATATTGATCGATCGCTTCCGCCAGCGACATGCCATCCACACGGAGAACGGAAGTATCAATCAGACCGCCTTTTGCCAACTCTGCCAGGATAGCAATGATGCCACCCGCACGGTTAACGTCCTGAATATGATATTTTTGAGTATTCGGAGCGACTTTACACAGGCAGGGTGTCTTGCGTGACAGCATATCGATGTCGTCCATCTTGAAATCGACTCCTGCCTCATGTGCCACGGCCAACAGGTGAAGCACCGTATTGGTAGAACCGCCCATCGCAATATCTAGCGTCATGGCATTGAGGAATGCCTGACGGGTAGCTATGCTGCGGGGAAGTACACTTTCGTCACCTTCTTCATAATATTTCATTGCATTTTCCACAATCAGTTTGGCAGCATCTTCAAACAGTTTCGTACGATTTTCGTGCGTAGCCACGATTGTGCCGTTTCCCGGAAGAGCCAAGCCGATAGCTTCATTCAGACAGTTCATCGAGTTTGCCGTAAACATTCCGGAACAACATCCGCAGGTAGGACAGGCATTCTGTTCGATATTCGCTACTTCCTGATCGCTTACACTGTCGTCCGCCGATTTAATCATGGCATCGATCAAGTCCAGATGCTGACCGTTCCACTCTCCGGCTTCCATCGGTCCGCCGGATACAAATACGGTAGGGATATTCAGGCGCATGGCAGCCATCAGCATCCCTGGGGTAATCTTATCGCAGTTGCTGATACATACCATTGCATCCGCCTTGTGCGCATTGACCATATATTCTACGCTGTCCGCTATGATATCACGGGAAGGAAGCGAGTAAAGCATTCCGTCATGTCCCATAGCGATACCGTCATCAATAGCAATCGTATTAAATTCCGCAGCGAAGCATCCCAGCTTCTCAATTTCCGCCTTCACCAACTGCCCGATTTCATGCAGGTGCACGTGTCCCGGAACAAATTGTGTAAACGAATTGACGATAGCGATAATGGGTTTTCCCATCTGATTTTTCTTCATGCCGTTGGCTGCCCATAATGCGCGGGCTCCCGCCATGCGACGGCCTTGTGTACTAAACGAACTGCGTAATTGCTTTTTCATTTCAATCTATCTTTTAATTAAAGAGCCTCCCTCACATCAGTGAGAAAGGCTCCAAATTCTATCTTTTATGGTACGAATACATACACAAAACCTTTCTCACGCTCTTGATGGCACCACCACGACGCGAATAATATGCAGAACTGCTAGGTTAATAGATGTATGTAATATATTCATATCTTCTTTTCTTTATTTTCGTGCTGCAAAGGTAAGGGCTTTTTTATTATCTCCAAACAAATCGAAGAAAAAAATCACTAAAAAGCGAATAATCGTAAGAAAAGAACGGTAATAAACCTAAATTTTATCACTTAAAGGTTGAATTTGCAACTATCAGTTAGTAGAGAATGACTGTCCATTTCTGACAAAAGCGCTTAATAATCTGAAATTTACTCCGTATGCACCCGGTAGCAAGCAAATTATTCGTATCTTTGTCCACCCTAAATAAGGGATTTATTAATTAGAAACTATAAATATCAGATGGAAACAGTAGAAAACAAGTACATCACCGTTGCATATAAGCTATATACAGTGGAAGATGGTGAAAAAGAATTGTTCGAAGAAACAAATGCAGAACATCCTTTTCAGTTCATTTCAGGATTAGGCACAACGCTCGAAAGCTTCGAGAACCAGATAACAGCTCTTTCTAAGGGTGATAAATTCGATTTTACCATTCCGGCAGATGAAGCTTACGGAGCCTACGATGAGCAACATGTATTTGATCTTCCTAAAAATATCTTTGAAATAGATGGCAAGTTCGACAGCGAACGCGTAACAGAAGGCAGCATTGTACCTTTGATGACCGGAGACGGTCAACGCGTAAACGCCAGCGTCGTAGAAATCAAACCGGATGTAGTAGTAGTTGACCTTAACCACCCATTGGCAGGCGCTGACCTGATCTTTGAAGGTGAAGTAATCGAAAGCCGTCCTGCTACCAACGAAGAAATTCAGGAACTGGTGAAGATGATGAGCGGTGAAGGTTGCGGTTGCGGATGCGACAGCTGCGGCAGCGACTGTGGCGATGACTGCGGTTGCGAAGGCGGACACTGTCACTAATTTTAAGTAATAGGTAATAAGTATTAAGTATTAATTCCATGCGGATATAAGCGGAAGTTAATACTTAATACTTTTTTTATGCCGTTATTCCGGATATTACTTATTACTTGTTACTTATTACTTATTACTTATTACCTGTTAACATCCTCCTTTGTGCGTCATGATATCAAGCACCATCTTATCCGTTTCGTTCATGGCCTGCGAGCCGATTCTTGTCAAGTTACGAATGCTTTGATCGACATCTTCGTCAATAATGCCTTCTACAGAAGTCACACAACGGTCCTCCATTGCCATCATAGCAGATAATACGGCTGTTGAGACTCCGGTTGTTACTTTGAGTGCGCAGCTCGGTTTTGCACCGTCGCAAATCATTCCCGTCAGGTTGGCAATCATGTTTTGAACGGCAAAGGCTACCTGATTATAGTTTCCACCCATCAGCCAGGTGATTCCGCAACTGGAACCCGTGGCAGCTACTACACAGCCACACAAGGCAGAGAGACGTCCCAAACTTTGTTTAATATAGATTACAGTGAGATGACTCAGCATTAAGGCGCGAATCAGTTCCTCTTCGGTTTTACCATTTTCTTCGGCAAATACGACAACGGGAAGTGTGGCGGATATGCCCTGATTGCCACTGCCGGAGTTACTCATGACGGGAATCATTGCACCAGCCATTCTGGCGTCGCAAGCGGCGGAAGTATAAGATAGTATATGAGAGAATACGCTGTCACCCATCACTTTATGTTCATACGTTCCACGGAGCATCTTACCTAAAGAATGCCCATAATTGCCTTTAAAGGCTTGCTCGGCGGCTGCTTTGTTCAGACGTGCCGTATCGAGAATAAAACGGATTTCATCCAGAGGGGATGTCAGGGCAAAATCATAGACTTTGCGCAGATTCAGTTCCAGTGAAGCGTCTTCTTCCTCTTCATTGGCAGTCTGTTGCTTGTCAAGCAGTACTTTTTCATCCGTAGCTATATAGACAAAGGTAGTATGTCCGCCGGCAATCACAGCCGTCGCTTTTTGGCTGCCGGCTGTGCAGATTACTTCGATGTACAGTTTTTCCGTAATATCTTCTTTGAGAGAAATACAGATTCGCTTCTCTGCGATAAACAGTTTGCCTTGTTCTACTGCCTCCGGTGTGCAGTCTCTCAACACTTCCAATTGATATTCCGATCGGCCGATCAACGCTCCCAAGGCTACAGCTATAGGAAGTCCGACCATATCTGTGCCGGGGATACCGACTCCCATTGCATTCTTTAATATATTGGCACTCAATAACACTTCAATCTTTTCCGGTTTCATTCCTAATGTTTCGGCAGCTTTAGCTACACAAAGCGCTACCGCAATGGGTTCCGTACACCCTATCGCCGGAATCACCTCTTTTTTGATCAAGTCTATTATCTGTTTTCTTTCCGATTCAATCATACCCTATAAGGCTTTAGTTTCCACAAAAGTAGAAAATTCTTTTTTATCAAACATCCATTAGTGAACAAATAAAATTGCAGATTGTTATAAAATCTTCCAAGAACCGAACTTTAACAGTTAGAATAGTAGAAAAATGAAAGCAAAACACGGTATTCTTTATTTGCTGCTAGCCATTTTCTCTTCTTCTTGCATTCGCGAAGAAGCTCCCAATGCAGAGGCAGACATACTCAGTTGCAGATTGCCGGGAGTAGTCATGACAACGAGTCCGATTATCACTAATAATTCCATCAATATATTTGTAGGACCGGGAACGGACATTTCATCCCTTGCACCCGAATTTACATTGACTCCGGGAGCCACTATCGATCCTCCCAGTGGGACGGCTAGAGATTTCCATTCGCCTCAGCAATATACCGTTACGGCTGCCGATGGCTTTTGGAAGAAGAAGTACACCGTATCCGTTATTGATACGGAACTTGCTACTATTTACAATTTTGAGGATACGCTCGGCGGACAGAAATACTACATCTTCGTAGAACGGGAAGGAGAAAAAGTGGTGATGGAATGGGCCAGCGGAAACGCAGGTTATGCAATGACCGGAGTTCCCAAGACAGCCGACGACTATCCGACTTTTCAGTTTGCAAACGGAAAAACCGGAAAATGCCTGTCCTTAGTAACCCGCAGTACCGGATTCTTCGGTAGCATTATGGGAATGCCTATCGCAGCCGGGAACCTGTTTATCGGCTCTTTTGATGTAGGAAATGCAATGAGCAATCCACTGAAAGCGACCAAATTCGGTCTGCCTTTCCGGCATATACCAACTTACCTGGCAGGCTATTACAAGTATAAAGCCGGAGATCAGTTTACAGAAGGCGGCAAACCCGTCAGTGGCAAACGGGATATATGCGATATTTATGCCATCATGTATGAAACCAGTGAATCTGTGCCGACTCTTGACGGAACGAATGCTTTCACCAGTCCCAACCTGGTTTCAATAGCACGCATTGACGACGCCAAAGAGACGGACGAGTGGACATACTTTAAACTTCCCTTCCATATGTTATCCGGAAAATACATAGATAAAGAGAAGCTAACAGCAGGAAAGTATAATGTAGCTATCGTATTCACTTCCAGCCTGGAAGGAGATCATTTTAACGGAGCTATCGGAAGTACATTGTTGATTGATGAAGTCGAACTAATCTATCGCTCGGAAGACTGATTCCATTCGACCAACGATCTGATAGCAGCTATGGAAGGCAGAACAGAGCAACTATAATGAAATAACTAATGATTTAATAATAATGAAAAGATGAAAATCCATTCCTATATATTCAGTTTACTCGCCTGTCTGGTGATAGCCCTCCCCGGCTATTCACAGGTTGACAGAAACGAAACACTTATTCGCTCCGCTCTTCACGGACTGGAATATGAAATCAAAGCAGGGTTCAGCATCGGCGGTACAGCCCCGCTCCCGCTGCCTGTCGAAATCCGTTCGATTGACGGCTACAACCCAACGCTGGCTATCAGCATCGGAGGAGAAGTAACCAAATGGTTTGCCGTTCAAAACAAGCTCGGAGTCATTGTAGGGCTGCGGCTGGAGAATAAAGCCATGACAACGGAAGCCACCGTCAAAAACTATAATATGGAAATCCTCGGACAGGGAGGAGAAAGAATCAGCGGTGTCTGGACAGGAGGAGTCAAAACCAAAGTCCACACTTCCGGACTGACAATTCCTCTAATGGCTACTTACAAGTTGAGCAACCGTTGGAATATTAAAGCCGGACCTTATTTTTCGTATCTGCTTTCAAGAGAATTTTCGGGGCACGTATATGAAGGATACCTGCGTGAAGGCGACCCCGTAGGCCCCAAAGTCGAATTTACGGATGGTAAAATCGCTACTTATGACTTCTCGGACGACCTGAGACATTTTCAGTGGGGCCTGCAAATAGGAGCCGGATGGAGAGCATTCAAACATCTCAATATATATGCAGACCTCACCTGGGGATTGAATGATATCTTCAGAAATGACTTTCAGACCATTACTTTTGCTATGTATCCGATCTACTTGAATATCGGATTCGGATATGCTTTCTAGCTGACCAAAGACGGATTAATCCTTACCGGATTCCTCCACCTGCTTCACACCGGAGAAAGCAACTTTCACGGTCTGCTTCAATGCAGGTACTTTTACCTGAATATTCATTGTAGCATTTCCACTTTGCACCGTTCCTTCTATACTGGTGGCACAGGTACCCAAAGCAGCGGCATCCCCCTGAAAAGTAAGGTCTTGCTGTCCGGTGAAAGTCGAAGCGTCCGTTTCCTTTTTCACTGCACACTTGTCTATTACGATATCGCCGAACTTTAATATGTTTCCGTTTATAAACAGTTCAAATTCCTTCAGTTCCATCTTTACTTCCGTATCACTGACCTGAGAGAAAGTAATAAACTTCGGAAGTCCGTCGGCAATCACAACTTCCTGGTCGGAGCCATCGGGCAGCATTGAAATATCGAGATTTCCCCAATACGTTCCCACCACATCGGGAGCAGTCACCACAGCCTCTTCTTCCGGAGGAGTCGTTTCATCATTGACCGTATTATCATCATCACTGCTACAAGCCGTCAAAAGAGAGACAGAGCATATCAATGCCCACAAATACAATAGATTCTTTTTCATAATTTTCGGGTTTAGTTATTAAATAATCGTCATTTATAAACTAAAAAGAGGAAAAAAGGTTCAATTTGCTTCCTTTTCCGAAGATATTTTGAATTCACAACCTTCTTATCAAAAACTTTGTTATATTTGCATAGAGTAATTTTAAAAAAGCCACAACTATGTTTAATTCATTTGGCAACATCTTTCGGCTCACCAGCTTCGGCGAGTCTCATGGAAAAGGAGTTGGGGGAGTAATTGACGGATTTCCTGCCGGAATCACAATCGACGAAGAATTTGTACAACAAGAACTAAATCGACGCCGTCCGGGACAATCCATCCTCACCACACCACGCAAGGAAGCGGATAAAGTGGAGTTTCTTTCAGGCATCTTCGAAGGCAAATCAACCGGATGTCCTATCGGATTTATCGTTTGGAACGAGAATCAACATTCCAATGACTACAATAACCTGAAAGAGGTATACCGCCCTTCACACGCGGATTACACCTACAAAGTGAAGTACGGCATCCGTGATCATCGCGGCGGCGGACGTTCTTCTGCCCGCGAGACTATTTCACGCGTAGTAGCCGGCGCATTGGCTAAATTAGCCCTTCGCCAGTTAGGAATCAGCATCACAGCTTATACATCGCAAGTCGGTGCCATCAAATTGGAAGGCACTTATTCCGACTATGATCTCGACCTGATCGAAACAAACGATGTACGTTGTCCGGACCCTGAAAAGGCGAAGGAAATGGCAGACCTTATATATAAGGTAAAAGGCGAAGGCGATACCATCGGAGGTACGCTGACCTGTGTCATCAAAGGATGTCCTATCGGATTGGGGCAACCCGTGTTCGGCAAACTGCACGCCGCCTTGGGCAACGCCATGCTCAGTATCAATGCCGCCAAAGCCTTCGAATATGGAGAAGGATTCAAGGGACTGAAGATGAAAGGCTCCGAGCAGAACGACGTATTCTTCAACAACAACGGACGGATTGAAACGCATACCAACCACTCCGGAGGTATTCAGGGAGGAATCAGTAACGGACAGGATATTTACTTCCGTGTAGTATTCAAACCGATTGCTACCCTGCTGATGGAGCAGGAAACGGTGAACATCGACGGCGTAGATACGACACTGAAAGCCCGCGGACGTCATGACGCCTGTGTACTGCCACGTGCCGTACCTATCGTAGAAGCAATGGCTGCCATGACCATCCTTGATTATTATCTGTTGGATAAGACAACGCAGCTTTAATAAGTATCAATATGTCAATCTACCCATGTGCCAATACCTGCACTAAAAATCTGTCAGGCTATTGGCACATAGGCTAAATAACCGCCAGTAAACTATTCATTATGAACGAAATTCAAAAATATATCGCAGCGAACGAACCGAAGATTATGGAGGACCTGTTCAGCCTCATCCGTATTCCCAGTATCAGCGCCCTGCCGGAACATCACGACGATATGCTGGCTTGCGCCCAACGCTGGGCACAACTACTGCTCGAAGCCGGAGTGGATGAAGCATTGGTGATGCCTTCCAAGGGTAACCCGATTGTTTTCGCACAAAAGATCGTTGACCCGAATGCCAAAACAGTATTGGTCTACGCCCACTACGACGTAATGCCTGCCGAACCGCTGGAACTGTGGAAAAGCCAGCCCTTCGAACCCGAAGTACGGGACGGATACATCTGGGCACGCGGAGCGGATGATGACAAAGGACAATCCTTTATCCAGGTCAAAGCCTTCGAATATCTCGTCAAGAACGAACTGCTGAAAAATAACGTCAAGTTTATCTTCGAAGGAGAAGAGGAAATCGGCTCTCCCAGCCTGGAAGCCTTCTGCGAAGAGCATAAAGAGCTGTTGAAAGCAGACGTTATCCTGGTTTCGGATACCAGCATGCTGGGTGCCGAACTTCCATCCCTCACCACCGGTCTGCGCGGACTGGCTTACTGGGAAATAGAAGTGACCGGACCGAACCGTGACCTGCATTCGGGACACTTCGGAGGTGCGGTAGCTAATCCGATCAATGTGCTTTGCGAAATAATCAGCAAAGTAACAGATAAAGACGGAAGAATCACCGCCCCCGGATTCTACGATGACGTAGAAGAAGTACCGCAAGCAGAACGGGAAATGATCGCCCATATTCCGTTCGATGAGAAGAAATACAAAGAAGCCATCGGAGTGAAAGAACTCTTCGGAGAAAAGGGATACAGCACACTGGAACGCAACAGTTGCCGCCCGTCTTTCGATGTATGCGGCATTTGGGGAGGATATACAGGTGAAGGCTCCAAGACAGTCCTTCCCTCGAAAGCGTATGCGAAAGTTTCCTGCCGACTGGTTGCGCATCAGGATCATCACAAGATTTCGCAGATGTTTGCAGATTATATCTTACAAATGGCTCCCGACACCGTACAGGTAAAAGTAACCCCAATGCACGGAGGACAGGGATATGTCTGCCCGATTTCCCTTCCTGCCTATCAGGCTGCGGAAAAAGGTTTTGAGATAGCTTTCGGCAAAAAACCGCTGGCAGTACGTCGTGGCGGAAGTATTCCTATCATTTCGACATTCGAACAGGTATTAGGAACCAAAACCGTATTGATGGGCTTCGGACTTGAATCGGATGCGATCCATTCACCCAACGAAAACTTCTCGCTGGACATATTCCGGAAAGGAATAGAGGCAGTGATTGAGTTCCATCAGGAATATGCGAAAAGATAAAGGCTGCCTATAGCCGCACGCAGGACACGAAGATAAAAGAAGAACGGTAGACAAGCGGATAAATCCTTTGCCTACCGTTCCTTTTTATTCAAAAAAAGACCTCTTACCACATAACTAACTATCGACTACATCACCGGAGTTTCGAAAAGGAAAGTAAATGATTGACTATCCTTCAAATCCTTCACGGCATCTCCTGCGTAAATTTCTCCTTTGGTCAAGGACAGTTTCTTCACCCCAGCCTTCGGACTAAAATCAATCTTCTTCAAATCCAGCCAAAACAGGTTCGGAGTTAAAGTAGACTCAAAGTAATACACTTTATTCTTCTGATCGGAAACGGAACGCCAGCGAGTAGAAGAAATGTGAGGCTTCTCCGGTGTATTGATACCAAACGGAACGGAGACATTGCGCATCACACTCAGCACACTGGGGACAGCTATCTTTGCATCGGCAGTCTGCGGAATGGCGTGAATGTAGAAAGAGGCACGCACAAAACGGTCGCTCGAACGGTTCGTTCCCGGCAACATCTGCAATCCACCCACTTCTTTCCAGTAATCATTGACAGCCAACTGCAATTCATAACGCGGAGAATTGGTCATCACCTGATATTCTTTCCCCTCATGGATACTCAGTTTGCCATCCAGATATTCAATCACTGCCGTGTTGCCTGTTTCATCGGTAATAGCCATGTGCAAAGTAGATTCCGGTCCCCCGTTCGGCATACGGGGAGCGTCAATACGGAAAGTCTCTTTTTTCATTTCATCTACCGCCTCACGCACCGTTGCAAAATTGTCAAGCACATATTGAGTCCAGATACTGATTCCCATTGCCGGACGGGTATCTCCGGGAAGTGAATAAACAGATTCCGGCAAGAAGAGCAAGCTTGCCACCAGTCCTTTTTCATTCATTCCGTCACAAGTACCTATATCATAGCCTGTTGCAATTACGCTTCCATATTTGGAAGTCCAGTTTACTGTTTTTTCTTTATTGTGTCCCGCACGCTGCATTCCACGTGGAAACACATAGATATTTGACATAATGTCTTCTTTCCAGTCCATCGTGCGACCAGTGACCACCATTCGGTCCGGCCCCAGATATACGGCACGCGTACATGCTCCCGCCGGCTGTATGCCCATCAAAGAGACGGCAGCTAACACCAATGCAACACCCGTAAGTTTTTTCTTCATATTACTTCCAAATTAAATAGTTGATACTCTTATATCTATAATAACAAATATACAACGTATATTGCTTGAGAGAGAGAAAAATTTAAGGGAAAAAAGGGAATTTATTCAGAAAAAATCTTATCCGCTCTTATTTGAGTTAAAAAAGCCTGCGGATGGAAGGAAACATTACACATTATTTGCTTTTCAAATGGGATTTCATTATTTTTGTACATAACCTATCATAAAAACTAAGGAGGGCAAATGCGTATGAGACAAAAAGTTAGCATATCACAGCTTCCAATTCGTTTGGGAATCTTTCTTTTGCTGTATTTGGTTCCGCAATCACTCTCTGCGCAAGAAAACAACGACAGTACGCACATACTTCGTAACGGTGCATCCATAACGCCGGACGACGTACTAAAACAGGCCAACATTAACTTGTTTCCAGAAAAGAGCACTACATATTCTTTATATTCACCCGGACAGTTGGAGCATATACCCCGCTTTTCACTCAAAAGGGATATTTCCCTACCTTATCAGACCAATCCTTCCCTACTCTTCCGAGGTGATTACAGTACAGGCGGGGTATTGCATCAATTCGATCATGGAGCACTGTTCGGTTCCGGAAGTCAGACAAGTATGGCAGGCATCGGTCGTTTCAACAGTGCTTCACTAGGTTATCAGCACATTTTCAATGAGCAATTCGAGTTACAAGTCCGTGCCAATGCGCTGAAGGTCAACATGTCCCATATCACCGGACAGGCTTTCAGCACTTCGGGCGCCTTCCTTTATCATCCTTCCGACCGTGTCACCTTCAAGGTCTTCGGGTCATACGACATCGGAAATTCTTACGGGATGAGTACCCATAGCTACGGAGCTACGATGTCCGTCGATATGTCCGACCGCTTTGGGATGGAAATGGGAGTACAGCGATACTATGACGCGATGAGCGGACGTTGGGAAACGGTTCCCGTTATGATTCCTTACTACCATTTCGATAAGTTCACACTGGGTTTGGATGTGGGTGGTATTATATATGAGATTCTCCGCAATGCCTTTTTTGATAAAAACAGAGGTATAGGTGGTCCATCCGGCCCGACAATCGGACCACCCCGGATGCATATACCTATACGGTAAAATCCCGTTATCATAATACTGGTTTACATAGATCAATCACCAGTTTCGACCTTTGAAACTTTTAGTTTCAAGCGTTGGAACTAATAGTTTCATGCCTTGAAACCATTGGTTTCAAAGGTTGAAACCAAAAGTTTCAAGCGTCTGAAACTATCTGAATGTACTGTTGATTTGATTGACTTGACTGCACGTTTCAATCACATTAACCATATCAGTTATTCCGATTGAGCTGTTCTCTTAGGAAGCATAAAATCAATTATTGGTCAATAATACATGATTTCTCAGTTATTAATGGTTGAGAAATCAAACGTTAATAACTGAGAAATCAGACATTAACATCCTGTAAATCAAAAGATAACATTACAAAAACGATACTAATCAGGACGAGACAGAGTGAGAGCAACCGTTTGCTCTCATACTTGCCACCACGCTTGCTACCATCCCTGAAACATCGATGAATAAAGGGATACAAGTGGATAGTGAGAGCGTGATAGCAAAACGGCTATCTAATTCCTTATGGTGCGAACAGAAAAGAAGGGACTCTTTTTCTTTGAAAAAAGAGAAATCACTGTTATGTGAGACACTGTCCACAAACTATTCGAAATTCTTTCGGTAAGTACATCCATTTCTCCATTCCGAACATCCGTAAGCTGTCTTCCCTTTAATGATGGTTCCCTTGCCACAAACCGGACATGGCTGTCCGACAAAAGTATCTGCATTACCGGTAGCCGGAGCAGAGGCACGAGCAGAAGGAGTCGAAGCAGGAGACGGAGCAGATGCAGGAACTTTCGGTTCTGCTTTCGCCTTCTTTTCTTTGGGAGCACTTGCTTTACGCTCACGCTTCTTAGGTTCTTTCTTTGCCTTTTCTTCCGTTTGGGCAACTGCCTCCTGAATAGTGATACGTCGGTTCGTATTATCTGAAAGTACGCTCATCACGATTTCAGATACCATTTGCTTCAATTCTTCAAGGAATTGACGGGCATCGTATGTCTTCTTTTCAATCTCACGTAGTTTCTTTTCCCATATACCGGTCAGTTCCGCAGATTTCAGCAGTTCTTCGTGAATGATCTGTACCAGTTCCACTCCCGTAGGGGTGGCTATCAGGTTCTTTCTTTCCTTGCGGATATAGTTCCGCTTGAACAACGTCTCGATAATGGCGGCACGGGTAGACGGCCGACCGATACCATTCTCCTTCAGAGCATCACGGAGTTCGTCATTATCCACCAACTTTCCGGCTGTTTCCATCGCACGAAGCAATGTTGCTTCCGTATAAGGTCTGGGCGGTTGCGTCCACTTCTCATTCAAGTCCGGAACATGAGGACCGCTTTCCCCCTTGACAAAGGCAGGAAGTACATTTTCATCCTCTTCCTCTTTTTCTTCGGAAGTATCTTTCACATCTTTGGCAAAAACTACACGCCATCCCGGCTCCAGAATCTGTTTGCCGGTTACTTTAAATTCTATCTTGTCCACTTCGCCCATCACGGTAGTGGTAGAAATCTTACAATCGGGATAGAACACCGCTATAAAACGACGGGCTATCAGGTCATAGACACGACGTTCCATATCCGTCAGATTCTGCGCATAAACGCCTGTAGGGATAATGGCATGGTGATCTGTCACCTTCGAATTATCAAACACCTTTTTCGATTTAGGCAATGAAGCACCCGCCAAAGGAGCAGTCAGCACCTCGTAGTCCCGAAGACCTTTCAATATTCCGGGACACTTCGGATAAATATCGTCACTCAGGAAAGTGGTATCGACGCGCGGATAAGTAGCCACTTTCTTTTCATAAAGCGACTGAATCAGCTTCAGCGTTTCATCGGCAGAATAGGCAAACTTCTTATTACACTCTACCTGAAGGGAAGTCAGGTCGAACAGACGCGGAGCATATTCCTTTCCATCCTTCTTGCCGACATTGGTGACAATGAACGGAAGGTCTTTTATACGTTCTACCAGCGCTTCTCCCTCCTCCCGGTTGGCGATAGGGTCGATGCCGGGATTGTCTATCTTCTTCTTTCCGCCACTCTTTTCTTCTTCCGCAGCTATTTCTTCATCGCTTTTACGGATCAGAGCAGAAAAGGTGGTATCACGATAATTCGTTTTCAGTTCCCAGTATTGTTTCGGCTGGAAGTTGGCGATCTCCAATTGGCGGTTGACAATCAATGCCAGCGTGGGAGTCTGCACACGACCGATGGAAAGCACTTGTTTGTTCTGACCGTATTTGATGGTGTAAAGACGGGTGGCATTCATCCCCAGCAACCAGTCCCCCATTGCACGGGAAAGTCCCGCTTCATACAAAGATTGAAAATCCGACTGGTCTTTCAACTTCGCAAATCCTTCGCGGATCGCCTCTTCTGTCAGCGAAGAAATCCAAAGACGTTTCACCGGACAGCGGGCACCTGCCTTCTGCATCACCCAACGCTGGATCAATTCTCCTTCTTGGCCGGCATCACCGCAGTTGATGATTTCGTCCGCGTTCTGCATCAATCCCTCGATAATGTGAAACTGTTTTTCGTAAGTAGGGTTCTCTATCAGCTTGATGCCGAAACGTGGCGGAATCATCGGTAAGCTACCCAAGTTCCATGATTTCCAGTTAGGGGTGTATTCATGCGGCTCTTTCAAGGTACAAAGATGACCGAATGTCCAGGTTACCTGGTATCCGTTTCCTTCTATATACCCTTCTTTTCTTGTATGAGCACCGAGTACTTCGGCTATATCACGTGCTACAGACGGCTTTTCGGCTATGCAAACTATCATTTTTTCTCTTCTTGTTTTTATACTAACAGTCTACAAAGTTACATGATTATTTCTCACTGACCGCATAAAGATGAAAAAAACATCCCGCCTTCAGCCCGAATGGAGCTATAAGGCGGGATAAAAAAAATAGAAAAAATGATTAAATTCCGTGTTTATTCTTCATCCATCAGGATTTCCAGAATCTGGCAAGCAGCCTTCGCTACCGGAGTACCGGGACCGAAAATAGCAGCTACACCTGCCTTATACAGGAAGTCATAATCCTGTGCAGGGATAACACCGCCGGCAATTACCACGATATCTTCACGACCCAGCTTTTTCAGTTCTTCCATAATCTGCGGAATCAATGTCTTGTGTCCGGCAGCCAATGAAGAAACACCTACTACGTGAACGTCATTTTCTACAGCTTCACGGGCAGCTTCCGCCGGAGTCTGGAACAATGGTCCCATGTCTACGTCGAAGCCACAGTCTGCATAACCGGTTGCTACCACTTTGGCACCACGGTCGTGACCGTCCTGTCCCATCTTCGCAACCATAATACGAGGTTGACGTCCCTCTTTCTTAGCAAACTTCTCAGCCAGTTCACATGCACGCTTGAAGTCGCCATCGTTTTTACTTTCTGATGAATACACGCCTGATATTGTTCTAATTATTGCTTTATAACGTCCTACAACCTTTTCGCAAGCATAGGAGATTTCACCCAGCGTTGCACGAACACGAGCAGCTTCTACAGCCAGTTCCAGCAAGTTACCCTTACCGGTCTCCACGCATTCGGTGATGGCTGCCAGTGCTTTGTCCACTTCTGCCTGGTTACGTCCTTCTTTCAAACGTTTCAGGTTCTCGATCTGCTCAAGACGAACTGCCGTGTTATCAATCTCAAGGATATCAATCGGAGCTTCTTTTTCCAAACGATATTTGTTCACACCGACAATAGTCTGAGAACCGCTGTCGATACGGGCCTGCGTACGTGCGGCAGCCTCTTCGATACGCATCTTAGGAATACCTGTCTCGATAGCTTTCGCCATACCACCCAGTTTTTCTACTTCCTCAATACGTTCCCAAGCCTTGTGAGCCAGTTCGTTGGTCAGAGCTTCTACGTAGTAAGAACCGCCCCATGGGTCAACGTTCTTACAGATATAGGTTTCTTCCTGAATATAAATCTGAGTATTACGGGCAATACGTGCGGAGAAGTCTGTCGGAAGGGCAATAGCCTCATCCAGCGCATTGGTATGCAAAGACTGTGTATGTCCCAAAGCGGCAGCCATGGCTTCGATACAAGTACGTCCTACGTTATTGAACGGGTCTTGTTCTGTCAGCGACCAGCCGGAAGTCTGAGAGTGTGTACGCAATGCCAGTGACTTCGGATTCTTCGGATTGAATTGTTTTACAATCTTAGCCCACAACATACGGGCAGCACGCATCTTCGCGATTTCCATGAAGTGATTGGTACCAATCGCCCAGAAGAAAGACAGACGGGGAGCGAACGCATCGATATCGATACCTGCCGCTGTTCCGGCACGCAGATATTCCAGACCGTCGGCCAATGTATAAGCCAGCTCGATATCTGCCGTCGCACCTGCTTCCTGCATGTGGTAACCGGAGATAGAGATGGAGTTGAACTTAGGCATCTTCTGCGAAGTATATTCGAAGATATCGGAAATAATCTTCATAGAGAATGCAGGCGGATAGATATAGGTATTACGCACCATGAACTCTTTCAGAATATCATTCTGGATAGTACCGGCCATTTCTTCGAGTTTAGCACCCTGTTCCAGACCTGCATTGATATAGAATGCCATAATCGGAAGTACCGCACCGTTCATCGTCATAGACACGGACATCTTGCTCAAAGGAATACCGTCGAACAAAACTTTCATGTTTTCGAGTGAGCAGATAGATACACCAGCCTTACCTACGTCACCTACCACACGTTCGTGATCGGGGTCATAACCGCGGTGAGTAGCCAAGTCAAATGCTACGGACAAACCTTTCTGACCGGAAGCCAGGTTACGACGATAGAAAGCATTTGATTCTTCGGCAGTAGAGAATCCGGCGTACTGACGGATAGTCCAGGGGCGAAGAGTGTACATCACTGAATACGGACCACGCAGATAAGGAGGAAGTCCGGCAGCATAGCCGAGGTGTTCCATTCCTTCGAGGTCCTCTTTTGTATAAACAGGCTTCACGTCAATGTGTTCCGGTGTATTCCAATCAGCGGAAATACCGTTAGCCTTTTGCCATTCAGCACCGTTAGCGGGCTGAAATGCAGCATATATATCTAAGTTTTTAAAATCTTTTCTCATCTTACTTCAATAGTTTGGCGTTAAACTCTTTCAAGGTATCCAATACGTTGACACGCACGTGGATGAAGTTCTCGATACCTGCTGCCTTCAGTTCATCCATACAAGCGGGAGCACCTGCTACGATAAACATAGCGCGGCCGTTTAATGCTTGGTATGCGGGAACCGCATATTCCGCATATTCGTCATCGCTTGAACAGAGAACTACAATGTCAGCTTTAGCAGCCATAGCAGCTTCTACTCCGGCTTCCACCGTTTCGAATCCGAGGTTGTCAATAACTTCATATCCGGCACAAGCGAGGAAGTTGCAAGAGTATTGCGCACGTGCCTGACGCATAGCCAGATTACCGATAGTCAGCATGAATGCTTTCGGACGTTTGCCGGAAGCTTCCGTTTCAAGACGCAACGCCTCAAATTCGCTGGCAGCACGGTCAAATACCAAAGTATCCACATCTTTCTCGCAAGTATGAGCATCACCTCCGCAGCAGCATTTAGCTTCTATCGGCTGTTTCTCGCCTGCTTTTTCATTGAAGTTCGGGAACTGGTTGGTACCCAGTAGCACTTCGCGACGTTGAGCAACTGCTTTATGACGAGCCTTGTTGCTTTCGTTCACTGCTGCCTGAACTGTACCGGCTTTCAATGCAGCATAGAAACCGCCTGCCTCTTCTACGGCAAGGAAGAGTTCCCACGCTTGTTTAGCGATAGACACTGTCAGGTTCTCGATATAATAAGAACCGGCAGCCGGGTCAATCACTTTATCAAAATGAGATTCTTCTTTCAGTAACAACTGCTGGTTACGTGCAAGGCGTTCAGAGAATTCATCCGGAGTCGAATAGGTCTTATCGAACGGAACGACTGTCATTGAATCCACACCTGCCAATGCAGCACTCATCGCTTCAGTCTGTGTACGAAGCAAGTTCACATGAGCGTCAAACAAAGTAAGATTGAAAGTGGAAGTTTCGGCATGAACCGCCATCTTCGCAGCACAACGACATTCTCCATTAGCCCCCTTATTATCGCAATCACGCAAGCATTCAGGATGGTAAGAAGCTACAATGTTTGCCCACAGCATACGTGCTGCACGGAATTTTGCAATTTCAAGGAAGTAGTTGGAACTGATACCGAAGTTGAACTTAATTTTCTTGGCTACTGTAGCAGCAGGGATACCTGCGTCTGTCAGCTGGTTCATGTATTCATTACCCCATGCCAATGCATAGCCCAGTTCCTGAGAAATGTAAGCTCCGGCATTGTTCAGCGAGATTGCATTTACATTCAGTACACGATAGAAAGGAAGCGGTTGGATAGCTTCGATCAGGGCTTTGGCAGTTTGAACCATATCGCCTTTTTCTTTACCGCGAGTCAGCATCTTGTTAAAGAAGTCATAATTGACAGAACCTCTCAGTTTCTTCACATCATAATCCTTCTTCTGGAAATAAGCTACCAGCAGACCGGCCAATTCAACCACATGTCCCTGACAAGTAGAGAAGTTCAGTTCTACACATTCAGCCTGAATATCATTCAACAGTATTTCAATGTATTCCGCATTGAGTTCCTTTGCTTTTACGTGGAAAGAAAGTGAGTCAACACCTTTGTTCAGAATATCCAGTGCTTTGGCATTGGCTTCCTTCGGGCATTCTACTTTGATTTCCTGACGAACCAACCACTCATTATTGTTCTTCTTGGTTCCTCTCAGATAAGGAAATTCTCCGGGAAGTGCATCTGTTGTTTTCAAACCCTCCAGATCTTCCATCCGGTAGAAAGGTTTCACTTTGAACCCTTCGTTTGTCTTCCAAACGAGCTTCTTCTCAAAATCAGCACCTTTCAAGTCGGCTGTAACCTTCTCCATCCATTGTTCGGTGGAGACAGGAGAAAAGTCTGAGAAGAGTTTTTCTTTTTTGTCTGCCATAGTTTATTTAAAATTAAAACAAGAATTAATATTGTCTTTATTTTTATTTGTCTCTTTCTAAATGTCAGTCGTTCGACTTGCAAATATAATTAATAAGTTCGAACGATTCTTCTTTTTAGAAAAAATTCGCACTACAGGTTACAGAGAGAAAATGAAGAATGATAAACTAAGAATGAAGAATCTCCATGCAACTTAAAGCTAAACGAAGCAAATTCTTCATTCTTCATTTTTAGTTCTCCTTTTATTTGATTAGCTCCGATGTAATGAGTAATTTTGCACCCGTTTTTAGAAGAACATTATAAAAACTACTAATATTTATGGATTGGTTACAAAGTTTATTGTGGGACCCTAGCTCTGTGGCACACATTGTATTCCTCTACGCTTTTGTAGTGGCCGCCGGTGTGTATCTCGGAAAAATAAAGATATTCGGAGTATCTTTGGGAGTCACTTTTGTTTTGTTTGCCGGCATCCTAATGGGACATTTCGGCTTCACAGCCGATACACACATCCTACATTTCATCCGAGAATTCGGATTGATCTTGTTCGTATTCTGTATCGGTCTTCAGGTGGGGCCATCGTTCTTCTCTTCTTTCAAAAAGGGGGGAATGACATTGAACCTGTTGGCTGTAGGCATCGTAGTGTTAAATATTGCTGTTGCATTGGGGCTTTATTACCTATGGAACGGTCGTGTGGAACTGCCGATGATGGTAGGTATCCTCTACGGAGCTGTGACGAACACTCCGGGACTTGGTGCCGCCAATGAGGCCCTGAACCAGCTGAGCTACAACGGACCGCAGATTGCACTGGGTTATGCCTGTGCTTATCCGCTGGGTGTGGTAGGTATCATCGGTTCTATCATTGCAATCCGCTATATCTTCCGCGTCAATATGACCAAAGAGGAAGAGAGCCTGAAAACTCAGAGCGGAGACGCGCACCACAAGCCGCACATGATGAGCCTTGAGGTACGCAATGAGTCTATCAGCGGAAAAACACTGATTGAAATCAAAGAATTTCTGGGACGTAAGTTTGTTTGCTCCCGCATCCGTCACGAAGGACACGTAAGTATTCCGAACCACGAGACGATATTCAATATGGGCGACCAGTTGTTTATTGTTTGTTCGGAAGAAGATGCTCCCGCCATCACCGTATTTATCGGAAAAGAAGTGGAACTGGACTGGGAGAAGCAAGATCTTCCGATGGTTTCCCACCGTATTCTGGTTACTAAACCGGAAATTAACGGAAAAACGCTCGGTTCCATGCACTTCCGTAGTATGTATGGTGTCAACGTGACCCGTGTCAACCGTTCCGGTATGGACCTGTTCGCTGATCCGAACCTGATATTGCAGGTAGGTGACCGCGTAATGGTAGTAGGTCAGCAAGATGCGGTAGAGCGTGTAGCTGGTGTTTTGGGTAACCAACTGAAACGTCTGGACACACCGAATATCGTTACTATCTTCGTAGGTATCTTCTTAGGTATTCTTTTAGGAAGTCTTCCGATTGCATTCCCCGGTATGCCGACTCCTTTGAAATTAGGTTTGGCCGGTGGTCCGTTGGTGGTAGCTATCCTGATCGGACGTTTCGGACACAAACTTCATTTGGTGACTTACACCACAATGAGTGCCAACCTGATGCTGCGCGAAATCGGTATTGTGCTATTCCTTGCCAGTGTAGGTATAGATGCGGGTGCCAACTTCGTACAAACAGTTGTAGAAGGCGACGGCTTACTGTATGTAGGCTGTGGTTTCCTGATCACTGTCATCCCGTTGCTTATCATCGGTGCAATTGCAAGACTATATTATAAGGTAAACTACTTCACTCTGATGGGATTGATAGCCGGTAGTAATACGGACCCTCCCGCACTGGCTTATGCCAATCAGGTGACATCCAGTGATGCTCCGGCAGTAGGATATTCTACAGTTTATCCGTTATCTATGTTCCTTCGTATCCTGACGGGACAGATGATATTACTGGCGATGATGTAAAGCGAACTTAATTAAATAAATAAAGCCGGCTAAATTCTTTCTGAATTAGGCCGGCTTTATTATTATCGGGATTTTGTTTTCTTCTTCAATTACATTCCAATCTGTAGCTTTTTAGCCACAAACTCTTCCACAAATCGCACCGTCTCCTCAATTCCCAAAGAAGAGGAATCAACACACAAATGATAAGTAGCCGCTGCTCCCCATGTTTTATAACTGTAGTAATTATAATACTCCGAACGTCTCTTATCCGCTTTTTCTATCATCTCTTCCGCAGCTTCCTCATCAATACGATGCATCTGACACAACCGTGCGATACGATCTTCTTTAGTAGCCGAGATAAAGACATTTGCACAACGGGGATGTTCCCGTAAAATATAGTCGGCACAACGCCCGACGAACACACAGGATTTTTCTGCCGCCAGACGACGGATGACATCACTCTGCACCTTAAATAAAGCATCATTGCTCAGACAGTTGGTACATGGCATTGCCCCTTCACTGATGAAAGGAAAACGCATACCGAACAGTCCGCCGATAATGCCTTGCGAGGCCTTTTCATCTGCTTTTTCGAAGAACTCCTTACATAAGCCGCTCTCTTCGGAAGCCAGGTTGATCAGTTCCTTATCATAAAAGTCGATTCCCAAACGGGCTGCCAACTTCTCTCCTATTTCTTTTCCGCCGCTACCTAACTGGCGACCGATATTGATAACATAATTACCGCTCATAGTACATTTTGTTTTATGGTTTGATAGCAAACATACGACTTTTTTCCAAAAGATGCACCATTATACAAAAGTTATATTTAAAAGAAACAATCGGAAAGCATCCTTTTTCATATATACTCTGCCAATAATACATCTACATGGCACGGGAGTCCGGCTGTCACCCGCCTATTTTTTCTTCTTGCCCCACTTGGGAGTTATACCGATAAAGAACTCGAAGTTAATTCCCGGCATCGGACGAGATAATACTGAAAGATACTCTTCGTCAAAGAGATTATTGACTGTCCCTTTTAAGGATAAATCCGCCCAACGGAGTGAGAATCCTTTTTCAAGGGTCACGTTGCTCATAAGATAGGGTGGAAGATGTCCCGTATAGGATACAGCATTACTCGTCATTGTATAACGTTCGCTATAGTAACACCATTTATAAAGAAGCCCCCAACTGCGATATGTCAGCCTGCCTGATAACGTAGCTGAATATTCGGGTATGTATGGCAACTGCTTCCCTACTGACTGGTCAGCCTTGCTCGTAGGCTCACCTTCATTAATAGAAGGAGTCCACGCAAATGTTCCATTTAATCCAAGCTTCCATGCTTTATCAATCGCAACTGCATAATCAGCCTGTACTTCCATGCCATAGGCGTGTACTTTTTTAAGATTAACGGGTGAATAAAATCCCTTCGACGTAGGTAGCCAAATAATCCAGTCGTTTATATGTTGATCAAACCAAGAAGCCGAGCCGGATAATGCATAAACATTATCCTTACCCACAGAAAACGACAGCCCCGTTTCATAAGTAAATCCACTTTCATTATTCAATGCCGGATTGCCACCCGGCAAAAAATAAAGGTCATTCAATGTCGGAAAACGATAATTACGGGTAATAGAAGCCTTTGCCATTATATTGCCTCTTTTAGAAAGAACATAATCTACAAAAAAGGCAGGAATAACCGGTGCCCATTTAGTCCCGAACATTTCTCCCCGAAGGACCAATGACATACCCAACCGATAGACCGGCTGCCATTTTAATGAGACATTGCCCGACAACTCAACACGCCCTTTATCAAAATAAACAATAGAATCATTCTTCCTTCCCTGACCATACTTATCGTTCTTATTATCATCTCTATTCAGATCTTTATCCACACTATTCACCAAATGCTGATGAGCCGACACACCCGCCGTCAAAAGGAGTTTATCTGAGAAAAAATACTCTCCATCCAACTGCCCGTAGAAAGTATTGACTTTACTACGTGAACGGGGCATTGTAGCCATTATACCATTTCCCAAATCCCGCTTATAGTCGTACGCCAACCATGTATGCACATAACCTCCCCTTGCCGATACTTTCCAGTTTTCACGCGTATGATCCCATGATAAAACACTTCGCAGTGTATGTTCCCGTTGACGGTTCTCGAAATCCATAAGATCACCCTGATCGGTCGTCAGTAATGCCAGTTCACGGTTAGAATCAGTATACCACGCATTCAGTCCGAAGCGATCACCTTTGCCCGTATTGTAATATACCTCCTGTAAAACGTGCAGATCTTTGTATGCACCACTACGATTACGTTCTATGGGATAATACTGTTCGATTATATTATATTTATCATCATAAATATTCTCTTTCTTATCATGATTACGATATTTATAATCATTGGGCGACGACTGATAGACCGCCCGCATCGAGACCTGCCAATGTTTATCTCCATACTTCAATTGCAGAAACTCATCGAAGGTACTAAATGAACCGATACCTTGAACATATTGCATTCCGAAGCCTTCTTGATGAGCAGGCACTGTAGATAATCTCACCAATCCTCCCAAACCACCACCAGCCATATTCACCGATGAAGTGCCATGCAGCAAAGAAGCGTCATCTATAAAATAAGATGGAATCATCGAAAAGTCAGTCATCCCCAACATCGGATTGTTGATACGCATACCGTTCCATGTTACCTGTGTATGCGAAGCGGACGTTCCCCGAAATGAAACAGTAGAAAGCGTGGCACGTCCGTAGCTTTTTACAAAAATAGAAGAATTGAAAGTGAGTATATCCGCCATTGACAAGGCTATATTTTCCTTAAGCACAAGTGAATCAAATTTGGTCTGTTGCACGCCTATATCTTTCATCGGGCGCTTTCCTAAAATTTCCACTTCACGAATGACAACTCCCTTTTCCGCCCAATTCTTATTGTCGTTGTGTTGTTGTCCACTCATTATGGATGGAAGTAATAAAAGAACTCCTACAAACTGCACTAATAATATATTTCTTCTCATATTCTTCTCTACCGATTACTTCCAACAAAATGCTCCGGGAATAATTCCAACATAAAACTCATCCACAAGTTCCCCATCCTCCGTATAGCGATAAATCATCCCCTGCTGTTGATAATCAATGGCGTCAGCCACATAGACATCTCCGTTTTTCGGACTAACTGTCAACCCATAATACTTCGTATCACGATACTTGAGGAAAGGACGTACGGGAACACGTTCTGCATCGACAGACATACGCCAAATATCTTTGTTAATCCAGTAAAGCTCATCACCCGCACCATTAAGCTGTACTTCCGAAGGAGCATCTCCCAACTGAAACTTAAATTGTTTCTCTATTTTAAATGTCTCGGCATCAATGCGATAAAGCGACGGCTCCTCATATCCGTATGGACTTCCTTTATACCCTCCATCAGTAATCGTCCACATCTTGAAGTTCTTATCCATCACTAGAGAAGTAGGTTGTATACCTACAGTAAGCTGATCTACCACCTTGTCCGTTGTAGTATCTATCTTTAATATACGATTCTGATAAGACCAGCAATTCACATACACATACTTGCCATACTGCACCATTTGCTCTGTCGAGCCTGTTTCCATCGTCATATCCGGACATTCGATATATCCGGTTATCTGATAAGTTTTTGGATTGACAATAAAAATACGATAGTCCCATATTTGTGTAATATAGGCTTTCTCATCCGAAACAAAATGAATATAGCGTGGAGAAGTAAGTCCCGTTATGCGTCCCACCTCTTTAAATGTATTGGTGCTAATAGCGAAGACTACGTGAGAATTATTCACTACCACCCATCCAATAGTGTCCCGGACAATCATTGATTGTGCTACATCACCCAGCTTCATCGCATTAGCCCGGTAAAAGATCTCATTCTCCACCTTTTTCGTTTCCGGATCATAATAAGATAAGGTAGCATTACCGTATTGAAAATTCCCCTCATTCATAATGAAAAGTCCATCTCCTGTAGCCCTGAAAGGCTCCATCTTGCCATAATCCCATTTCATACAACCGACAAAAGCCGTCAGACAGAAGACAATAAATAAAACAGAAAGTAAAATTCGTTTCATAATTAAAAGTGAGAAAAGGTTATTAACTAACTTGTCGCATCACTCTTCAGACATCTGCCGGCAAATCAGAATTTGCGACAAATATCAAACATAGCATTTGTACCGACCGGTTGAATGAGGAATCAATTGAATATAGGAATGAACTATACCAGTTGATTTCTACCCGAAAACCCGCGGGTATAAATCTGCAGCGTCAAGGCAGGTCTTCTGACTCGTCCCCATTTATCACGCCTTCCCAGTGATGTCACCAGTGGCAAAGAATGTGATAAACTCATCTCCCGAAAGAGAGGACTTACAGCAGCAGGTACTGTCCCGGATTTACACCGGATTCCCTTTTCATCGTTTTGGAAGGTTAGACAACTCCAAATACGAACCTTGCAGGTGCAAAGATACTATAATTATACTTCACGCCTCACTTCTCCCCTGTCTTTTTTTAACAGGAACAAATCTGATGAACAGAATCTTTTAAAATGACGTCACTATGAACATGTATATATGATAAATATAGGATAGATAGTCTTTATAGTGAATTACGAATATTTAAATTCCAAGGATTCTCAATTGTCTCAATCGTTTTTTTATTAATAAGAGAAGCCATCGTGCGTCCCATCAATTTGAAATCA
Source organism: Bacteroides sp. B1-V-101 (assembly GCF_023656585.1). Lineage (NCBI taxonomy): Bacteria > Pseudomonadati > Bacteroidota > Bacteroidia > Bacteroidales > Bacteroidaceae > Bacteroides > Bacteroides sp. B1-V-101. The sequence continues at coordinate 56,184 of NZ_JAMOKH010000004.1, read as the reverse complement.
GTAGAAAGAGTAGTAATCCCTCCTGCCAGCACTTCTTTCAAAGGGGTATCATTATAAGATATAATACCGAAATCTTTTCCCGGAACTAACTGCTGACGGTCAGCCTGCTTCAACAAATTGACCAAGTCTCTATCATTAACAACCATAAACACCTCCTGCTTTACAATCTCCCTTCCCTGAATTTCGCCAATGCACTCATGCGTAAAGCCATGCTCTTTACAAAAAGCCCGTAATCCGTCATAACGTTCAAAAGGTTCTTTCGAATCTTTCTGAACCATTACAATATGCTTGTACTTTCGCAAGTTGGACAGACCATACACTAATGCTTCATAAGTATCTTTTTCAAAGTTCTGGAATACAGACGAATATTTCCCTTTCAATTCCGAGTGATAATGATCGAGTAGAAATACGTTTCCGGATAAACTCTCCAGTAAAGGACCAATATCGGCAAATTTGCCGGACATTATAATATAGGTAGTATATTTATGGTTTGCATTATTCACCAAAGTCTCAAACACCTTCCGATTATAGTTATGAAAATAAAGATCAACAGTAGCTGAATTGCCTACTGTCTCCATAAAAGAATTATAAATATCTTCTTTAAATTCATTGAACTCATTGAAAAGCAGAAATATATTGTGTTTGAACGGAACACGCGTACTTACGATATAATACCCGACTCCAGGATTCGATTTAATGATACCTCTCGATTTCAATTCTCGTATTCCGGAAAAAACAGTATCACGAGACAAGCCGTACATTTCTCTAAATTCATTAAGAGAAGGTATCCAGGCACCTTTCTTTAATCGTCCTTCATTAATCCCGTCGATCACATAATCAACTACCAACTTATATTTTGATTTATTGCTTTTCATCGTTCATTATTTTTGCGCAAATATACAAATATCACAGCCATACTGGTACGGAGTGGTATGTGTTTTACAACATACAGACCAGTTCGTACTAGTCAAAAAGAATATTCTATCTTTGCGGCAGATTCATCTTCATATAAATTAGAAAGTTAAACATAAAGTTAGAAACATGAAAAGTACAAATCTACTTAAATCCTTGGCAGTTATAGCAACACTATCCGGAACTCCACATAGCACGGTACAAGGACAGACTGGGAAAGTACAATTTGCGGACATTGAAAACGTAAAAGTGAACGACGCATTCTGGAGCCCCAAATTTAAAACATGGAATGAAGTAACCATCAATGATGTACTAAACAAATTCGAGGGTAAACACACCAACGCCCCGGAACAGCACAATGCTTTCTGTAATTTTGATAAAGTGGCCAAAGGTGAACGTGGCACACAGGGACACTTCGGAGAGCCGTGGTTCGACGGACTTATCTATGAATCGATTCGGGGTATCGCAGATTATCTGGTCATGTATCCGGATAAAGCACTGGAAACACGTATTGACAGATATATCGACCGTATCGAAGCAGCACAAATGACAGAACCAACCGGATACTTAGAGACTTATACACTTCTGAAAGAACCGGAACACCGTTGGGGAGACAATGGTGGTTTCCTCCGGTGGCAACACGACGTGTATAATGCCGGCATGATGATTGAAGCCGCTGTGCATTACTACAAAGCAACCGGAAAAACCAAACTGTTGGAAGTCGCCACCCGCTATACAAATTACATGGCAGACTATATGGGAGCAGCACCCAAGAAAAATATTGTTCCCTCTCACTCCGGCCCGGAAGAAGCCATTATCAAACTATACTGGCTATTCAAAGAACAACCGGAACTTAAAAAACAATTATCAGTGTCCGTAAATGAAGACGCTTACTGGAAGTTAGCTACTTTCTGGATTGAAAACAGAGGGCATCATTGTGGCTATCCTTTATGGTTGACTTGGGGCAATGGCAAATCCGAAAAATGGATCAGAGATGCCCAATATAATGCTCCTGAGCATGGCGAGCATAGTCGTCCGACATGGGGAGATTATGCTCAAGACTCAATTCCGGTATTTGAGCAACAAACCATTGAAGGACATGCCGTACGCGCCACACTATTAGCAACTGGTATCACTACTGCCGCTTTGGAAAATCATTCACCTAAATATATAGAAACAGCCAAGCGCCTTTGGGACAATATGACCGGTAGACGTATGTTCATCACAGGAGGAGTCGGCGCTATCCACGAAGACGAAAAATTCGGTCCAGACTTTTTCCTTCCTCCGGGTGCCTATCTGGAAACTTGTGCTGCCATTGGCGCCGGATTCTTTAGCCAAAGAATGAACGAGCTAACCGGTAAAGGAATGTATATGGACGAACTGGAACGCGTTCTATACAACAGTTTGCTTACCGCAGTTTCACTCAAAGTAGATAATTATACCTATCAGAATCCCTTAAACGCGGAGAAACATAATCGTTGGGAATGGCATGGTTGCCCTTGCTGTCCTCCAATGTTCTTGAAAATCACATCTGCTCTTCCGGGATTCATCTATGCATCAGACAAAAAAGGAGTTTATATTAACCTGTTCATAGGCAGTGAAACAGAAATCAAGCTTTCTTCCAAAAACAGCGTACAATTAAAACAAGAAACATCCTACCCTTGGAAAGGCAAAGTCAATATTTCCGTAAATCCACAGAAAACAGACAAATTTCCGATTAAAGTACGTATCCCGGGATGGGCACAAGGCATTGAGAAGCCATACGAGCTTTATCAATCAAACTTAAAAGGAGCGCCCCAACTGTTCGTCAATGGGAAATCTGTTCCAATTAAAATCGTTGACGGTTATGCCGAAATCAACAGAAAGTGGCAGAAAGGAGACCTAATCGAGCTTGAACTACCTATACAACCCCGCATCATCACCGCACACACTAACACAAAAGACTTGAGCAACACGGTTTGTATAGCTTCCGGTCCTATCATCTACTGTTTTGAAGACGTAGATAATCCGGATTTCAAAGATTTCCGATTAGACACAAATGCTCCATTGGAAATCATTTATCAAAAGGACTTACTGAATGGAGTGAATATAATCAAAAGTAACGGAAAAACGACTGCTATTGCTATTCCTTACTACTCGATAACCAATCGTAAAAGAGATAGCAGTCATAAAGTATGGGTACCTAAACTCTAAATTAAGTTGTGAAGTTGTAAAGCAAACAATACCGGCACAGCCAATGTAAACGCCGTAGTCTTCGTCAAATAACTTTCCGCATCAATACTGAAAAGTTAGATTCAATACATTCACCTCCCAGCGAAACTTTCTCGTAAGGGAGGTGAATTTTCTTCTTTTTTACTACTTTTGTCCTCAGATAAAAACATCCGTATGAAATTTAAATCCATTATTTCAACTATCACGCTATTATGCCTCCTTTCTTTGGCAAGCTGCGTATACAATAAAAAAACTTCTTTGGAAGCATTCAAGCAAGACGTATACACGCCCGAATATGCTACCGGATTCAAGATACTTGGCGCAAAGAATGCCCAAAGCACCTTGATACAAGTATCCAACCCGTGGCAAGGAGCCAAAAATGTAACAATGTCCTACTTCATCTCCCGCAATGGTGAGCTCCCCCCCACAGGATTCACCGGACCGACCATCCCTGCCGGAGCCCAACACATCGTATGTATGTCTTCCTCCTACATCGCCATGCTCGACGCACTGGGACAAGTGGACCGCATCGTCGCCGTATCCGGCATCAACTACATAGCCAATCCCTACATCCTCGCCCACAGAGATTCTATCAAAGATATGGGTCCCGAGATGAACTACGAACTTTTGCTGGGATTGAAACCGGACGTCGTACTGCTATATGGTATCGGAGATGCCCAGACTGCCGTAACGGACAAACTGAAAGAGCTAGCCATCCCCTACATGTACGTAGGAGAATATCTGGAAGAGTCACCGCTTGGCAAAGCCGAATGGCTGGTTGCCCTCTCCGAACTGACAGACAGCCGTGACAAAGGCATCGATGTATTCAGGGAAATCCCCAAACGCTATCAGGCACTGAAAGACCTCACCGCATCCGTAGAGCAACGCCCTACCGTGATGTTCAACACCCCGTGGAACGACAGCTGGGTGATGCCTTCCACCCAAAGCTACATGGCACAACTGGTCACTGACGCAGGAGCCGACTATATATACAAGGAGAACACCTCCAACAGCTCCGCCCCCATCGGTCTGGAAACTGCCTACGGACTGATACAAAAAGCAGACTATTGGATCAATGTAGGCACGGCATCCACACTGGACGAACTGAAAAACATGAATCCCAAGTTTGCCGATGCCAAATCTGTCCGTGATAAAACTGTTTATAACAACAACCTGCGGATAACCGCCACAGGAGGCAATGACTACTGGGAATCGGCAGTCGTACGTCCGGACGTCGTATTGCGTGATCTGATTCATATCTTTCATCCCGAACTTGTATCCGACTCAACCTACTATTACAGACACCTGGAATGAAGCAACCTCGTAGGCACACCACTCTTTTATTCATCACTTTGGGAATAATCGCCGTAGTCTTATTATTAATAGACATGGCGACAGGGGACACTTATATCCCCATCCCCAAAGTATGGGCCGTACTGACGGGAGGCGAATGCGACGAGATGACACGCAACATCCTTCTCTCCATCCGCTTTATCCGGGTAGTAGTAGCAGGGTTGATAGGTATCGCCTTGTCGGTCAGCGGCCTGCAAATGCAGACCGTTTTCCAGAATCCGTTGGCAGACCCTTATCTGCTGGGAGTCAGTTCCGGTGCGGGACTCGGAGTGGCGTTGTTTATATTAGGTGCCCCATTGCTCGGCTGGGCGGATTTCCCACTTTTGCAATCCGCCGGCATCGTAGGTTCGGGCTGGATAGGGACCGCCGTCATCTTGCTGGGCGTAGCCATCATCAGCCGGAAAGTAAAGAATATACTGGGCGTACTGATCATGGGAGTCATGATAGGCTACGTAGCGGGAGCCATCATCCAGATATTGCAGTATCTAAGTTCGGCGGAACAACTGAAAATGTTCACCCTGTGGTCGATGGGATCGCTCAGCCACATCACAGCCGGACAGCTGTCTATCATGATACCGGTTGTATGCATAGGTCTGCTGCTCTCCGTAGCCTGCATCAAGTCACTGAACCTGCTCTTGCTTGGCGAAAACTACGCACGCACGATGGGCATGAGCATCAAACGCTCGCGAACGCTTGTCTTCATCTCTACGGCACTGCTGACAGGAACAGTCACCGCCTTTTGCGGCCCCGTAGGATTCATCGGACTGGCAGTGCCGCACATCACCCGGCTGCTGTTTGATAACGCCGACCACCGGATACTGATGCCGGGCACCATGCTGACAGGACTTATCGCCATGCTGATATGCGACATCATCGCCAAGAAATTCCTGCTGCCGGTGAATTGTATCACCGCACTGCTGGGAGTTCCGGTTATTTTATGGGTAATAGGTAAAAACTTGCGTATATTCAAATGATTCAACTCAAAGACCTGACACTGGGATACGAACAGCGTACGCTGCTGGAAAAAGTCTCCGCCCACATCACGGGAGGACAACTCGTCGCACTGCTCGGCAGAAACGGCACAGGAAAAAGTACACTGCTGCGTGCCGTCATGGGACTGGAAAAGCCCCAAAACGGAGAAATTATCCTACACGGGAACAACATCGCTTCACTGAAACCGGAAGAACTGGCACGGAACATCAGCTTCGTCACCACCGACAAAGTGCGCATCGCCAACCTGCGATGCAGAGACGTCGTCGCACTGGGACGTGCTCCCTATACCAACTGGCTCGGTCAGCTGCAAGGAGAAGACAAGGAGAAGGTGGACAACGCCATGCACCTGGTAGGCATGGACAGCTATGCGGAAAAGACGATGGACAAAATGTCCGACGGAGAATGCCAACGCATCATGATAGCCCGTGCCCTTGCACAGGACACTCCTGTCATCCTGCTCGACGAACCTACCGCCTTCCTTGACTTGCCCAACCGCTACGAACTCTGTCTGCTTCTCCGGAAGCTGACGCAAAAGGAAGGAAAGTGTATCCTGTTTTCCACACACGACCTGGACATCGCTCTCTCACTTTGCGACACAATCATGCTGATTGATAATCCTCAACTCTACAGCCTGCCTACCAATGAGATGATAACAAGCGGACATATAGAAAGACTGTTCCATAACGAGTCAATCACATTTGACGCACAAGCCATGAAAATAAGAATCAGATAAATATCCCATATCCTGATTAAACAAAAACAAGCATGACAGGCGGAAATTATCAAATGATAATTTTAATCTCCTTCCATCCATCTACCTTTGCAGATGTTTTCAACAAACTAAAAATAAAAAGTTATGAAAGATAGTATTGATTTCGGTAGTATGGACATCTCCATGTTGTTTCGTAAGTTATTAGTTCCTACGGTACTGGGAATGGTATTCTCAGCTATATTCGTTATTACAGACGGCATATTCGTAGGTAAGGGAATAGGCAGTGACGCCCTAGCTGCCGTCAATATAACAGCTCCACTTTTTATGATCGCAACAGGCATCGGACTAATGTTCGGAGTCGGAGGCTCAGTAGTCGCTTCCATCTATCTGTCTCAAGGTAAACGCAAGGCAGCAAATATCAACATTACTCAGGCTCTTGTATTCTCTACGTTCATCGTATTAGTGATGTCTGCTTTATGTTTTTGCTTCGTAGGGCCATTGGGATGCTTACTCGGAAGTTCAGACAGATTATTGCCTCTTGTCATAGAATATATGATCTGGTATCTACCCTTCCTCGTATTCTATGAGTTATTGAGCACAGGCATGTTTTTCATCCGGCTGGACGGATCTCCCAATTATGCCATGATGTGCAATGCCATCGCAGCTATATTCAATATTATATTCGACTATATTTTCATCTTTGAATTTGGCTGGGGAATGATGGGTGCTGCCTTTGCCACCAGCCTGGGAACAGTAGTAGGTGGATTGATGACTGTAATCTATCTTACGCGGTTCTCCCGCAACATTCATTTGCATCGCATCAAGCTAAGTTTGAAAAGCCTGATGCTAACGCTCCGTAACGGTGGCTATATGATAAAACTGGGAACTTCCGCTTTCATCAGTGAGGCTTCCATCGCCTGTATGATGTTTTTAGGGAATTATGTCTTTATCCATCATCTCGGAGAAGACGGAGTAGCTGCGTTCAGCATTGCCTGCTACTTCTTCCCCATCATCTTTATGGTATACAATGCCATCGCACAATCCGCACAGCCGATTATCAGCTATAATTTCGGTGCCGGGCAACCGGATCGGGTTCGAAAAGCCCTACATCTTGCCATCCGTACAGCTTTAATTTGCGGAATCAGCTTTTTCATCATCACGTTTCTATGCCGTCAGAATATTGTTTCGTTGTTCATTGACCGAAGCTGTCCGGCCTTTGATATTGCGGTCAATGGCATTCCTTATTTTGGGGTTGGATTCATATTTTTTGCCGCCAATATGATAGGCATCGGCTATTACCAGAGCATCAGACGAGGTCAACGAGCCACCATCATCACTCTTCTGCGGGGAGTGGTATTCATGCTGATCGGATTCTTTGTACTTCCACTTGTTTTAGGAGTACCGGGAATATGGCTGGCGGTTCCGTTGGCAGAATTGTTAACGACTCTCTATATTATCGGAATTTATTTCAAAGATCGCTTCATGATCCACCGACTATGAGTATATTTGCAACATGGATGCATTCATTAAAAAACTCTGCGACAAATATAAAGTATTGGAAAGTGACGTACAGACCTTACTAGGCTGTATGGAGGAAGTACATTTCAAAAAGAGAGACCTCATTGTACGTGAAGGGACAAAGAACAGCAACCTTTATTTTATAAAAACGGGAATATGGCGGGCATATTACCACAAAGACGGAGCAGATGCCACCATCTGGTTCGCTTCAGACGGAGAAGCAGCTTTCTCCGTCTGGGGATATGCAGACAATGCTTATTCACTGATTAATATTGAAGCAATGTGCGACAGTGTAGCCTACAGTATATCCCGCGCAACCTTGAATCAATTATATCATTCTTCCATCGGACTAGCCAATCTGGGACTGCGGCTGATGGATCACCAGCTTCTTCTGCAAGAAAACTGGCTCATCAACTCCGGCAGTCCACGAGCGAAGGAACGTTACCTGACTCTTATCAAGGAGACTCCGGAACTGTTGCAATATGTGCCTTTAAAGTACATTGCATCTTATCTGTGGATAACACCGCAGTCGCTGAGCAGGATTCGGGCATCCTTATAATCTTCACTTTTTTTATGAGTATAAGATCAAATATTTCTCTCAAACTCAAGTGAATAAATAAAACTGTCCGCACGATAATATCCTATATTCCATTCCAACGGACACCCTTCGGGATCATAAACAAACCTTTTACGCACCAAAATTGGATCTCCGACCTTTATCTCAAGCTTACCAGCAATGTACTTGTCAGCCAGCCTGGCACTAATATCTTCTTTAGAAACTTTTGCAATAGCATGATAATCTCTTTCCAATATCTCATAAAGAGGTCTGGAGAAATCCTCACTTCCTGTTAAACCTATTTTAGGATTAAAATAGGATATAAAGTACACGAAAGGGTATTCTTGATTTCCACGTAAACGCTCTAACTTCAGTATTCTTTTTACATCAGGAGCATTAAAAAAAAGGGCTATATCATCTGTAGGCTTTGTCCAGCTAACATGAAGTTCATAATTCATTGGTACAATTCCCAAAGTTTTCATTTCCTGTGTGAAACTCATCCAATTCTGAGCTTTGGAACATACAGCTGAATTTACAACAACTGTACCTACTCCCTTTTTCCTCATCAGCAATCCTTCGTTCACAAGGTTATTAATCGCCTGTCTCAAGGTATTACGAGATATGCCCAATTGTTTAGACAAATCAATTTCATTTGGAAGCATTTTACCTTGTTTATATTCCTCCCCTTTGATAATAGTCCTCAACTGTTCTTCTATCTGAAGATAAAGGGGGATTGCGCTGTTATGGTTAACTAATATCTTCATGATTAACTTTTTTACAAAGATAAAAATAAAAATAAAAACAGGCAATACTTTTTGTTCTTTTCAAGAAAAAGAATACATTTGCAAATGTTTATATGTTCAGACATACTAATTAATTAAATCATAATAACTATGAAGTATTATTTGGGAATAGACATAGGTGGTACACATATAAAAGGTGGAATCGTCAACCTTCTAACGAATGACATTCATCAAAACATACTATCTCACGAAGAACTGAATGCCACAGATTCAACATCAAGCATCATTACGAAAGTCAGAAAAGTTATTACTGACATTCAAGCCTGTATGCCCCTATCTAAATTAGGCGGAATCGGTATAGCCATGCCCGGTCCTTGCGACTATGCCAAAGGTATAGTTGCCATTTATGGTGTGCCAAAGTTTCAGTCACTTTTCGGTCTTAACCTTAAAGAAGAAATTAAAAAAGTATCTGACCTGAATACTGTTTTCATAAATGACGCATCCGCTTATGCCCTTGGAGAGTATTATGCAGGAGCAGCAAAAGACACAAGTAGAAGCATTATAGTCACAATCGGCACCGGACTTGGAAGTACATTTCTTGAAAATGATACTGTTTTGAACGAACTGACAGAAGGAATACCTGAACATGGATATCTCTACAACATACCTTACCGAGACGGAATGGCAGATGACTTTTTTTCGACAAGATGGTTTGTAAATACATGGAATATGCTATTTCCAGATAAAAAGGTAACTGGCGTAAAAGAAATCGCACTACGCGCTTCGAACGGAGACAATAATGCACAGTCATTATTTGAAAACTTCGCTTCAAATTTCGTAGAATTCATAACCCCATTCCTGCTAAATTTTAAACCGGAGAAACTTATTATAGGAGGAAATATAGCGAAAGCTTCTGACTTCTTTTTAGATAATATTCAGTTTCAATTAAAGAAACTCAATTTAATCACTAAAATAGATATCTGTAAATTATGGGATATGTCGCCATTAATCGGATCTGCTATTTACACAAGCAACATACTTGAAAATATGGAAAATACAAAAGAGAAAAGACACACACAGCAATTTATTGCACCTACTAACTCTACTGCCACCCCATCAGGAGAATATGATATATACCCGGCATTTCCATTGGGAAAAGGCAAAATTGGGAAAGGTATAAACCAACTAGCTGACTGGATAGAAAAGCATTCCCAAATAAAAATAGATGGTTATATTGGAGTCTTTTGGGATGAATTAATCATTAAGTTAGGAGAAGAACTCAGAAAAAGAGGAAAGAATGTGCGATTCTTTCATTCCAGTGTAGCAATGAAAGATCCACAGACTATTGAAAAAATGATTGCTCCTTATCTTGGAGGAGATAATCCGTTATTCGGCACCATTACTGATAAGCATTTGGTTAATTGGTTTGATGAAAATAAGCTTAATTCCATACAACCTGACCCGGAAGCAGATTTAAATATATTTATAGGTACAGGAGCAGCCCTATCTCAATGGAAAGCTCCCCTGATTTATATTGATATTCCTAAAAATGAGATTCAGTTTAGAATGCGCGCCGGAGCCATCAATAATTTAGGATTAGATTATCGAAAAGACAATCAACAGGCTTACAAACAACTATATTTTGTAGACTGGATTGTTCTTAATAAGCACAAAAAGCAATGCCTGCCTCTGATTGACCTACTTATTGACGGACAAAGAGAATGGGATGAACTATTAATGATTTCAGGAAATGACCTACGAGAAGGATTGCACAAAATGAGCCGCAATTTCTTCAGAGTTCGTCCATGGTTCGAGCCTGGCGCCTGGGGAGGACAATGGATGAAAAATCATATTCAAGGATTAAATAAAGAAGTAAATAATCTGGCATGGTCTTTTGAACTGATGGTACTTGAAAACGGACTAATGCTGGAGAGTGACGGATATCGGCTTGAAGTATCTTTCGATTTTCTTATGTATAGTGATTATCAGAATATATTAGGAGAATGTTCGGAAACATTTAAGTACGATTTCCCGATACGTTTCGACTTTCTAGACACCTTTGACGGAGATAATCTTTCTATCCAATGCCATCCACGCCCCCGATATATACAAGAGCATTTTAACATGCCATTCACCCAAGATGAGACATATTACATATTGGATTGTAAAAACTCGCCATGTGTATATTTAGGCTTTCAAGACAACATCGTCCCTGAGGAATTCCAATATACCTTGGAACGAAGTCAACAAAAAGCAACGAAGGTAGAGATAGAAAGGTTTGTTCAAAAACACCAAGCTAAAAAGCACGATTTCTTTCTTATTCCCAATGGCACCATACATGCTTCAGGAAAAGATTGCGTGGTATTGGAAATAAGTAGCGCACCCTATATTTTCACATTTAAAATGTACGACTGGATACGCATGGGATTAGACGGGAAACCACGACCTCTAAACATTCAACACGGAATGAATAATCTATATTTTGAAAGAAAAGGGGAAAAAGTAATCCAGGAATTGATATGCCATCCATATATCATGAAAGAAAATCAGGAGTGTACTATAGAGCATCTACCTACTCATAAAGAGCATTTTTATGATGTATATCGTTACACCTTCAAAGACCGTATTCAAATGAATACAGAAAATACATGCCATGTATGTATGATAGTAGAAGGAGACTCCGTTTGCATTGAAACAGAGGACGGCATGAAACAACGCTTTAATTATGCAGAGACTTTTGTCATCCCTGCTGCTGCCCGATCATATACAATCATAAATGAAAATCCCGACAAAAGAATAATGTTGGTAAAAGCCTTTGTAAAAAAAGAAGTTACTTTGAAATAATGTCTTAATAAAAACATCTTATCCAACTACTATGAAACGAACTATTGTACAAATTATCTTTTTCATATATTGTATTGCGAATGTATATCCACAATACAGCACAATCTGGCAACTTGGCAAAACAGATAATTCATCCAAGGAGTTTGCCTTAGCACCGGATGGAAAAGATCGATTTATTATCTCCGGATTTGGGGATAATAAAAAATATTTTTATGCAGGCGAACACACACCGGCCGATTTTCCATACATTATACCGGGGCCTACTGCTGAATGGGCTGGCTCATCTTACTGGGCAGGACAATGCAGGATACAACTTCCTATTTTAATAAAACTATCCGATGTCAATCCGCTAAAGAAATATCAATGGAATATTTTTATAGAGAATGTAGAATACGAAGACTGTATGTTCTTAAGACTGGAAGTCAACGGAAAGAATTACGATTCTCCTATAAAGCCTGGCACCAAACAGCTAACATATTCAATACAGCCCGGAATTCTAAAGGAAGGGTACAACAAGATTGTAATGCAGTTATTCAACGGTAAATCCCTAACTTTTGACGCCATTTGCCTAAACGGACCTCAAGAGACACAAATCAATAAGATAGGTGATACTCCTATTATTTCAATGAAAATGGCTGATTATGAATTAGAACAAGGGAAAACAAGAACACAGCCTCTTCTACTGAAAACTATAACTAAAAAATCCGGAACACTTAAAATACAAATCAACCAAAAGAAGATATTCAAACAAGTAGAAGAAGGAGAGAATATCTACGAAATTCCAACCGGAAAACTTAAAGACCAGTCTAAAATCAAAGTTAAAATATCAACAGAAGGACAAACAGTAGCAACTCAAGAATTTATCCGTAGTAACCAGCAACTACGCAGATCAATTGATTATGTTGATCAGTTTGCTGGTTCCAGTGGTTCACGATGGATGATAGGCCCCGGACCATGGATGCCATTTGGAATGGTAAAACTTATGCCCGATAACGAAGATGCCCATTGGAAAGCAGGATATGAATATAACGTTGAAAACATAATGGGATTCAGCCACATTCACGAATGGACAATGACAGGACTCTTAATGATGCCAACTACGGGAGATTTAAAAATACAACCCGGAACAGAAAAACAGCCGGACTATGGGTATCGCTCCCGAATTAATAAGAAAACCGAAACAGCCCGAATCGGTTATTATTCTGTTAATCTTACAGATTATAATATCCAAGCAGAATTAACAGCAACTACCCGCAGTTCCCTTCAGCGATACACATTCAACAAAGCAGAGCAGCCACGAATACTAGTTGACTTTTTCTTTCCAGCAGAATACGACTGGAATTTAGATGATGTATACGTAAAAAAAGTATCTGACACAGAAATAGAGGGATGGACCTTGAACGATTGCCGGTCAACAGGATACCATGGAGTACAAAGATATAAATTACATTTTGTCATGCAGTTTGATAAGCCATTCAAAACAATGAATGGCTGGATACGAAACAAAGTATATAGCCAAATTGAACAGCTACATAAATCAAACATGAAGTCCCGACAGGTATTTACAGTCGAAAATAACAGTCAAGACAAACTGGACGCAGGAATCTTCCTCGACTTTAACCTTAACACTGGTGATGATGTTATGGTAAGGACAGGTATTTCATTAGTAAGCATTGATAACGCACGGCTAAATCTGGAAGAAGAAATAGCGAGACCATTCGGATGGAATTTTGATAAAGTTGTCACCAATCAACAAGATACCTGGGAAACACTTTTCCAAAGAGTCAGTATCACAACAGACAATTACCTCTTAAAGCAAAAATTCTACACCAATCTTTACCGTTCTATCAGTCCACGGACCATCTGGAATGATGTAAATGGGGAATGGATAGATATGAACGGTAACAAAGCTCTTATAGACAAGCCAGGTAAAAGCGTATATGGAGGTGATTCTGCTTGGGGAATGCATTGGACATTAGGTCCATTTTATAATCTTCTCTATCCGGAGTACATGTCCAATTGGATTTACACTTACGAGCAGTTCTATCGTCGTGGCGGCTGGCTTCCCAATGGTAATCCCGGTATGAAATATTTCAGAGTCATGATAGGCAATCCTGCTTTGCCATTGATAGTCTCCGGCTATCAACATGGAATTCGTGACTTCGACAGTCAACTCATGTATCGGGCATTAATTCACCAACAAACAGCCACTATGATAAACTATCCCGGAGGAGGACAAGTCGGTAACGAAAGTTATCCCGATTATATAACCAAAGGTTATGTACCTCTATACGATGACGCATGGGATTGGAATTCTCCGCATTATCAATCATACGTTTCCAATACAATGGAATACTCATATCAAGACTATTGCGCTGCTCAATATTTTGACGCTCTTAATAAAAAAGATGACTTCAATACATTTATGAAACGTTCTGATAACTGGAAAAACATATTCGACCCATCAACCGGATATGTACGCCCCCGACGTCCCAACGGAGAGTGGATCGAAAACACCAACCCATATCATGCTCCCGGATTTTGCGAAGGCAGCGCTTGGCAATTCACCTGGTACGTTCCTCATGATGTAAAAAGCCTCATCAATTTAATAGGAGAGCGTCAATTCATCGACCGGCTGAATGCCGGATTTGCAACATCCGAAAAAGTAAGCTTCAATGCTTTAGGAGATAATATGGGAGCTTATCCTATTAATCATGGGAATGAAACAAATATGCAGGCAGCTTACCTCTTCTCTTATACCAGTGAGCCGTGGCACACCCAGAAATGGGCACGTGCTATACAAGAAAAATATTATGGAATGGGTCCCCGAGACGCCTATCCGGGAGACGAAGATCAAGGCCAAATGAGTTCTTGGTACATCTTAAGCAGCATAGGACTTTTCCAAATGGATGGCGGTTGCAGCAAAGATCCTGTATGGTTACTGGGGAGTCCGCGATTTGACCGGGTAGAAATTCTGTTAGACAACACCTATTACTCTGGAAAAAAACTTATCATAAAAGCAGAAAATGTATCCAAAGACAATTGTTACATTCAATATGTAAGATTCAATAACAAGCGCCTTAGTAATAACTATATAGAATGGAGTAAACTCAAAAAAGGAGGAACACTTCATTTCATTATGGGTGACCGACCAAATCCAAATGCATTTAAATAAATAAACACATATGAAAAATAAAAGTAAGATACTACCAGTTCTTTTTGGTTTCTTTATTATGGGGTTCTGTGACTTAGTAGGAGTATCAGTCACCTATGCGAAAGATTATTTCAGTTGGAGCGAAACCCAAGCCGGTTTCCTGCCATCAATGGTATTTATATGGTTTTTACTCATCTCTATTCCGATTTCTATCTGGATGGACAAGAAAGGTAGAAAAACAATATCACTGATAGGACTTTTATCTACTTTTATTGGAATGTTACTTCCATTACTTACATTCACACAGACAGCCTGTTATATCGCCTTTGCACTTTTAGGCATAGGAAATACCATCCTTCAAGTGTCACTTAATCCTTTATTAACCAATGTTATCGCTGAAGGAAAATTATCAAGCATTATGACAGCCGGACAATTCATCAAAGCACTATCTTCTTTTGTAGGACCTATAGTGGCCGGATTCTGCTCTGTTTATTTCAACAACTGGATATTAATGTTTCCCATATTCGCCGCCATTACTCTAATTTCCGGAATCTGGTTATTTTTCACTCCAATAAATGAGAAAGACGACAAAAGATTAACATCCAGTTTCTATCAAGTTATTTCTCTCTTGAAAAATAAAACCATCTGCCTTTTATTCGGAGGCATCATTTGTATTGTTGGCTTAGATGTAGGAATGAATGTATTTACCCCAAAACTTTTAATTGAAAATGCAGAGTTGACTAAAGAAATCGCAAGTTATGGTACAAGCTGGTATTTTGCCGCTCGCACTTTGGGGACCTTATGTGGTGTAATTCTATTAGCAAAGTTTTCCGAAATTTATTATTATCGGATCAATATGTTCATTGTATTAATAGCTTTGTCCTGCATTTATTGGATACATTCTCAATATATTATTTTGTTATTAGTATGCATTATAGCCTTTGCAATGTCTAGCATATTTGCCGTCATCTACTCGCTAGCCTTGCATACATTACCCTATAAAACCAACGAAATATCAGGACTCATGATAACTGGGATATCCGGTGGCTCCATCATTCCTCCTCTCATGGGAGTTTGCGCAGATTATACCGAAAGCCAATCAGGCTCCATCCTTGTCATGCTAATTTGTGTAATCTATCTAATTTTATGTTCGTTTCATAAATTTAAAACCATACACACAAAGCCGCATTAACATTTATTCTCAAAACAACCATTCATATATAAATTTATATTAAATAAATAAATCTTTCTAGTTTTCCTGCTTTAAATATATATATTTGCAATATGTATATACATATAGACATTATATAATACATATATCATAAGCAATTAATACTATGTAGATTAAAATATACAGCCTTTATATACAAGAAATCACATTAAATCTAATATAAAACCCTTATGACTTACTTTTTAAAATCACAGAGTATGAAGAAGCTTTTATGCAACTTACCACGCTTCGTATTATGGATAGCTTTCCTTCTAATCATTGAAAGCTATGTAACCTTGCAAGCTCAAACCAGTAGTAGTAACAACTCATCCAAAGCAATATCAGGGAAAATTGTGGATGAAACAGATTTGCCTATTGCAGGAGCTACTGTACAGGTGAAAGGATCAACAAAAGGAGCCATTTCGGATATAGATGGCTTATTTACTATTTCATCCGAACCAGGCTCTATTTTGATTTTCTCATTTTTAGGATACCAATCTATTGAATACAAGATAGATAAAGTACCTCAAACCATTAAACTTTTGCCAAAGGTAGATGAATTGGATGAAGTTACTGTGGTTGGTTTTGCTAAACAGAAAAAAGAAAGTGTGATTGGAGCAATATCAACCTTAAAACCTGAAAGATTAAAAATTCCAACCAGTAATCTGACTCAAGCCTTAGGTGGTAATGTTGCCGGAATTATATCTTACCAGTTGTCCGGTGAACCTGGAAATGACAATGTGGAATTCTTTATTCGCGGTGTGACAACTTTTGGTTACTCTAAAAGTCCACTGATATTAATCGATAATATCGAATCATCTACTACTGATCTTTCCAGACTGTCCGCAGATGACATTGCTGCTTTCTCTATAATGAAAGATGCAACAGCAACTGCCATTTATGGTGCACGCGGAGCTAATGGAGTCATTTTGATTACTACCAAGCAAGGCAAACCCGGTAAGGTAAAAATTAGTGCCAGAGTGGAAGGTTCATTGTCAGCACCTACAAAAAGAATAGACATGGTAGATCCTATCAGCTATATGAAATACCACAATGAAGCTGTACTCACACGTAATCCGTTAGCTGTCCGGCCTCATACCGATGAGAAAATAGCATCAACAATAGCCGGCAAAAATCCCTATGTATATCCGGCGGTAGACTGGTACAATGAATTATTTAATGATAATGTATTTAATTCACGTGCCAACATCAATATGAGCGGAGGTAGTGAAACTGCCAGATATTATGTTTCTTTAGGCATATCGGATGACAATGGTATCATGAAGGTAGATAAACGAAACAATTATAACAGTAACATTGATTTAAAAAAAATCTATGTACGTTCTAACATTGATATTGATGTGACCAAGACGACTACATTTTCTGTAAAATTCAGTGGCAATTTTGATGATTATACCGGTCCTATTGTAAGCGGCAATGATCTATACCGAAGAGCAATGGCAACAAGTCCTGTTTTATTCCCCAAATATTATATGCCTGATGAAAATCATACATCTACTTCACATATTTTATTTGGTAACGCAGGTGATGGTAATTACATCAATCCCTATGCGGAAATGATTCGTGGTTACAAACAATACACCAATTCGGTTATTTCTGCCCAGGCGGAATTAAATCAGAAATTAGATTTTATAACTCCAGGACTTAGTATCAAAGTCTTCGCAAGTACTACCCGAAATTCATACAGCGGACAACAACGTTCTACTTCACCCTTTTATTATTCAATCAGCTATTATGATAAACTAACCGACACATATACTTTAAGGGAGCTGAACCCTAATGGTGGACGGGAAGATTTGGATTATACAGCAGAAGGGAATCAAGTCAGCAGTTCGTATTATTATGAAGCATCTCTCAACTACAACCGTACGTTCCGGGAAAAGCATAATATCACCGGATTATTAGTAGGAGTTCTGAGAGAGAATAAGAGCGGAGGCGCAAGTTCGATACAGACATCTTTACCAGCCCGTAACATTGGATTATCAGGTCGTTTTACATACGCATACGACGGACGATATTTTGCTGAAGCAAACTTTGGTTACAATGGTTCCGAAAGATTTGCCAAAAATGAACGATTCGGACTCTTTCCTTCGATAGGAGCAGGCTGGATGATCTCCGAAGAAAAGTTTTGGAATCAAGACCTTAAGAATATTATCAATAAACTGAAACTAAAAGGAACTTACGGTTTGGTAGGTAACGACAATATTGGTGCATGGAATGACAGATTCTTTTATATGTCCGAGGTAAATCTAAACGGTAGTGGTGCAAATTTCAGTTGGGGACAAGATTTTGAACGGAATGTCGGTACTATCGACATGATACGCTATCGAAATGACAAAATCAAATGGGAAATTGCTCAAAAAATGAATTTAGGTCTCGAAGTTGGGCTATTTAATATATTTGACATACAATTCGATTACTTCACCGAATATCGAAAAAACATCTTTGGCGAACGCCAAACCATCCCGTATGAAATGGGATTCAGTGCACCTCTTTATGCTAATAAAGGAGAAGCTTCTTCACATGGATTCGAAGTGCAGGTAGATGCCAACCACGCTTTCAATAAAAACTTCTGGTTAGGAGTGCGTGGCAATTTCACTTATGCAACAGGCAAATATGAGCATGTAGAAGAACCCTATCGTCCTTACCCTTGGCTTAGTCATATTGGAAAACGTATTAATCAGACTTATGGATTAATAGCGGAAAGACTGTTCATTGATGAAGAAGATATTGCAAATTCACCTGTTCAGACATATGGTGAATATATGCCCGGTGACATAAAATACAAAGATGTAAATAATGACGGAATAATTAATGATGAAGATATTGTTCCAATAGGGATTTCCTCTTCTCCAGAAATTGTATACGGCTTCGGAGTGTCGATGGGATACAAGAATTTTGATATTTCTTGTTTCTTTCAAGGAGCAGCGAGATCTTCTTTCTTTATTAATTCCAAAGCAACAAATCCTTTCATGCAAATGGATTTCGGAGGAAATAACCTCAATGGTATGATGCAAGCATATGCGGATGATTACTGGTCTGAATCGAATCGTAATATATACGCTACTTTCCCAAGATTGTCAACTACTGACATTGCAAACAATAACAGAAACAGTACATGGTGGTTACGCGACGGTTCTTACTTGCGTTTAAAATCAGTCGAAATCGGATATACATTACCTAAAAGGCTGACCAGCCATCTAGGTATGTCCAATTTGAGAATCTATGCCAGCGGACTAAATCTTTTCGCATGGAATCGTTTTAAATTATGGGATGTAGAACAAGGAAACGACGGAATGCAATATCCTATTCAGGCAGTTTACAATTTTGGTATTAACTTAAGCTTCTGATTACATTATGAAATACAAACATTTATTCACTAGTACATTATTGGCGATATTAATCACATCCTGCAACTATCTTGATATCGTGCCGGATAATATCGCAACGCTTGAAATGGCATTCAACACTCGGGCTAATGCTGAAAAATATTTAGCCACCTGCTATAACTTCGTACCTACAGCAGCCAATCTTGATCACAACTCCGGCCTCATCTGCGGTGGAGAAATGTGGTATCTGAAACCAGAGTCCCACTACTATAAAAATATAACCTCATTCAACATTGCACGTGGTATGCAAAACTCTAACGACCCCTTACTAAATTACTGGGATGGAGGTCAGGGAGGCTACAACATATTCAGAGGAATCCATGAATGCAATATTTTTATAGACAACATCGATCGCGTACCTGACATGCGTATGGAAGAGAAAAATAAATGGAAAGCCGAAGTGATGACTCTGAAAGCATATTATATTTATTATCTCATGTTGCACTATGGGCCCATTCCTTTACTTAAAGAGAACATCAGCGTAGAAGCAGACTTAGATATGATGCAACTGGAGAGAGAAACGATTAATGATATCGTCACTTATACAACTGATTTATTGGATGAAGCCATGAACATCCCTTCCGGATTAACATTCAATGTGACTTCTCCACGCACGGAATTAGGGCGTATCACATTACCTATTGCGAAAGCAATCAAGGCTAAATTACTAATACTGGCTGCCAGTCCTTTATTCAACGGCAATACGATGTATGCTGAATTTGTCAATTCAGAAGGGATACCTTTCTTCGACCAAGAGTATAAAAAGGAAAAATGGGAGGCGGCAGCCGCAGCGTGCCTGGATGCCATCAACACTGCCCACGAAGCCGGAGCTTCTTTATACAAATTTGATGAGAAGCTAAATTATACTCCTTCATCAACTTTACAACAAGAGTTGACACTACGTAACACAATTACCGGTCGTTTTAATTCTGAAATAATATGGGCATTAGGTTCCAATGCAACAGATGGAATACAGAATCTATGCCAAGCGCATTTAACCAGCTATTCATTGGGGAACAGAATGATTCGTAGTTGCTCACAACTTGTGCCGTCATTAGAAATTGTAGAACAATTCTATACAGCGAACGGAGTCCCGATGGATGAGGATAAAGATTATGAATATGAAAACAGATATAAACTGACAACAACTCCAGAAGATGATCCTATTCATTTTACACCAAACTACACAACTATCAAGATGCATTTAAACAGAGAGCCTCGTTTTTATGCCTATATTGGTTTTGATGGTGGAAAATGGTTCTCCATCGAATGCTGTAACGACAATGAAACGAGCTCCTATCCTATCAAATCAAAGAAAGGAGATATTGCCGGCGTTTCAGACGAACTATATTCACCGACAGGTTATTTCACAAAGAAATTGGTTAGTTATCAAAACGTAAACACCAGTGCGACCAATATCAATTACGTATATTCTTTCCCGATTATTCGCCTGTCCGATCTATACCTGCTATATGCAGAAGCTCTCAACGAGCTTAATGAAACTCCGACTACAGATGTATACTACTATGTACAACAGGTCAGGAATAAAGCCGGTCTGGATGAAGGAGGTTCTTTGGTAAATACATGGCGTAATCATTCCAACCGCCCGGATAAGCCAACCACCCAAAGAGGAATGCGTGAAATTATACAGAAAGAGCGAATGATAGAGCTTGCATTCGAAGGCCATCGTTACCATGATGTACGCAGATGGAAGTTAGGCTCTACATATCTGAATACTCAGATAAAAGGCTGGTCGGTATTAGAGCAGGACCCGGAGTACTTTTATAATGCACGAGTTCTCTTCACGAGAAAATTCATGCCAAGAGATTATTTATGGCCTATTAAGACAAATTCTATCAACAGAAATCCGAAACTTGTTCAGAATCCTCAATGGTAACTTTTAACATAAAAATGACAAAGATGAAAAATATAGCTTTTATACTTTTAATACTTGCAGCAGTTTGTTTTGCAAACTGCGCCGGTGATTACGAGGCCGAACCACGCGGTACGAATGATGGAAAAGCTCCGGCACCGATTACTAATATATCGGTGAAGAATGTAAACGGAGGAGCTATTATTAAATATACTCCTTCCGATGATGTCGATTTATTATACGTCAAAGCTATCTTCACTAATACCCGCGGAGAACAGCATGAAGTAAGATCTTCCATGTATGTAGATTCTTTGGTAATAGAAGGGCTGGGGGATACACAAAAGAGAGAGGTCAAACTTTACTCTGTAGACCGCCACGAAAACTATTCCACACCGGCTATCGTGACTATTGAGCCTCTGACTCCTGCAGTCGTTCAGACACAAGAATCATTAAAAGTGACTGAAAGTTTTGGAGGTTTCTTCCTCGATTTCAATAATGCAGCAAGAAGTGCATTATCTTTCTACATTTACAAATGGGTAGATGAGCACAATGAATACGAGATCCATGACGTATACTCCTCACAACAGGAAGAAGGCCGCCTGACTATAAAAGGCTTAGAACATAAATTATTGAAATTAGCCATCTTCGTTAGGGATAAATGGGAAAACACTTCCGACACATTGTATGCCGAAATTACTCCTTGGAAAGAAAGCTTATTAGATAAAACAAAATTCCAACTTGTCAAAGTTATGGATGATGTCAGCTGGGATTACCACGAAGGTTATCATTCCCGTCTATGGGACGGGCAAATAGGTGGATGGAACTGGGGACATACCGAATACCCGATACCTTTCCCGCATGCCTTCAGTATTGATTTGAATGTCAATGTACGTCTCAGCCAATTCCAATTCTGGCAACGTCTGGACAGCCAAGACTTATTATATGCCCATGGAGCTCCCAAGTACTTCAAATTATATGGCTGCGAAGAGGGTAAAGATTTGCAGAATCCGGATAACTGGGTGGTATTATTTGATGGAGAAATGAAGAAACCATCCGGCGGGGCATTTGGTGATGCGCTTACTCAGGAAGATATTGAGGAAGCCCAAAGAGGCCATGTATTTACCCTCAACCAAGATGTACCATTCATTCGCTACTTCCGGTTCCAGAGTTTAATGTCATGGTCGGGAATGGAAACATCAGTTATGTCAGAAATCACTCTTTGGGGAGATATCCAAGGTGAAGAATAACCTTATAAAATAGCCAGAAATGAAAAAAGTAATATATATAATAACTACTATTCTCCTGTGTATGACCTCCTGCACAGATATTCATGATACCTATTCTGAATATATCAAAGACGGAGAACAAATTTATGTAGGAAAGCTGGCGGATGTAAAAATACATCCGGGATTTCAGCGCATGATGATAACGGGGTCTATGAAATATCTAGCCACAGCAAAGACTTGCATAATAGAACTTGTAGGTTACGACAAGGTTTTCACAACAGACATTGACAGAACGCAACCTGAATTCAGTTATGAAATCAAAGATGTGGAAGAAGGCAACTATTACGTTAAAATAACCACAAAGGATAAAGAAGGTAATACCTCACTATCCGAAACCTACAATGTAGATGTATACGGAACGGAGCACATAGCGACTTATTATCCCAAGCGAATTACCGATATACAATTCGTCATTGCCGACAACTCGCTCAACTTAATTTGGAATCAGGCAGACAATGTGGTGGAAGCAATAGTTAAGTACTATGATTCAAATGAGCAACTACTAACTTTAACAGTGAAAGGAGATGCTGCTTCAACCAATTTACCTGATTGGAAAGCTACTTCTATATTAACAGTAGAAACACGAATCCTACCCAGCGAAACAGCATTGGATATCGTATCCCTGCCCATTTCAGAATACACTTTGCCCGACGATCCGATTGTAGAAATCCCCAGAACTAACTTTGCCAACGCAAATATGCCTTCAGATGTTGTAAACGGTTATGGCGGTTCAGTAGAAAAGTTATGGAACAATGATACATGGAATTATGACAGCGGTTATCATGCCAGCGATAATCAAGGAGTTCCTCATCATCTGACCATTGACATGGGACTTACAGCAACGATTACCGAATGCGAACTGTTCTTTACCGGATATGAAAGAACAGACTGGATGCCTCGATTATTCCAAATATGGGGAATTGAAGATGTAGAAGACCTGGAAAGCCATGAACCGGATGTTCCATCTATAAACCCGGCTTGGGAAGAAAGTGCGAAAGCAAAAGGATGGAAACAGCTGACTACAAAAAACATTTCTGTTTCCGGTTGGCAACCCAGTATTAAGTTCGCCTGCGATAAAGAACACGAAAATATAAGATACATCAGATACCGTATTGTAGAATCACTCTCAGCTCCACACGTAGGAATGGGGGCCTATGGTTCCGCCAGCGAAATCAAGTTCTGGGGTAAAAAGGTTAGTTTGTTACAGTGATAACAGTTGAATTTGTTTTTGCATAGGAGTGTATACAAAAAAAGAATGATACATTCCTATGTAAAAAACAAATTTGTATCTTGAATCCAAAAGACCGAAAGTTAATATGAAAAGAATACCATTGAGTTTATTCACGTTTTTATTCCTCCTATCCGGATTGTATGCAGCACCTACCAAGACTGTCTGGCAAATCGGGGAGAAAAATCATAGTGCCAGTGAGTTGGCATTGTCCCCTGACAAATACAAAGAGTTTCTGGCAAACGATTTTGGTTGGGAGGACAGGTTTTATATCATTGGATTGTCTTCCCCTCAAAAAGATTTTCCTTATGTTCTGCCGGGACCTGCCGATCATTGGGGAGGAACAAGTTATACTGCCGGTATACGGACTCATGTTTTAAACATACTCTTTGGTATGAAGGAAGTCCCCGAAACGGACTCATGGAAATTAATCATAGACCTATTAGATACTCACCACGAATTTCCGGCACTATTTAAAATAACGATCAACGGAAAATCATGGAAATATGCCCTTCCCAAAGGAAGTGGAAAATCAATAGACGGTGACTATTCACAAATCAAACCGCATACGATCGAAATTCCTCTGAACTCCGGAGTGATCAGAAAAGGAAGCAACTCCATCGCGCTTACAAGTCTCGAAGGCTCATGGATTCTCTTCGATGATATCAGACTTATGGGGCCGGATAATGCCGAACTAAATGAAGTCAACAAATCCGTTTATCTCCGGGATGTTAAAGCTGCGGACTTTCAAACCACCAGTCCTGTAGCCCAACCACTATTAGTAGACATAGAACATCTTTCCGGGCATCCTCTCCTTGAAGTAAAAGTAGATGGAAAAAAGATACTGGAACAACGTTTGGAAAAAGGAAGATACATACTAGAAGCTCCGATGCCAGTTGTCAAGTCTCCCAAGACAAGCCATTACATCATATCCGCCGATGGTGCAATCTTAGATAAAGGAATGATCAGGCGCGCACCTCACAATACAATCACACTGGCCGATTACATCGATACACGAATGGGAACTGCGCACTCCCGTTGGATGATAGCACCAGGTCCGTGGATGCCATTCAGCATGGTCAAATTAAGTCCGGACAATCAGGATAGCGGTTGGCAATCGGGATATGATCCTTCATTCGAGAGCATAGGTACGTTTAGCCACATACTCGAATGGACCATGGCGGGTCTGGGCATCATGCCTGCCAACGGTCCTTTAAAAACGGAGATAGGCAGCCAGTCTTCCTTAGTCAAAGATGCCAATTCGTATCGTTCAGCCATCGACAAAACAAGTGAAGAAACGAAAGTCGGATATTATAAAGTAGACTTGACCGATTATCAAATCAAGGCGGAACTGACTGCCACCTCCCGGTGTGGTTTTCAGCGTTATACATATCCGCAAGATAAGGATGCTCGTGTCATGATCGACCTGAAAATCCCTAGTGAATACGATTACCAGATTGTTGAAGGAAGTGTAAAGCAAACAGGAGCACGACGGATCGAAGGATTTAGTAAGCAGCTATCCAAAAACGTATGGTCGGCGGATGCGGATCAGAACTATACAATCTATTTCGTGATTGAGTTCAATAAAGATATCAAGAAATTTGGAGGATGGCACGATCATACTTTATGGGAAACAGACACTATGACAGCCCACTACCCTCAGCGATTCGGCTGTTATGCCGAATTTGATACTACCGATCATCCGGAAGTTATGGTACGTTCCGGAATATCTTATGTAGATATGGCAGGGGCTTTCAACAATCTTTCCAATGAGATAACGGAACCATTCGGGTGGAATTTTGAAGCTGTACGCAAACATCAGTCGGATAGTTGGAATAATATTTTAAACAGAGTTCGGATATACAGCAACGATTATCGGGAAAAGGCAAGATTTTACACCAATTTATACCGTGCGTTCTGCCGGAATACTTTCAGTGATGCAGACCGCAGATGGGTGGATGCAGCAGGCAACATTCAAAAGCTGGACGACCCGGATGCTGTCGCTTTGGGATGCGATGCCTTCTGGAATACTTTTTGGAATCTGAATCAGGTATGGAATCTGATTGCTCCCGAGTGGTCATCCAGATGGGTAAAATCGCAGTTGGCTATGTATGACGCCAATGGATGGCTGGCAAAAGGTCCCAGCGGAATGAAATACATACCTGTCATGGTGGGCGAACATGAGATTCCCCTTTTAGTAAGTACTTACCAAATGGGAATACGGAATTACGATGCGGAAAAAATGTTCCGGGCAATCGTAAAGATGCAAACTACCCCAGCCCAACGTGTAGCCAATGGTTTTGCCGGCAACAGAGATCTGGAAACTTATCTGCAACATCAATATGTACCTGCCGACAAAGGACGTTTTTCTAACACATTAGAATACTCTTATGACGACTGGACAGTCTCTCAACTAGCAAAAGCACTGGGAAAAGAGGAATATTACCGAACATTCTCCGACAGAGGCAACTGGTGGAAAAACGCAATCAACCCGGCGACAGGTTATGCCCAAATGCGCTACAGCAATGGAGAATGGGAAAAGAACTTTGATCCGTTCAAATCAGGAGCTAACCATCATTATGTAGAGGGAAACGCCTGGCAACTTACTTTTTTTGTACCTCAGGACGTTCCCGCACTCACCGAAATTATCGGTAAAAAGCGCTTCATCGACCGGCTGTCGTGGGGGTTCAAAGCCAGTGAACCATGGAGGTATAATGCCCCGGGAGACCAGTATTGGGACTTTCCAGTAGTACAAGGTAACCAGCAATCCATGCATTTCGCCTTTCTATTCAACTGGGCAGGCCAACCGTGGCAAACGCAACAGTGGAGCCGTTCCATTATCGACCGCTATTACGGCTTTGACACATCAAATGCTTATTTGGGAGACGAAGACCAAGGACAAATGAGCGCTTGGTTCGTCATGGCTGCATTGGGATTATTCCAGACGGACGGAGGGTGTAACGCAGAACCTGTTTATGAACTGGGAAGTCCTCTGTTTGAAAAAATAAAAATAGATTTGGGAAAACATTTCGGTAGAGGAAAGCAATTTATCATCAAAGCTAGCAATACTTCGCGGGAAAATAAGTACATCCAGTCCGCCAAACTAAACGGCAAGAAGTTGAATTCTTTCAAGTTTCCGGCAAAAGAACTGCTCAAAGGCGGCACATTGGAACTTGAAATGGGAGATCGTCCGAATAAAAATTGGGGAATCAAATAACATCATAAAAAAAATAGTAACAAATGAAAAAGATCTTACTCAGTCTTATCACAGCAGCCATTTTATTATCATGTCAGTCATCACATGACACATCACACAAGTATACAGCCATCACTCCGGGAGTAGAATGGCTCGACACCAACAACGAGAAAATAAATGCTCACGGAGGCGGTATATTATATCACGAGGGAATCTACTACTGGTATGGCGAATGTAAAAGTGATTCCACTTACTGGAATCCCAATGTTCCTGGTTGGGAATGTTATCGTACGGAAGCCGGTGGAGTAAATTGTTACTCTTCCAAGGACCTTCTTAACTGGAAATATGAAGGACTCGTTCTCCAACCGGAGATGTCCGATACACAATCCGATCTCCATCCTTCCAAAGTGCTGGAGAGACCTAAAGTTATATACAATGATAAAACCAAGAAATTTGTAATGTGGCTGCACGTGGACAGTGACGACTACAATAAAGCCGCTGCCGGAGTCGCTGTTTCCGATTCACCGACCAGTGTTTTCACCTATCTGGGTTCTATGCACCCGAACGGGCAAATCAGCCGGGACATGACCCTCTTCAAAGATGACGACGGCAAAGCCTATCATATCTACTCTTCCGAACAGAATTCTACATTATATATCAGTTTACTGTCCGACGACTACCTGAAACCTTCCGGCACTTTCACACGCAATTTCGCAGGTAAATTCCGGGAAGCCCCTGCTGTGTTCAAACACAACGGACTATACTACGTCATTAGTTCGGGATGTACCGGCTGGAGTCCCAATGAAGCGGAATATGCAGTGGCTACCCAAATTTTAGGACCGTGGACCGTAAAAGGAAATCCTTGTGTAGGAAAAGATGCCGACAAAACCTTCTATGGACAAAGTACCCATGTACTGCCGATTCAAGGAAAGAAAGACGCATACATAGCCATGTTTGACAAATGGAATAAAACAGACCTAATTCACTCCACCTATATCTGGTTGCCTATACAGTTCCGTGAAGACGGAAGCATGGCTATTCAATGGCTGGATAGCTGGTCACCTGATACATACGAATTCTAATTAAGATATAGCAACAGCATATCATTTTCTAAAAGGAACTCACATGAGAAAGATAAAAATTAAAGAAATCGTTTGTATCATCGGATTGTTGGGAACTCTCACAGTTCATTCTCAAAATACAGTCTGGCAAATAGGAAACAAAGATAAATCCGCCAAAGAGTTCAGGTTCTATAAAAACGATTATCGGAACTACATCAATGATGTTTATCTATACGAAGTAGGGAAAAATCATTCTGCTGATTTTCCTTACTTTCTGCCGGGGCCTAGTGATGCCTGGGCAGGTGGCATATCAGGGCAGGCTGTTATTGGCTTTTCATTGGCCGAAGCTCCTTCTCCGACAACCCAAATACAACTACGACTTCTATTTGCAGAAACTCATCCTTCCTCACCTCCCCGACTGGAGGTGAGGCTCAACAGCTTCGAGAAATCCATCCAAACACCCAAAGGCACAAACCCTGAATATCTGGACACAAAAGAAACAACTTCAAAAGAGTTATCCGTCACGCTTGACATTCCGGCTGATGAGTTCAGAGCAGGAAACAACACACTCACGATCCGAAACATATCAGGTAGTTGGGTAGCATTCGACCAGATAAAGCTGACATCTGACTCTCCTCTGCAAACAAACAATCTTACGACCAAAGCCAGTCTCGTATCTTCCGCCTTCTCTCCTGTATTGGTGATCGGAAAGAAAAAAGAACTGAGACAGCCGGTCAAAATAAAAGCAGTCAACTGGCATCATAAAAAGAGACCGGTGGAACTGCAAGTCGGTAATTTCCCACCGGAAAGATACGTATTGACCCCCGGAATAAATAATATTGAGACATCCATTCCGGAAGTCACCGCTCCATGTGAGTTACCGATCATACTGAAAGAACAAGGAAAAACCGTCAGCAAAATCAATGAAAAGGCAACTCCTGTCAAGAAATGGACGGTATATCTCGTTCAGCATACTCACACAGATATAGGCTACACCAAACCTCAAACCGAAATCCTGTCGGAACATCTCCGGTATATAGATTATGCCATCGAATACTGCGAACAAACAAAAGACTACACAAATGATGCGAAGTTCAGATGGACCTGCGAATCGGCATGGGCTGTAGACGAGTATTTGAAAAACAGACCGGAAGAACAAGTGAACAAACTAAAAAAATACATTGCCGAAGGACAAATAGAAGTTGCTTCCATGTATTTCAATATGTCGGAGATTGTAGACGAAAACTCTTTCAAGACTTTCCTTCAGCCTGTCAAAGAATTCAGAAAACATGGAATTCCCTCTGCGCTGGCCATGCAGAATGACGTCAACGGAATTGCATGGTGTCTGGCAGATTATCTGCCGGACCTCGAGATAAAATACCTGTGGATGGGAGAACACCATTACAAATCGCAGGTTCCGTTTAATATGCCGACTGTCTTCCAATGGGAATCTCCGTCAGGTAAACCGATCCTGACTTACCGTGCCGACCATTATAATACCGGCAATTTCTGGGGAATAGAGCAGGGAGACATTCAAAAGACAGAACCGAAGTTACTACATTATTTATCAGAACTGGAGCGTAAGCATTATCCGTTTGATGCAGTAGGCGTACAATACTCCGGTTATTTCACGGATAATTCACCCCCCTCCATCATTGAATGCAAACTCATCAGAGAATGGAATGAAAAGTACGCATATCCTAAGTTACGAAGTGCCACTGCATCCGAATTTATGGATTATGTAACGGAGCGATACGGGGATAAAATTCCCGCATACAGAGCCGCATATCCGGACTGGTGGACGGACGGTTTCGGTTCTGCCGCAAGAGAAACAGCGGCTTCACGCAAAACTCATTCGGATATGACAGCGGTAGAAGGGCTACTGTCTATGGCTGTATTAAAAGACAAATGCCTGCCACAGGCCACTCATCAACAAATAGAGCACATACATGAAAGCCTGCTATTCTATGATGAACACACGTTCGGAGCATCCGAAAGCGTCAGTGATCCGTTGTGCGAAAACAGTCAGGTGCAATGGGGAGAAAAGTCAGCCTATGCATGGGAAGCAGTCAAAAGAACACAAATGCTGTATGAAACCTCCGTCGGTTTACTTCAAGGAGACCTCCGCAGAGGCAAGAACCCGACCCTTACAATTTTCAATACGTTGAACTGGAAACGTTCGGAGATGCTGACTGTATATATTGATTTTGAAGTGATCCCCCGAAACCAATTCTTCGAAATAACAGACTTTCAAGGACATTCGTTGAAAGTTCAACCGATCCGTTATCGCAGAGAAGGGTGCTACTATACAATTTTCGCAGAGGATATTCCGCCTATGGGATACAAGACGTTTGAAATTGTCTTCAAACAACCGTCTACTGATACAGGAACTATTACAATAAACAATGCCAGTATCGAAAATCATTTCTACAAACTACAACTCAACCCGGACAAAGGAACGATCCAAAGTTTGTATGATAAAGAATTGAATTGTGAACTGGTCGATAGTTCGTCTCCATGGGAACTGGGTGCTTTTATCTATGAGAAATTAGGTAATCGTGACCAATTGGCCCAATATCGCCTGGATGATTACAACAGAACAGGATTGAGTGAGTGCCGGATCATCGACAGTTCGAATGGACCTATTTATCAACGTATCCTGTTGCAGGGAAAATCTCCGGGAACAGACGAAGCATTCGGGGTCAATCTGGAAATTAAATTATATCATGATACCAAACGAATAGAACTGGAGTACGCAATCAAGCGTCTGCCGGAAACGGATCCCTCAGGGATATACGTTGCTTTTCCCTTCCAACTGCCCGAAGGAAAACTGGCATTCGACGTTCAGGGCGGAACAGTTATATCTGGCAAGAATCAACTGGAAGGGACATCTACAGACTGGAATACTGTTCAAAACTTTGTATCGGTACAAAATAATCAGGCGCAAATTATTATAGGAAGCAGCCTCATCCCCCTCTATCAACTAGGAGACATAAATCTCGGTAAATTTCAATATCAGAAACAATACGAAAGGCCTCATGTCTACTCGTGGGTGATGAATAATTACTGGAATACCAACTTCAAAGCTTCCCAAGAAGGAGAGTTCCGTTGGAGTTACCATCTGACCTCTTCCGTTGACCCATCTAACAACCTTGCTACCAAGTTTGGCTGGAGCTCACGTATTCCTCTATATGCCCGGGTAATGCCGACAGGAACAGAGAATCATAAACCCACAGAGTACTCAGCCTTCCATTTTGAGAAAGACAATTTCCTGATGACTTCATGTACCCCCTCTAAAGAAGAAGGTTATATACTACTGAACATTAGAGAGATAGATGGAAAGAGAACCAACCTCAGGATTTTAAATGAAGACGGGCAAACCGTCCCCTTCACAATAGTAAACGCTATTGAAGAGAAATTGAAAAATGAAACGTCAGAGCATATATTTGAGGGGTACCAGAATAAATTTATAAAGATAAAACGTTTTTAATCAAAAGAATCAAATGCGTAGTCTACCCTAAAAAACGGAAGAATCATCACCACAAAGAGACGAGGAGATGTCAAAAGTCAGTAGCAACTCTCCTAATACTATTGACTTTTGCCCCTCATCATCTGTCAGAACGACCGGAAAGTATCTGCTCCAAACTTTCATCGACCACTCCCGCCAACTGAAGATTGGACAGCAAGCGGTCATAAGAAACCCTCCCTACTCCTTCCATTTTCAGCAGCCATCTCCATCCCTTTCCCGATACTAATTCCAGCAGTTGCCCTACCGTCCGGATTTCTTCTTTATACAAGACATTAGTCAGCCTCGTATCGGCCACTTTGCCGACAGACAAATGGAGTACCCTTTCTTCCTGATTCAAATTTATATTCTTGCTTTTATCCGCCAAAGACTGAAAACGGGCATCTATGATATGTTTCCGATAAGTAGCCAACACATTCTTTCTCACTTTCAGTCCTCTGAGATGAGAATTATAAATCTGTAACGCCCTGTCATAAGTAATTCGATGCCGACCGGCAACTTTCTCTATTGACTCCCCCATAGAGATGGAGTAGAAAATATCACGGGCTCCGGGATGAACAATCAATTGGGAAAGTTCACGAATAATAATTTCATATAGAGGTTTACACGTTTTCTGTGTTCGCAATACATATAGCAGATCATCATATCTGGAAATAATAAAGTCGCGTTCCAGCTTTTTCTCTTCCACAATCTTTGCCAGATAATCCGCTTGCAATCCAAGCCTTTTGTGAGCTTCGAGATAGGCAGTCAGACTTTCGTCATCCAAGAACAGTTGGTTGCCCATCCGGCAACTGGTAATGTAACCGAGATTCGCCCAGTTTCGCAGAGTTGCTTCCTGAACGCCATGTCTTTCAGACATTTGTTTTGTTGTGAGCCAATAGGACATAAAAAAACGGAACTAAGTTAATACTCTTACCTAGTTCCGTACCTTTTATATTATAAAAGAGTACGGAGCTGTCACATCCCGCTAATAGGAGGTAGTAACGGCTACCTGATGTATACGGGCAGACAGCCCGTACCCTATGAGAAGTCATAGAAGTACAGGCGTCTTCCCGGCATACATCAAAAAAATCCGTTACAATTTCCTATTAGCCGAGGAAACGCGCAATCGCACACCTTTAAACGGTATGCTACGTTCCGATGACAAAGTTACAAATAGTTTTCGGAAAATAACAAAAGAGGCTAATAAATGTTTGGGGAAAATTAGAAACAAAGCAATCGTCACTATTATATAAATTCAAAAGACTATGTTGTAACAATTAACATTACCAATCCATCATTTTATATTATATAAAAGTAGAACAGAATCTGAATTATTTCACAATATCATTCAGATCAAAGTAGAGCAAACGTGTAGCAGAATCCACATCTTCATCATTCAATGGGACAAAACCGTTTTTCATATAAAAAGGAACAGCAGCCGCATACGCATCAACAGTTAAAAAACGGCAACCTGTTTTATTCTCAATAATAAAATAACTTTTAATAAAATTCAATAGGAATGAGCCTATTGATTGACCTTTTACAGACAAGTCAACACCCAAACGACAAATCTTTGCAGCAGGATAGCTTTTTAAACGCTTCTCATTCACAAACCGATGTTTGCGGAAACGATTGAATTCAGTTTTATTTTCAAAATCAGACAAAGAGATCCTGTCATTGGCAAGACTGAAATAAGCAACTGATCGCTGATTAACTTTATTCTCAAGTACATAACTGACAGCCAGCAAAGCTTCCCGATACAGGAAAGATTCATTCAAAATAAAATCGTTCAAGTCGGTATCTCCGCAATCGAACGATTCTATTTTTTCTGAGGTATCTAGTTTACGCATCTCATACGTTGTCTCTATTAACTGACGATCCATATCTATTTTTTAAATATTTTCATTGCCAGTTCATAGTCCTTCAATCTTTTTGCCCGCTGCTCGGGGGTCTCCCTGCGTTTTTCTTTCATCCGCTCTTCAAACCGCCGTGCATCTTCTCCGAAAAGTATCGGAGTTTCTTTAATCGGTCTTGCCATACTCACCTATCTCCTTTCTTCATTTAATACGCTACAAAAGTAACCTAATAAATCGGGAAGTGCAAGTAACCAGGAATTTATCTTCGAGACATATATGTCTCAAATACACTCACTATATCTTCTCTATATTTCTTTATATCAAAAAGAAACACTACCTTTGCTCCAATGAGCTGAATATAAATAGAAAATAAAGCAACAACAAACTATAAAAGCATTCAAGAATCATGCACACACAGATAGACTTTAATGACATCCCCAAGAATTATTTATACTGTACCCACAACAAATGTCCACGCCACAGCAAATGCCTCCGCTATCAGGCTGCCCTCTGCATACCGCAAACGACTCCTTACTATTCGGCAGTAAACCCAAACCACATAGCAGACAACGAAACCAACTGTACTTTTTTCAGTCCGTTCCGCACTGTCCTCTTTGCCTCCGGCATGGATCATCTGCTCGATAACATTCCGCATGCCATGGCCGTCACCATACGCAAAGAAATGTACTCCCTAATGGGACGTAACATGTATTATCGCATCCGCAACAAAGAGCGCCTTTTACACCCTGACGAACAAAAGCAAATTGCCGCCATCTTCTCAAAACATGGAATCAAGTTTAAGCCTGCATTCGATAAATACATAGAGAAATACGATTGGTAAAAGTAAAGATAAGCAATCATTATCAGACTATTACTAAGTAGTATTATTCTCACCACAATGAGAAGATTTTCTCATAGGTATGAGAATTTTTTCTCAATGCAATGAGAATTTTTTCTCACCATAGTGAGAAAATTTTCTCATCGTAGTGAGAATGGTTTGAGAAAAGTAAGAAAGATAAGTTATTACAGTAAAGGAGTCTTCGGTTTACTTTTAATGAGTTTTATCAGCCGACAGTGAGAACTGACGGAACTGCCACCAAAGCATCCCTCCTGCAATCAGACTGGCAAGGCAATCAGAGATAGGCATACTGATCCACACGCCGAGCTGCCCGTAAAACCGGGGAAGAATCAACAGGCAAGGAATCAGTACAAGCACCTGACGCGAAATAGAGAGAAAGATAGCCTTACTCGCCATACCGATACTCTGGAAGAAGTTGGAAGTCACCATCTGAAAACCGACAATCGGGAAAAACATCACAACAATCCGTAAGCCCTTTGCCGAGATATTCACCAATTCTTCGTGCGTCGTAAAGATGGAAACAGCCAGTTGCGGAATAAACATTCCCATCAGAAAACCGATGGTCGTAACAATAGTCGCGGCATAAATCGTTATTTTCAGCACTTGCGTCACGCGCGGATACTGTTTGGCGCCGAAGTTATAGCCGGCAATGGGCTGCATTCCCTGATTCAAACCCATCACAATCATAACGAAGAGGAATACCAGGCGGTTGACAATACCGAAAGCTCCGATAGCCAGATCCCCTCCGTGCTGTTTCAGCCCTTTATTAATAAGGATGACGATAAAGCAGGCGGCAAGATTCATCAGGAAGGGAGCCATACCGATGGCCAGAGAATCAAAAACGATCTTCTTTTTCAGACGGAAAATGCCTTTATGAAAATGCAGGAGTTCGTCCTTATTACTAAACAGCTTAAGCTGCCAGAGAAGTGCGATGACCTGTGCGGTAATCGTAGCGATAGCCGCACCCTGTATTCCCCAGCCAAAGCCGTAAATAAAAATAGGGTCGAGTATCGTATTAATGACCACGGTAGCAATCGTGGCATACATCGCTTTCTGTGGATGCCCTGCGGAACGAAGTACCGCATTCAGGCCCAGGTAAAGATGAGTGATGACATTTCCCCAGAGGATAACCACCATATAGTCGCGGGCATAGCCGACAGTCGCCTCACTTCCCCCGAAGAAATAAAGAATCGGATCGAGGAAGATCAAGGTAAGAACCGTAAAAGCCAGTCCGATGATAATATTTAATACCAGCACATTGCCAAGCACCCGTTGTGCCGTATCATAATCTTTCTGTCCCAGCTTCACCGATACCAGTGTTGCCGCTCCCACACCTACCAGCGAACCGAAAGCCGCCGCAAGGTTCATCAGCGGAAACGTAAGTGCCAGGCCCGAAATAGCCATTGCCCCCACCCCGTGACCGATGAAAATACTATCTACCATATTATAAAGAGAAGATGCCGTCATGGCGATAATTGCCGGAATGGCGTACTGCATTAAAAGCTTCCCGATTTTTTCCGTACCCAGCGCAGTGGGTGTCTTTTGTCCTGTCATACCTATTGTTTTGAGGGCGCAAAGATACAAAAAAGAGACGGATTACAGGATATATGAGAAAAGTTTCGTATTTTTGCCTCCAAAATTGAGTTAATACATAACGAAATGAATATATTAGAACTAAGTGAACAGGAAATTATTCGGCGCAATAGTCTGAATGAGCTTCGTGCAATGGGTATCGATCCGTACCCCGCTGCAGAGTATGTAACCAATGCTTTCTCTACTGATATAAAAGCAGAATTTAAAGATGAAGACGAACCGCGTCAGGTTTCTGTTGCAGGCCGTATTATGAGCCGCCGCGTGATGGGCAAGGCTTCGTTCATCGAACTGCAGGACTCTAAAGGTCGTATACAGGTATACATTACACGTGACGACATCTGTCCGGGAGAAGACAAGGAATTGTACAACTCTGTATTCAAACGCCTGCTCGACTTAGGTGACTTCGTAGGTATCGAAGGTTTCGTATTCCGTACACAAATGGGCGAAATCAGTATCCATGCCAAAAAACTGACCGTACTTGCCAAGTCTATCAAACCGCTGCCTATCGTAAAATATAAAGACGGCGTAGCTTACGACTCTTTTGAAGATCCCGAACTCCGTTATCGCCAACGTTATGTGGACCTGGTAGTAAACGACGGCATCAAAGAAACATTCGAAAAGCGTGCCACCGTAGTGAGAACACTGCGCAACGCCCTCGACGAAGCCGGATATACGGAAGTAGAAA
This sequence comes from Bacteroides sp. B1-V-101, assembly GCF_023656585.1. Lineage (NCBI taxonomy): Bacteria > Pseudomonadati > Bacteroidota > Bacteroidia > Bacteroidales > Bacteroidaceae > Bacteroides > Bacteroides sp. B1-V-101. Next base: position 19,423 of record NZ_JAMOKH010000004.1, on the reverse strand, counting down.
CTCCGATCCTGCAATCCATCGCCGGCGGAGCAAGCGCACGTCCGTTCATCACTCACCACAACTCACTGGATATAGACCTCTACCTGCGCATCGCAACGGAACTTTATCTGAAACGACTCATCGTAGGTGGTTTTGAAGGTGTATACGAAATAGGAAAGAACTTCCGTAACGAGGGAATGGACAGAACCCACAACCCTGAATTCACTTGTATGGAACTTTACGTACAGTACAAGGATTACAACTGGATGATGAGCTTCACCGAAAAGTTGCTGGAACGCATCTGTATCGCCGTGAACGGAAGCACCGAAACCGTTGTAGACGGAAAGACAATCAGCTTTAAAGCTCCTTACCGCCGTCTGCCTATCCTCGACGCTATCAAAGAGAAGACTGGATACGACCTCAACGGCAAGAGCGAAGAAGAAATCCGTCAGGTCTGCAAAGAACTGAAGATGGAAGAAATCGACGACACCATGGGCAAAGGCAAACTGATTGATGAAATCTTCGGTGAATTCTGCGAAGGCAGCTACATCCAGCCCACTTTCATCACCGATTATCCGGTGGAAATGTCACCGCTGACGAAGATGCACCGTTCCAAACCGGGCCTGACCGAACGTTTCGAACTGATGGTGAACGGCAAGGAACTGGCCAATGCCTACTCGGAGTTGAACGATCCGCTGGATCAGGAAGAACGCTTCAAAGAACAGATGCGTCTTGCCGACAAGGGTGACGACGAGGCAATGATTATCGACCAGGATTTCCTGCGTGCTTTGCAATATGGTATGCCTCCTACATCCGGCATCGGTATCGGTATCGACCGTCTGGTGATGCTGATGACAGGACAGACCACCATTCAGGAAGTACTGTTCTTCCCGCAAATGCGTCCGGAGAAAGTAATCAAGAAAGACCCTGCCGCCAAATACATGGAACTGGGTATTGCAGAAGACTGGGTGCCGGTCATCCAGAAAGCCGGCTACAACACAGTAGCTGATATGCAGGATGTCAATCCGCAAAAGTTGCACCAGGACATCTGCGGCATCAATAAGAAATACAAATTAGAACTGACCAATCCAAGCGTGAACGACGTGACCGAGTGGATAAATAAACTTAAATAAGTTGAGAGTTGAGAGTTGAAAATTGAAAATGTTGTTCAAGCAACAACTTCCAATCTTCAACTCTCAACTTTCAACTTTCAACTTTCAACTAAATATGAAACTACCCGGTAAGATAGCGATAATGGGCGGAGGAAGTTGGGCTACAGCCATCGCAAAGATGTGTCTGGCTCAGGAAGACTCTATTAATTGGTACATGCGACGAGACGACCGCATCGCCGATTTTAAGAGACTTGGACATAATCCCGCCTATCTGACAGGGGTGAAATTCGACACGAAGCGTATCACTTTCAGTTCTAACATCAACGATGTCGTGAAGGAATCGGATACACTGATTTTCGTCACCCCCTCTCCTTATCTGAAAGCTCATCTGAAAAAGCTGAAAACAAAGATTAAGGATAAGTTTATTATCACTGCTATCAAAGGAATCGTACCCGATGACAACGTGATTGTATCGGAATATTTCACAAAAGAATATGGCGTACCACCCGAAAACATCGCTGTCCTTGCAGGCCCCTGCCACGCAGAAGAAGTAGCGCTGGAACGCCTCTCTTATCTGACCATCGCCTGCCCGGACAAGGACAAAGCACGCATCTTCGCCCGCCGTCTGGGAAGCAGCTTCATCAAGACTTCCGTCAGCGACGACGTAGCCGGCATCGAATACAGTTCGGTGCTTAAAAATGTATACGCCATTGCCGCCGGCATCTGCAGCGGACTGAAATACGGCGATAACTTCCAAGCAGTACTGATATCCAATGCGATTCAGGAAATGAACCGCTTCCTGAATACAGTACATCCCCTGAACAGAAATGTAGATGATTCTGTTTATTTAGGAGACTTATTGGTGACAGGATACTCCAACTTCAGCCGTAACCGCACATTCGGTTCGATGATAGGCAAGGGATATTCCGTTAAAAGTGCGCAGATTGAAATGGAAATGATCGCGGAAGGATACTACGGCACGAAGTGCATCAAAGAGATCAACAAGCATCACCACGTCAACATGCCGATACTGGATGCCGTATACAATATCTTGTATGAACGCATCTCACCCATGATAGAGATCAAATTGCTGACTGATTCTTTTAGATGAGAGAAATAAGTAATAAGTATTAAGTAATAAGTATTAGGTATTAACCGTAGCTACCTAGGCTTCACATTTCATGTATAATACTTAATGCGTAATACTTAATACTTATTACCTAATACTTATTACATATTACTTAAAATTGATAGATATGATTAGCTTGAACATTGAAAAAACATTTGGATTCATCTCCAAAGAAAAGGTTTCTGCTTATGAAGCCGAGGTAAAAGCTGCACAGGAAATGCTGGAAAAAGGAACAGGAGAAGGTAACGACTTCTTGGGATGGTTACATCTGCCTTCGTCCATCAGCAAAGAACATCTGGCTGACCTGAACGCTACTGCAAAAGTATTAAGAGACAACTGCGAAGTAGTGATCGTAGCAGGTATCGGTGGCAGCTATCTGGGCGCACGTGCCGTAATCGAAGCGCTGTCTAACAGTTTCACATGGTTGCAGGATAAGAAAACTGCTCCTGTCATGATCTATGCCGGACATAACATCAGCGAAGACTATCTGTATGAACTGACCGAATATCTGAAAGACAAGAAATTCGGTGTTATCAATATCTCCAAATCGGGAACGACTACCGAAACCGCTCTTGCTTTCCGTCTGCTGAAAAAGCAATGTGAAGACCAACGCGGCAAAGAAACTGCCAAGAAAGTCATCGTTGCCGTAACAGACGCCAAGAAAGGTGCTGCACGTGTGACTGCCGACAAAGAAGGATACAAGACATTTATCATTCCGGACAACGTAGGCGGACGTTTCTCTGTGCTCACTCCGGTTGGTTTGCTGCCGATCGCAGTTGCCGGATTCGACATCGACAAACTGGTTGCCGGTGCTGCCGATATGGAAAAGGCATGCGGTTCTGACGTGCCGTTTGCAGAAAACCCTGCGGCTATCTACGCTGCTACCCGCAACGAACTGTACAGACAAGGCAAGAAGATTGAAATCCTTGTCAACTTCTGCCCGAAACTGCACTACGTAAGTGAATGGTGGAAACAGCTTTACGGAGAATCCGAAGGTAAAGACAACAAGGGTATTTTCCCCGCATCTGTTGACTTTTCTACCGACCTGCACTCTATGGGACAATGGATTCAGGAAGGCGAACGTTCGATCTTCGAAACTGTGATCTCACTGGATAAAGTAGACCATAAACTGGAAGTTCCTTTCGATGAAGCTAATCTGGACGGCCTGAACTTCCTTGCCGGCAAACGGGTGGACGAAGTGAACAAAATGGCCGAACTGGGAACTCAGCTGGCTCACGTAGACGGCGGTGTACCCAACATGCGCATCGTTCTTCCGGAACTGAGCGAATACAACATCGGCGGTCTGCTGTACTTCTTCGAAAAGGCTTGCGGCATCAGCGGCTATCTGCTGGGTGTGAATCCTTTCAACCAACCGGGCGTGGAAGCATACAAGAAAAATATGTTTGCTTTGCTGAACAAACCAGGATATGAAGAAGAATCAAAGGCTATTCAGGCTAAACTGTAATATCCAATAACTGACAATAAAAAGAAGCGGCCTCTCCGGAGACCGCTTCTTTTATTCTATTTCCTTCGTTACGTTAAAGTAACTCATTCCCTTTCAGGATTCATTCTCAACGACTTCTGTTTTCAAGTCAATCACTTCCTGCGCTCCTTCACACTCCGCCTTTGAAGAGAGATAAAAAGATAATTGTACATCACCATTTTTATCTACATGCTCAACAGTGGCATGAACCAGCACCTTAGTCTTTGTCACGCCATCTTTGAAGCGCAACTGCCCTTTTTCTTCGTCTGTCAGATTTCCTTCGGTAGTGACTTCTGTCTTTTCATAACGGAGCTCAGTCTTCATCTCTTCACCATTCTGAAGCTGGAAAGATTTCAGTTCGGCTCCATTGCCGTCCAAGACCAAAAACGCATCGACCTTATCTCCCACTTTCAAAGCAGGCATTTCACTCATCCGGTTTGCATAGTCTTCGCGGATGGTTTCTCCATCGCCTTGATCTACTTTCACATATAGCTTTTCTATCGTGATAACAGGGCTTTCTCCGCTATCCGAACAAGCACCCAGAAACAATGGCAGCAGAAATAATACTTTCTTTTTCATGCTATCGACTAGTTTTATCATGCTACAAAAATACATATTATCTTCTAAACGACAAATTATCATACGATTTATCATCCAAAACACAACCAGCAACTATCTCCTCCATTCTGTTATATCTCTCATATTTTATGACTATCTTTGCTTCGTATATCTCTTTTTATCCCAAGAACAAATGAATTCTAAATAAAAAAACAATGGAAAAATTAGTAAGAAGACCGAATGCAGTGATATTGTTTATCAGCTTGTCACTACTGATGATGTTAACCACCAGTTGTCAGGAAATCAAACTCAAAGCAGCCATTGAGGTTGCCAACAAACAATGCCCGATGGAAATGGGCGAGGCCGGCAAAATCACCAGCATCGTCTTTGATGGAGAAAACGTAGTGTATACCTTTTACTTAAACGAAGAGATTGCCAATATCAAAGCCCTGCAGAAAAATCCGGAAAGCATGAAGACTTCCCTGAAAACCATGTTCCAAAATCCGTCTAAAGAGGTGAAAACACTACTGGATCTCGTAATGAAATGCAAAGCTGGTCTGCAGATGATATTTATAGGAAAAGATTCAGGAGAACAGGTAGTCTGCGAACTGACAACGGATGAAATTAAGGAAGCTCTCAATGCGGATGTCAATGCTTCCGAAAGTGAGCTGGCAAAACTGGAATCACAGGTTCATATGGCGAACTTACAGTTCCCGATGAAGGCTAGTGAGGAAGTGATAATCGAGAAGGTCGAGCTCAACGATGAAGCAGTGATTTATATCTGTCGCGTTGACGAAGACCTGTGTGATATGGACCAGATTGAAGCAAACGCAGTAGAGGTAAAAAAAGGCATTGTCGAAACATTAGCCGATCAGACGGATATTGCTACCCAACTATTCATCAAATACTGTGTGAATTGTAACAGAAATATAACCTACAGATATATCGGCAATCAATCGGAAGTTCAACACGATGTGGTCATTACCGTATCTGAACTAAAAGATCTGCTGAAAAAAGAATAAATACCAAACAGATTCCATCTAACTCAATTATGAAGAAGAAACTGAAAGCCGTCCTGTTCGATATGGACGGCGTACTCTTTAATTCAATGCCCTATCACTCCGAAGCATGGCATCAGGTAATGAAAACCCACGGCCTTGATCTGAGCCGTGAAGAAGCATATATGCACGAAGGACGCACGGGGGCATCGACTATCAATATCGTATTTCAACGTGAATTAGGAAAAGAGGCCACACAAGAGGAAATAGAAAGTATATATCACGAAAAAAGTATCCTGTTCAATTCTTACCCGGAAGCAGAACGTATGCCCGGCGCATGGGAACTTTTGCAGAAAGTAAAGAGTGAAGGGCTGACTCCTATGGTAGTCACCGGTTCGGGACAGCTTTCTTTGTTGGAACGTCTGGAACACAATTTTCCGGGAATGTTTCAGAAAGAGCTGATGGTGACCGCTTTTGACGTTAAATATGGCAAGCCCCATCCGGAACCTTATCTGATGGCTCTTAAGAAAGGAGGCTTGAAAGCGGATGAAGCTGTTGTGATTGAAAACGCACCTTTGGGCGTGGAAGCAGGACATAAAGCCGGAATTTTCACAATCGCGGTCAATACCGGTCCGTTGGACGGACAAGTGCTGCTGGATGCCGGAGCCGATCTGCTGTTTCCTTCTATGCAGGCACTCTGCGACAGCTGGGATACAATCATGTTATAAACCAATAAACACCGATTCTACTATGCAAAAGTTATTATCCTTACCTCCCAACTTAATTGACAGTTTTCATCAACTGGAAGAAGTGAATCATACTGACTGGTTTTGTACATCAGACCCTGTAGGCAGCAAGTTAGGTTCCGGCGGCGGAACAACCTGGCTGTTGCAGGCGTGCCATCAGGCTTTTGCACCGGAAGAGACTTTCAGCAAATGGATTGGAAACGAGAAAAGGATTCTGCTACATGCGGGAGGACAAAGCCGCCGCTTGCCCGGCTATGCTCCTTCGGGCAAAATACTGACTCCCATACCGGTTTTCAGTTGGGAGAGAGGACAAAAGCTGGGACAGAATCTGCTGTCACTGCAACTTCCGCTATACGAAAGAATCATGAAGCAGGCCCCGAAAGGCTTGAACACGCTGATAGCCAGTGGAGACGTATATATCCGTTCGGAAAAACCGCTGCAAGACATTCCGGAAGTAGATGTCGTATGTTATGGTTTATGGGTGAACCCTTCACTGGCTACTCACCACGGGGTATTCGTATCGGACCGCAAGAAGCCGGAAGTGCTCGACTTCATGTTGCAGAAACCTTCTTTAGAGGAATTGGAAGGATTATCGAAGACCCATCTTTTCCTGATGGATATCGGTATATGGATATTAAGTGACCGTGCCGTAGAGGTACTGATGAAACGGTCATTGAAAAAAGGCACGAATGATATCAGCTACTACGATTTATATTCGGATTATGGTCTGGCACTGGGAGAGCATCCCCAAACGGCAGACGACGAAGTAAACAAACTTTCGGTAGCAATCCTGCCTTTGCCCGGCGGAGAGTTTTATCATTTCGGAACGAGTCGGGAACTGATTTCTTCCACGCTCGCCATACAGGATAAAGTGCATGACCAAAGGCGTATCATGCACCGGAAAGTAAAACCGAATCCTGCCATCTTTATACAAAACTCGTTTACCCAAGTGAAGTTATCTGCAGAGAACGCCAATTTATGGATTGAGAACAGCCACGTAGGAGAAGGATGGAAATTAGGTTCACGACAGATTATTACAGGAGTTCCCGAAAACCATTGGAATATAAACCTGCCGGACGGAGTCTGCATCGACATCGTTCCTATGGGAGACGCAGCCTTTGTCGCACGGCCTTATGGGCTGGATGATGTTTTCAAAGGTGATTTAAGTAATGACTCGACCACCTACTTGGGGAACTCTTTCACACAGTGGATGAAGGAAAGAGAGATTGGGCTGGAAGACATAAAAGGACGTACAGATGATCTGCAAGCTGCTCCTGTTTTCCCCGTAACGACTTCCATCGAAGAACTGGGCCTTTTAATACGCTGGATGATAGCCGAACCGCAATTGAAAGAAGGAAAAGAGTTATGGCTGAGAGCTGAAAAACTATCCGCTGACGAGATATCGGCACAAGCGAACCTGGAACGTCTTTACGCACAGCGTAGCGCTTTCCGCAGGGATAACTGGAAAGGATTGTCCGCCAATTATGAGAAGAGTGTATTCTATCAGCTTGACTTGCAAGACGCAGCCAATGAATTTGTCCGGCTCAATCTGGATGTTCCCGCTGTCTTGAAAGAGGATGCCGCACCCATGGTGCGTATACATAACCGTATGCTTCGGGCACGTATCCTGAAGCTGCAAGGCAATGAAGGCTGCAAAGAAGAACAAGCCGCGTTCCAGCTACTCCGTGACGGATTACTGGAAGCCGTTGCCGGAAAAAAGAACTATCCTAAACTCAATGTTTATTCGGATCAGATCGTATGGGGGCGTAGTCCGGTGCGCATTGACGTTGCAGGAGGATGGACAGATACACCTCCCTACTCTCTCTATTCGGGAGGAAGTGTAGTCAATCTGGCGATTGAGTTGAATGGGCAGCCGCCGCTACAGGTATACGTCAAACCATGTCACGAGTTCCATATCGTACTTCGTTCCATTGATATGGGAGCTGTGGAGGTTATCCGAAGTTATGAGGAATTGCAGGATTACAAGAAAGTCGGTTCGCCTTTCTCCATACCGAAGGCAGCACTTACCTTGGCAGGATTTTCCCCATTATTTGCGGCAGAATCTCATGCGTCATTGGAAAAGCATCTGAAAGCGTTCGGTTCAGGACTGGAAATCACTTTACTGGCCGCCATTCCGGCAGGTTCGGGACTAGGTACCAGTTCTATTCTTGCATCTACCGTACTCGGAGCTATCAATGATTTTTGCGGACTGGCATGGGATAGGAACGACATCTGCAACTATACACTGGTATTGGAACAATTGCTCACCACCGGCGGCGGATGGCAGGATCAATACGGTGGCGTATTCCCCGGCGTAAAATTGTTGCAATCCGAATCCGGCTTTGAACAACATCCGTTAGTACGGTGGTTACCCGACCAGCTCTTTGTGCAGCCGGAATATCGGGACTGCCATCTGCTTTATTATACCGGAATCACCCGTACAGCAAAAGGAATTTTAGCTGAAATTGTCAGTTCCATGTTCCTTAACTCCGGAGTGCATCTGAGTTTATTGGCAGAAATGAAAGCCCATGCAATGGATATGAGCGAAGCTATCCTGCGAGGTAATTTCGAAACTTTCGGCAATCTTGTCGGCAAAAGCTGGATACAAAACCAAGCATTGGACAGTGGCACGAATCCACCGGCAGTAGCAGCTATTATCGAACAGATTAAAGATTATACACTAGGATATAAATTACCCGGTGCAGGAGGTGGCGGTTACTTATATATGGTGGCTAAAGATCCGCAAGCAGCAGGGTGCATCCGTCGGATATTGACCGAACAGGCTCCTAATCCGCGTGCACGCTTTGTTGAAATGACGCTTTCCGATAAAGGATTGCAGGTATCGAGAAGCTAGAAGAAAGGTCATATAAGAACAAAAATCCCTTGATAACTGCTGATTATCAAGGGATTTTCATGTGACCCCGGTGCGATTCAAACGCACGACCTTCAGAACCGGAATCTGACGCTCTATTCACTAAGCTACGGGGCCATTTCCTAAATGCGATGACAAAAGTATAAAAAATCTTCTCATCTTCCTAATGATTCATCTTTTTTTATAGTTCTTAAGTCAGTATTGCCCCTTAACATTCTGTTATTTTGAAATGCTTTAGAGCATATACTTTATCAATTTGACAATCTTTTAGAGAATATCCAATACAGATATTAATATTATTCCTATCTTTGCCGACAATTAACAATCAACAATCCTATGAGTTACTTGATAAAACCAAAGAACTATAAACCGTTACTCGACTTAAAACAAACAGAGTTGGGAATCAAACAAATAAAAGAGTTCTTCCAGTTAAACTTGTCATCCGAATTACGCCTCAGACGCGTGACAGCCCCTCTTTTCGTACTGAAAGGAATGGGTATCAATGACGACTTGAATGGTATAGAACGTCCTGTTTCATTCCCTATCAAGGATTTAGGTGACGCACAAGCAGAAGTCGTTCATTCATTAGCCAAATGGAAAAGATTAACTCTCGCCGATTACAATATCGAACCGGGATACGGTATCTATACCGACATGAACGCCATCCGTTCTGATGAAGAACTCGGAAACCTCCATTCGCTCTATGTAGACCAATGGGACTGGGAACGTGTCATCACCAACGAGGACAGAAACGTAGATTTCCTGAAAGAGATCGTAAATCGTATCTACGCTGCCATGATCCGTACAGAATACATGGTATATGAAATGTATCCGCAGATCAAACCTTGTCTGCCTCAGAAATTACATTTTATCCATTCGGAAGAACTACGCCAACTCTATCCGAACCTGGAACCCAAATGCCGTGAGCATGCCATCTGCCAAAAATACGGTGCCGTATTTATCATCGGTATCGGTTGCAAACTAAGCGACGGCAAAAAACATGACGGACGTGCACCGGATTATGATGACTACACATCCACCGGCCTAAACAACCTGCCCGGACTGAACGGTGACCTTTTACTTTGGGATGATGTACTGCAACGCTCCATCGAACTGTCCTCTATGGGTGTTCGTGTAGACAAAGAAGCGCTACAACGCCAGCTCAAAGAAGAAAACGAAGAAGAGAGACTGAAACTTTATTTCCACAAACGATTAATGGACGACACACTTCCACTATCTATTGGTGGTGGTATCGGTCAATCCCGTTTGTGTATGTTCTACCTTCGCAAAGCTCATATCGGAGAAATACAAGCCAGCATCTGGCCCGAAGATATGCGCAAAGAATGTGAGGAACTTGATATACACCTTATATAATTGCTATGAACGTACAAATAGAAGAAAGCTGGAAAACACACTTACAGCCTGAATTTGAAAAAGATTACTTTCGCACACTGACAGAATTCGTAAAAAGTGAATATAGCCAGTATCAGATTTTCCCTCCGGGAAAACTTATTTTCAACGCCTTCAACCTTTGTCCTTTCGACAAAGTGAAGGTAGTAATCATCGGACAAGACCCGTACCACGGACCGGGGCAAGCACATGGACTCTGTTTCTCTGTAAACGACGGAGTACCCTTCCCTCCTTCTTTGGTCAATATCTTTAAAGAGATAAAGGCAGACATAGGTACAGACGCTCCTACTACCGGTAACCTGACTCGCTGGGCTGAGCAAGGAGTATTATTGCTCAACGCTACTCTGACTGTACGCGCCCATCAGGCAGGCTCTCATCAGAATCGTGGATGGGAAGCTTTTACAGATGCCGCTATCCGCGCACTGGCAGAAGAACGGGAACATCTTGTATTTATCCTGTGGGGAGCTTATGCTCAACGCAAAGGAGCTTTCATCGACCGCAACAAGCATCTGGTACTTAGCTCTGCTCATCCCTCTCCCCTTTCTGCCTACAATGGTTTCTTCGGCAACAAACATTTCAGCCGTGCAAACGATTATCTGAAAGCAAACGGAGAAACGGAAATAACATGGTAAGAAGTTGAGAGTTGAAAATGGAAAGTTGAGAGTTGGCTGCACAATAAATGATGACGCTGCATAGTAACTCTCAACTCTCCATTCATCTTATTATTGCTAGATATTGTTATATATCTGTCTACACTTTTCTATTCTTAAATATCCGCATTAGCTTACCTTACACACCACTAAGTCTATTTAATCTTAAAAAATATTTCTCATACATAAAGCTAGCCAATAGATCAATCCTATAAAACAAGATTAAATCCAAACACCATATAATATTATCAGTATTTATTTCACTACTACAAAATATACAATGAACTATTGTTCATAAATTCTATAGAATTGAAAATCATTAATTTAAGTTCAGTTCTTTTTCCATAAATAATTCTACCTTTGCTTTGTACTCATGAGACAAAAAATTATCAACCTTTAAACCAAAAGTAAAATGAAACGAACAAATTTATTTTTCGGTTTGGCATTTGCATTATTCTGCTCATTGCCAATGTATGCACAAACAGTATCTGAAGATGTAGATATCAACACTACATCAGAATCTGCAACTCCCAGATTTGTCAACATGTTCATTAATGATAATGGTGCCATTTATCCCATTTACGTACCCAATTTATCTGAAAACACAAAGATTCAGGAAGTTTGGAATGAAGCCTCTGCTATCTTGGGCACAAGGTATTTTGATCTTTACTATAATGGTCAAAAGTTAAGCTTAGACAAGAGTTTCGCTGATTATTGGATCACAGGTAATATTTCTGTTTACCTTGAAGTTAGAAGACGCTAAACTGCCAACAAGTCTTTATAAAAAGAGTATGTTTAAAACGCAAACTCTTTTTATAAAGACTAATTCATAGATTTCAATTATTTAGAATAATTTTAATATATGATTTCTATAAAAACTACACCTATTAATACCACATAGTCTTCATCATCATGTTTGACTAACTTCTATCCATAACATCATCCTTTACCTATACCTACAAATTCAAATAGTTCTGTTCTCTATTATAACATCAAAATCATAGCAATTATCACTTTCAAGTAAATCTCATCACTATAATCACAAAATAAACAACAAAAAAAAGAAATAGATTATTTTATACAGCATAAACAATATGCAATCTTCACAATCACCAAGTTCTTCTATAAAAAAATCACAATAACGATTCTCTATAATCAAAATAATTTTAATCAATTTCATATCAGTATTCAAATTAGAGCACCCAGCAATTAGATATATACAGTATATTGTTGGTAAAATATCCTCTATTTATAAACTTAAGTTCATCAACACCTCCATGTTTGCATCTTTTATCACTACATATATCATATATATACTATTCTTCATTACATTTGTAACAAAAGATCTATTATAACTCACAATAACAAAAACAACATGTATAGTAAAAATGACATTAATATTGAAAACGACATAAAAGCGCTATCTACATACATATCAGCCTTTTCTATGATTAAATTGAAAAAATTATATAAAGTATTTACTTCTACAAAATATCCCAAGGCGACTATACTTGAAAATAAATTACTAAATGATTCATTTTGCATACTCACCCACGGAACTATAAGGCACTATACAATAGACAGCAACACATCAGAAGAACAAACATTAAGATTTACACTCTCAGGCAACTTACTGTGTCACTATGGAACAGCTACAGAAGCGACAGAATGCTTAAGTTGTCTGTCAGAATGCACAATTTTATCTATATCAAACGTGATTTTAGAAGAAATAGGAGAAGAAATAAATTTGAAAACATACAGTCTAAATATTATTAAAGAAAATTTAGAATTGGAAGTGGCTCTACTAAGAATGACTCCTGAAAAGCGATACACCAAACTATGTAAACAATATCAAAATTTGTTCCTAACAGTTCCATTAAAATACATTGCATCATTTTTAGGAATCACTCCCCAAGCTTTATGCAGAATTAGAAAGCGTTTACTAATAACACCCTAATACCACTGAATATTACTTTGCGTCTGACTTCTCTGCTCATATTTCAAGTCTTGAAGAATACTTGCATTAGCACGAATCGTAACATTATAGTATTTCCAACGTCCAAATGGTGAAAGACTGGCAGACAAGTTAAAGCAATGCAAATCACGAGAAATCGTACAGGAAGTCTGCGTTATTTCCTTCGCTTGGAAATCGTAACCCGAATTGAACGAAAGCGACCAGTTATTGGAAATCTTCACATTACCATTCATATTGATATTGTGAGTATAAGTAAACGGATAACGCATTGAATAACGGTTGATAGGCTTAGTCCTGTCCTCACGAATATTGAATGAATAACTGAAACTTAAAGACCAGGGCATCTTGAATACTTGATAACCATCCGGGTCGGCTTGCGCCTTCTCTACTTTCTTGGTCGTAGTTCCATCTTCCGCACCTTCAGAATCTTCTCCGTCTCCATCTTCTGACTCCTTCTTGTCTTTATCCTTCTCGTCTTCCTTCGGACCGAACCACTTTTTCCAGGTATCGTTATTAAAGGTATAGTTAAAAGAAGAACCATACCCTTGAAAACGTCCGAAACGTCCATACGACCATTCAGTTCGATTACCTTCGACCACATTACCACTTTTATCAAACGTATAAGCGTAAGTAGCAAATGATGCATTCATATTGAAAGTATAATTCTTTGTCAGTTTCAGTCGAAGATTCATACTCAAGGGGCTCCATGGCTTTTCCTTTGCAGCCATATTATATGACATATTCACACTCAAATCATCAATCAAACTGACTTTCTTTAATGTATCCTTCTTTGCATCAAAATACTTCATCTCTAAATTATTAGCCAAAGAGAAACTAACCGTCCCTGAACCTTCACGCGAAGGAACTCCAAAAGGCTGCCCCGTAAAAGGAGAATAATATTGAGTATTTCCGTTATTATCTGTATACTCTTCCCAGTATTTACTAAACGAAGGAGCACCACTAATGCTAACCTGCGGAGTGACAACGTGGCGAATTTGTATTTCCTTCTTCTTCATGAAAAGAGGCTTGTACATACCATACAGCTTAGTACTTAAAGACAAACTGGCTGAATAGTTGGATACGCGATAAAAGCCATTAATAGTATCATTCAGATTCTGTTCCAAACGTCCCGTTTCCTCATTATATGTCTGATTTATCTTGCGGGTGTACCAACGCTCCGTATAATTCACCGAAGGATTGACCTGCAAATACTTGAACAGTGTAAAAGTAGCACTGATAGGAATATTATGATTCATCGCATTTTCCCATCCGCTGATACCGGTCTTGAACAGACGGTCGTCCTTAGTACGGATACTGTTCGTCAGACGTCCTGTATAACTGATTGATATCTTCTCATACCAACGCTCGGCTCCGGCAGCCTTCTTCCGCTTGAAGGGAAACAGACGGCTCAATGTAATATTAAGGTCAGGAAGCGTTACTGCAATGGATGAGTCACGCATGGTCTGCGCAATATTGGTCGTTCCAGACAAGGTCAGACCGATATCGGGGAAACTACGGGAGTAACTGATACTTGATGTCTTTGTATTCTGAGTCAACAACTGGGAGTTATAAAGGTTGTTGATGTTAGATCGTTCGTAACTACTGGTAGAGAAGTTCACACTGGCGGAGAAAGTACTGTTCGGACTTGCCTTGGCATCCTGACGGTGGTTCCACACTACCTTGAAGTCTTTGGCAACCGTATAATCCGGCATTCCTTTGTCTCCGGTCTTGGTCACCTGATAATCCGCCTGCAATGTACCGGAGTATTTGTACCTCTTATTATAATTGGTCAATCCGGAAAGCCGCCATGAACCTTTCGTGAATATATCTCCTGTCAGCTTCAAGTCCATGATGTCACTCATAGCAAAGTAATATCCGCCTTCCGCCAGACCGAAACCACGGCTTGAATCATCCATATACGTCGGCATAATGAAACCCGAAGAATAGCTGCTGGAGAAAGGGAAGAAGAAAAACGGCACAGCCAGCGGCAGGGGAACATCTTCCACCACAAGATAGGCAGGTCCTGTCACTACATTCTTCTTGGGGCGCACTTTGGCTCTTGTCAACTGCATATAGAAGTGAGGATGGTCATGATGATCACAAGTCGTGTAGCGACCGTGCTCCATAAAGATTTCATCATTTGCTCCTTTCTTGGCTCTGCTACCGGTCACATAACCTTCACCCTGTTGAGTGATAATATCGGTGATTCCCGCTTTCTTGCTCTTGAAGTTATAGCTGATTGTTTCTGTATCGTATGCAGTTTCACCTTCTTTAAAGACAGGTTTACCTTTGATCGTTCCCGTCGTGTCTTTAATACCGTAGGCGTGTACTGTACTGCTGTCCAGATTCATGGAAATCACTTCCGCTGCCAGCTCAATGTTCTGGTAGTTGACTTTGCCGCTACCATAAAGCGTAGCGGCACCTCCCAATGTAAAAGTGGTGGAGTCGTTAGATTCATAAATAACCGGTGCATCGAGCGGTTGTTTCTTTGTCGGTGCTACAGAGTCGACGCGTACCACAACTGTATCCGCCCCTAACGAATCTTTCCTGTTAAGGGAATCCGTTTGTACAGTGTTGGAGGCAATCATCCCTCTTCTTCGACGCTGAGACGTAGCCTCATCAGGAAGCATCAGCAAGACAATCAGCAATATGAATGATATAATTATTTTTGCTCTCAATGGCGCCATTAACTAATAGTTTTACGCTTGAAGTGGCAAAAGTACACAATCTTCATCAATAATGCGTGAGAATCTCCGTTATTTAATTATTTTTTAGTGCTATAAAAACAAAGAGCACCACCCATCAAAGCGGTTTAGACCTTCTTCACCATATTTTGCAATGCTTTTCCGGGCTTTTTCTACTGTCTTTTCTTCGTCAAGATGAGTTTTAGAAAAGAATTTATCGGCAAAACAGATTATTTGCTCTTCCAGAGTGACGGGCACCATCTCACGATGAGGAACAGGAAGCTGGCGTTCTATGATTTCTTCCAGTGTCAGTCCGGCTCCGGTGTGACGTTCGCAAACCAGTGCATGGCGTTCAAAACCTTCTTTTCGCAAAAGGTCTGCACCCAGATAACCGTGTGCGATGTAGGGATGCTCTCCGAAACATTGGATGGTGGGAGCATCGGTCATAAAGATTCCTATATCGTGCAGAAGCGCGGCTTCTCTGACAAAGCTGCGGTTGATAGGTAAGTTAGGATGTGCATCTACAATCTTCAAAGCTTTTTGGGCTACAGAAAGGCTATGTATTAGTAGAATGTGTCGTTGTTCCGTATCCTGCGGATAAAATTTGTCGATGATTTCTATTGGATTCATACTTTTTCACTAGTTATTACTTGTTCCCTTACTGATAAATGATATTTTTGTGCAATATTACAAAAATTTACTGATATGCAAGCCAGAAGTTCCCTCATTCTTTTCTCTCTGTTCATAATACTGTGTTCTACATACGCCAGTGGAAAAGTAATTACGGGTGCCGAGCGTATGGATCAATACCTGCCGTTAATCAAAGGGAAACGGGTAGGAATGGTGGTAAACCACACTTCCATCGTCGGCACAGAGCCAATTCATCTGCTGGATACTTTATTAAAACAAAAAATCGATATAGTGAAAGTCTTTGCACCGGAACACGGTTTCCGCGGCAACGCGGATGCCGGTGAAACAGTAAAAGACGGAAAAGACAGCCGTACGGGAGTAACCATCGTCTCGCTCTACGGAGATAATAAAAAACCGACTGCCGCCCAACTGAAAGATATCGATGTAATCTTGTTCGACATCCAGGATGTGGGCGCACGTTTCTATACATATATCAGTACGATGTATTATGTAATGGAAGCTTGTGCGGAAAACAAAAAAGAGATGATTATACTGGACCGCCCCAATCCATGCGATTACGTAGAGGGACCTGTATTAAAAGCCGGATATAAAAGTTTTGTCGGAATGCTGCCTTTGCCGGTTCTTCACGGTTGTACTATCGGAGAGCTGGCGCAGATGATCAATGGAGAAGGATGGATGACTACCCAGGCAAAGACTTGTCCGCTGACTGTGATTCCCGTAAAAGGGTGGAAACACGGACAGCCCTATGTACTTCCCGTGAAACCATCTCCCAACTTGCCCAATGCACAATCCATCCGCCTTTATGCCTCACTTTGCCCTTTTGAAGCAACACGTGTCAGTGTGGGACGCGGAACGACCTTTCCTTTTCAGGTGTTAGGCGCACCTAACAAAAAGTATGGCGATTTTGCCTTCACTCCGCGCTCCCTGCCGGGATTCGACAAAAATCCGATGCACAAAGGAGTCACTTGTTATGGCGAAGATTTACGGAACGTAACAGACGTAAACGGTTTCACGCTCCGTTACTTTCTGCGTTTCTACCGTTTATTCGGCGAAGGCGCAGCATTCTTCTCCCGTCCCCGATGGTTTGACTTACTGATGGGAACGGATTCGGTACGCAAAGCGATCCTTAAAGGAGAATCGGAAGAGGAAATCCGTGACAGCTGGCAAAAGGAGTTGCAGACCTACCGTGATATGAGACAGAAGTATTTACTTTACTAAGGAACGGTTCCTCCACTTCTCAGCATTCCGTTCGAACTCTTCGGCCTTCTTTCCACTCAACCTTGCAGGCATTTCAAGTATCTCCGGAATGTCTTTTGCATTGTCAATGATTTGAGTGCCGGAAGCGTTCTTCACAATACGGACATCATCGTACAGTGAGTCATTCTCCAGATAAGCTTGCATCCGGAGCGTGTCTCCCGTCACGTCGATATGCTGGTAGAAACGGCGGTTCGTCCCGAAACGATCATACTTATCATTGAAAGATAGACGGTAACTCTTCGGGGAAGCGTGGCTTACCAGATACAACGGGGTGGTCATTTCGCCCTCATCGTTCTTATTAGTCATACGGGCATAGTTATGCTCATGTCCCTGAAGCACTAAGTCTACTCCATATTCACGGAACAGTCCGTCGAACATCCAGCGCACGGCAAGGTTGTTCGTCTTACCTTTTATAGAATATACCGGGTGATGGAGCATGACGATCTTCCATTTCTTTTTCGAAGCCTTCAGCGTTTTCTCCAGCCATTCCCGTTGAGAGAAGAGGAACCAAGGATCACGGTTACTATCCAGCGTGATGATAGTGGCATCGTTGTAATCAATAGAATATACATTATTATTTTTATACCTCGATTCGAGCAGATAAGAAAAGACATAAGCAAATCGTTTCTCCAAAACACGTACCAGTCCTTTTACATATTCATGATTTCCCGGAGAAACCAATATCGGTTTGGTGGGAGCTATGGAATCCACACTCTGATAGGCTTCATCCCAGTAACAGTTCATCGGACGCTCTGCAAAGTCACCGGCAAACATATAGAAGTCCGCCTGCGGATAGCGATGGCGCACATTTTCCATAAAGCCACGTGTCTTTCCACGCAAAGTATCCTGCACGTCACCTATAAATATAAAGGAGAAATGATCAGTCGAATCGGGTTGCATCGTGAACGAATACCAATCGGATGAGCGATCGTCATTCCATACCCGATAAGAGTAGGAATCGCCATAAGAGAGTTCTTTAAATTTTGCCCAGTTGGCATAACCGAACCCGCCCAGTGTACGGAGAAATTTGGAAGAGCCGTCAACGAGAAGAGTATCTCCGGAACCGATCTTTGTATATTCCAGCTTTGCCTGCTTGGAAACGCCTCCGCACACCCAGCTCACATTACGGGACAGTTCGCCGTCATTTCCGAATGTCAGAAATACCCGTTGCGGGTCTTCCGTCAGCACATAGCGTATTTCAGGGATATTGTGGAACCAGACTTTCCAGCGTATCTTACAAATGACACCACCGGCAATCAATATCAGGAGAACGATGCCCCAAGCTATTTTCTTCTTCGTAATCTTCATTTTTCCGATTTTAAAAACTGGTAGCAAAGATAAATATAGTGTCCCATAAATCGGAAATTATGTCCTTTTTTAACCTTTAACAAATTCACCTCTACATGAGAATTTAAATATCTAAAATTGCTGTCATCTGTCACCAAAAGCTAAATAACACACTGATTATAAGCTAATAAAGAGGTGACAGCAGGGCGTGACAGCATTGTGACAGCACATTTTGTTGTCACAATGCCGTCACGCTTTGCTGTCATATCCTGCTACTATCATATATTGCTCCTTGGAATGATAAATCAAAGAATAGCTTAGTCTAGTTGGTTTCCATGCGATGAAACTATAGTTCCAAAGCATTGAAACCAATAGTTTCAAGCCGCAGAAACTTTAGTTCCAAGCTGAAGAAACCAAAGTTTCAAGCAGAGGAAACTCCAGTTTCAAGACGATGAAACTAAAGTTTCATCAAGCAAAAAACAATTTCTACAATAGGAAACTATCAGCAGTTGATGTGTACTGGTTTTAGTTGACAACTTCGTTTGTTATAACTGAATTAGTTTACTCAATATACTTTAATATCTAAATAGGTTTACTTTTGTTATTCTTATTCCTATGTTAGTTGTCTTTTG